>JAGARW010000184.1 GCA_017621975.1 Lachnospiraceae bacterium | reverse complement strand
TTTAGCTGTATAATCTTATCAGACATGGGTTTATAGCCTCCTTTGATAGGTTTTGTTGTGGTGACTTAATTCTACCAAACGGCTATAGACCATGTCTATTTTTATGAAATTGAATTTGCGAAATTAATTATACGTTATCAATAGTATTATAATAGACAGATACGGTATAAATGGGGATATTTATCCATTCTTCGATAATAAAAGACTGACGGAAGAAATATTGACGATTCAGCTTGTAAAAAGGAGAAAAAATGAATATAGTAAATATAACAGAAAAAATATTCGCACAGGTAGGATATTAGAATGATAAATCAATTAAACCAAGAGAGCCGCAGGGCTTACAATGAAAAAATCAAACAGGTATTCAGCGGAGGCGTTGCGGAAGGCTGGGACACAAAGGGCAGGCTGATCAAGGCAGGAAAAGACAATATTGTTTACGATAAGATCAAGAAGTGCGGACATGACGGGATGTCCGTATTGGATATTGGCTGCGCTACAGGCGGTCTGCTTCTGAAAATAGATCAGAGCATTCACAACTGCCGCATGACAGGAATTGATATTAGCTGTGAGATGATCAGGCAGGCACAGAGAAAAGCTGATTTCTATGCAAAAGAATGGAAGCTTATTAATCATGATTTTTTGGAGTATGATTTTGGAGACGATCGATTTGATATGATCGTACTGAAATTTGTACTGCATCATATGGCGGATGCAGAGGAAACTCTTAAAAAGGCGATAGAGCTTTTAAATGAAGACGGCATACTGATGGTTTATACGCCGGGCGGAAGACACTTGCAGGAGGTATTCGGGGCAGCAGGCGACGACTTAGATATTTTAGGAAGAAAAGATAAAAAACAGTTATCGGATATATTGCTGAATTGCGGAGCAGGGCAGGAAACAGTAGAATTTGAGATCTGTAATTTTCAAATAGAAATCGACACATTTGATAAATTTATTGAGTTTCTAAAGAGAATCGGAAGCTATCAGAAGATCGTCCAGTATCGGAATATGAGTTGGAACGCTTCGTTTACGAATCAAATAAGAGAAAAGTTTGAAAAAGCGCAGTATTTAACGGGCGAATATATACTGATTACATTATATAAGAAAAGATAAAAAGCAGTATGCGGGTGAAATATGCAGTTAGAGTGTAAAATACAGAATACAAATAGTGAGTCGTTTTGTAATTTGAAGATCAAAAAGCTAAGACAGGTAATCTTTATCAATCGGAATGAAATAGATGTATATACGGCGCTTTTGACCGGCGGAAACGGCGATGAAAGTTTCATGCAGAATATTAGCGAATTGGCGGATAATTTCAGACTGGAGGTCACGTTTAGGGTAAAAGACAACGCCGCGGATACGAATATTATTGAAGTAGAAAATCAGATTAACGATTTTTGTGAAGAGCTTGATAAAATAACGCCGCTTTGGGGCGAATGCAAGGAGGTCGGTAATCAGGCGGAGCTGTCTAAGTATCTTGGAGAAATATTAGGCAAATCTGTTAAAATTGACCGTAATCTGTCAAAGATAAAAAACGGTGAAAAATATCTTTATTTAGAAAAGGAAAAGTGTATCTCATGCGCAGGCGTAGTGAACCCAATGGATAACGGATATGGCGTTTATGTGCCTAGGACATGGCACAAGGGAATAGACTGCATTAGCTGGGTCAAGACAAGCATTAAGCTTACAAAGCGAATATCGGCGAAAGAAGGTTTTGTGTTTAAGCTTACTCTGCCTACGGATGAGAAAAGCAAATGTTTGTTGGATTACCTTTCTGTTTATATATGTCCGCCTGAAAGCTATCATATCCTGGAGGATTCTTCGGTTTGGATTTTATTTAGAGACGGGAAGAGTACAAAAGACAAGAAGAATAATCTGACGTTAGCAACGAAAAATGAAGCGATTTATTATGACGAATGGCTTGATCGGCAGGATATTTTAAACCGGAACGTATACAGAATCAACAAAGAGAAGCTGCTTGACGGATCGCCTGCTCCGTATGAATGTAAATCAATGGATATGGCGGTTTCGCTTGTGTCTGACATGGAGCGGGGAAGCATGCAGTTTGTGCTTGGAGCGGTATATTCGGCGATCGTTACATATGGAGTGGATTCCGGCAGGCTGGCAGAGATCAAAGGCTGTATGGGTCCGGCGCTGCCGCCGGATATTCAATGGTACTTCCTATGTGTAGTGGCATTCTGGGCGTTTATCAGATGGTGCTCAAGGAAGGACAAGGTTAAAATGAAGATATGGGATAAGATTGCGATGGGTTTCCTTATAGTGGGAAGCGCTATGATGGCGATATGGCTTGTTTTTACATTTGTAATATTCCGCATAGAGACGGAATGGGCGAAGGCACTGGTCGCTAGTCTGCCGTCTCAGATTGCTGTTTGTACCTTCAATGGAGCTTTAATTCTGATTACTCTTTACATTATTATGACGCATACAATAATCAGAAGCCACTATGCAAAGAGACCAATATCAAAGGATATGGTATTTTGAGTGTAGTTATGAAAAAATATAATTGTATTTTAATTTATAATGAAGAAAGAAATAAGATTCTGTTCTGTAAAAGGAAAAAGCCTCCATACCGGGGGCTTTGGAACCTGATAGGGGGAAAGATAGAAGACGGTGAGACGAGCTTTGACGCCGCTTATAGGGAGTTGTATGAGGAGACCGGCATTACCGATAAGGACACAGAACTGATTTACCTGATGGATATGGTATATTATCAGACGGATATGAAGCTTGAGATTTTTGGCGGGATACTGAATAAAGAGGTGACTTTGGTCGAAGAATTTCAGACGCTTTCATGGATCGATGCAAAGGAAGACTTTTTTGACTGCGGACGCTTTGCAGGAGACGGCAATATCGGTCATATCGTGAGGATGATGGAGCGGGAATTGAAGAAAGGTAAATAGAAATTCAAATAAGAACTCAAATAAGAACTAAAATAGAAACTCAAATATTTAACATAATATTTTAGATTCTTGAATAAACTTAAATATAGTGGCAGAATCTAAAATAAAAAGGTAAAAACAAAAATGACAAGAGAAGAGTTTCTTGAAAAATTAAATGAAATTCAAAAAATGAAATGTGAAACACAAATACTTGAATTGAAGAGTGCAGGAAAGGGCTGCCCTAAGCGGCTTTATGATACGTTATCCAGTTTTTCTAATCAGGATGACGGAGGGATTATCATTTTTGGAATTGAGGAAGATGCGGATTATACGCAGGCAGGCGTTTATGATGCGCAGGATTTGCAAAAGTGCATAAATGAGCAATGCCTACAGATGGAGCCTGTAGTCAGACCGCTGCTTACTGTGATAGAAAAAGATGGGAAGAGTTTTGTAGCGGCGGAGATACCGTCTATTGATTTGGCAGACCGCCCCTGTTATTATCGCGGTCAGGGACGAATGAAGGGCGCATTTGTGAGGATTGGCGATAGCGATGAGCCGATGACGGAATATGAGATATATAGTTATGAGGCATTTCGAAGGAAGTATCAGGACGATGTGAGAGAAATAGAACGTGCGACTTTTCAGGCGTTAGATGAGAATGCTGTCAACTCATATGTCCGGGCGCTTCGAATCGGAAAGACCAATCTTGCTTCTATAGCGGAAAAAGAGCTGTATGAATTGATGAGTATTACGCGGAATGGAAAGATTACATTAAGCACAGCGCTTTTATTTTCCTTATATCCCCAAGCGTATTTTCCACAGCTTTGCATAACTGCGCTTGTCGTTCCTGGAAAAGAAGTCGGAGAGACGGGGCAATTAGGAGAAAGGTTTCTTGATAATCAGAGAATAGAAGGAAATATTCCTCAAATGCTTGAGAGTGCGCTCCGGTTTATACGTAAAAATATGAAAAGCCGAACCATTATTAATGCGGACAGCGGCAGGAGAGACGATCGCACAGAATATCCGATGACTGCTGTCCGGGAAGCAGTCGTTAATGCTCTGGTACATCGGGATTACAGCATTCATACGGAAGGTATGCCAATACAGATTATTTTGTTTGAGGACAGGATGGAAATACGGAATCCGGGCGGCATTTATGGAAGGATTAGGATAGATCAGCTTGGTAAAGCGCAGCCTGATACGAGAAACCCGGTTTTGGCTTGTGCATTGGAGGTCATGGGCATTACAGAAAACCGCTATTCGGGTATCCCGACCATTCGAAAAGCAATGCGGGAATATCATTTGCGAGAACCGGAATTTTTGGACGAAAGAGGCAGTTTTGTAGTTAAGTTTTACAACGCATACCAAAGCAATGAAAATGCGGAAGCGGAATATGATGAGAATATCAGGAATCTTCTGTTGTTTTGCCAAACGCCAAGGACGAGAAAAGAAATATGCGATTATCTGGGACTTACTTCTGTTACTTATGCGATTCAGCGGCACATTATGCCTTTGGTGGAGCAGGGAATGATCCGGATGAGCATTCCGGAAAAGCCGAAGAGCCAAAAGCAGCTGTATTACAGTGTTATAAAATAAAGGATGATCCGATGGGCGTCATATCAGAAATACGATACAAACGATAAGGAGATACGGGATGGAACTGGATACTGCGAAAATTACGGCAGAAGTGATTGCGGAGCTGTCAAAAAATATAGCCGGTGTCGTATATAATAAGACGGTAGGGTATTTTTCTGATTTGTCTAAAAAGGATGAGGTGACCTTTGGAACGGCGTTTGAAACGTATCTGGTCAGAACAAAAGCGTATTATGAGAAATCAAAAACGATCCTGTATGGACGGGAACCGAAAAACCTGTATACGTTTTATGAATGCATCGGAGTGGAGCATGCAGGCAGGCTCGTAGAGACAGATGATATTAATCATCTGCTGGATATAGGGCATAAGCTAATCGTTACCGGTACGGGCGGAATCGGGAAGAGTATTATGATGAAGCACTTTTTCCTGAATACGATCATGAATCAGGAAAGAATTCCTGTTTTGGTCGAATTGCGCGGGCTGAATGAATTTGAGGCTAAGGACATTGAACTCGAACAGTATATCTATCATCATGTCATGCGGGTATTCCATTTCCGGTTAGAGGAAAAGTATTTTACCTATAGTTTGGAAACGGGCAGATATGTTTTTCTGTTTGACGGATATGATGAGGTAAAAAATATATTATCGGATAAGGTATCAAGTGAATTGATCCAATTTTGTAATCGTTATTCAGATAATTATTACATTGTTTCTTCAAGACCTTTGCCGGAGTTTCACGGATGGTCCGATTTTGTAGAAGTAGAAGCGCTTCCGCTGAATAAAAAACAAGCTCTGGCTCTGATTGATAGGCTTGATTATGAAAAGAATATTAAGAAAAAATTTTATAAAGCCTTGGATGAAGAATTGTTTGAAAAATATGAGTCTTTTGCATCCAATCCATTGCTTTTGACGATCATGCTTATGACCTTTGAGGATAGGGTGTCCATACCGGATCATTTGAATGATTTTTATGATCAGGCGTTTGCTGCATTGTTTCATAAGCATGATGCCTATAAAGGGGCATATCAAAGAGAAAAGGAATCTCAGCTTGGTTATGAAGAGTTTAAGAAAGTATTTTCTTATTTTTGTTTTCAGTCATTTTTCCACAACCGGTATGAATTTTCGGAATCGGCAGCTTTGGATATGATAGAAAAGGCTAAAGATAAATTTAGAATGAATTTTTCAAGCGAGGCATATTTAGAAGACTTGACAAATGCAGTATGCATGCTTGTTCATGAGGGGCTGAATTATCGTTTTACGCACCGGTCTTTTCAGGAATATTTTGCCGCTGTTTATGTGATGCGTCTTACGGATACCCAGCAGGAAACATTTTTGACAGAATGGCTGAAAAAGGAAAGCAGAAGGATGACAAGCAGCTTTTTAAACATGCTCTGCGATATGCAGCCAGAGCGGTTTGCCCAAAATGTTTTAAGACCGGGGTTGAAGGTAATAGAGAAATATTATCATAATCCGCAGAAAGACGTTGTACAGACGATCTATAGCGGGATCAGTATCAATAAAATAGAAAGTGAGAAAGAAGGGATTTTTATTCGGGTAGAAAATTCCTATTTGTATCAGATACTGAGCCTGACGCTTGATATGATTGGCTTTGATTATGTTGAAAGTATGGAACGATGGGACGCTAAGAGAAACAGCGCCTTGGAATATTTGAAGCAGACATACCGGAATAAGCGGCAGTATGATTTTCAGGAACTGGCGGAGGATGAAAATTATGCAGAAATAAGAGCCAGCCTTGGCTGGGTAGACGAACGGATTGAAACGGCGATGCGGTTCCTGAAAACGATCGGCGAGGAGGAAGGCAGGAAGAAAAAGAGGTTTGAGAGTATGCTGGAGGAATTATGACAGTCTTCTGCGTATTTCCTTATATCAACTCTCCCCAGTAGCTGCAGAAAGCCTCTTTTGCTTTTTGGATATTCCCTTTGCTTGTATGCAGGGAAATGCCGGTTCCCAGAATGACTTCGGTTGACTGGATTTTGCTGATATGCAGCAGATTAACGATATAGCATCGGTCAAGCATAATCATATCGGGACTGTTTAATTTTTCATAAACGGAAGCCAGCGTAGCGCGTTCCCGTTCTTCTTCGCCGTTCTTTTTTACAAATACGGCATATTTTCGGTTTTTGTAGATGTAGACAATATCTTCCTGATAAAATTTCACTGAAATGCGGTGATTATGTATGACGTAAGGTCTGTGTCCCTGCGCCTGTTCCATTTTAATGAAAAAATCTTTCAGAGCCTGTTCCAGCCTCTGCTTGTACAGTGATTTGGGAATATAACGGAATACATGCTGATAGCGGCATGCGTCGACGGCATAATCCATGTATGCGGTAAGCAGAATGACGTCTGTCGTAACAGCTCTTTTTTGGAATACTTCCAATAATTCCATACCGGAGTAGGCGGGCATGCGGACGTCAAGGATATACAGATCGTAAAAATTCTTATTATCAATGACATCCATAAGCTCGTCGCTGTCTGTGTATGCTTTCAAAAGCGCTTCGATCCCATGCTTGCAGCAGAATTCTTTTATATAATGGTGCAGTTCTTCCGCAAACCCTTTATCGTCATCGCATATGGCGATTCTGTACATCGTTTCTCCTCCGAACGGTATATCGGTATACTTTACCGATATTTTGCTAATATTTATGCATTTCATTATAATATATAACATTGCGTGAAACAATAGTTATGCCAAAGTGGGAAGTCAAAGAAACAGTTCTTTCGTGTGATACGAATGTTTATTAAATATCTATACTAGATAATTGACATGTATCGTACGAATCAATAGAATTAGATTAAAATGATTATTTTCACAATATTCGCGCTTTATCAGCTTCTTGAAAAATAATTTTTTTGAAACAAAATAACCTATTTTGGATTAAAACAAAATGGGTTATATAGAAGATGATATAATTATGAAAAAATACGAAAGAGGAGGAATTATACATTGTATCCGAGGTTACGCGATTTACGGGAAGATAAAGATATGTCACAGACAGAGATGGCAAAAATATTGAATATGTCTCAAACAGGTTATTCTAAATATGAAACAGGCGCAAACGACATACCGACGCAGGTACTGATAGAATTGGCAAATTATCACAATACAAGCGTAGATTATCTTTTAGGGCTGACAAATAATAAGAAGCCTTACAGATAATTTTAAAATTACTGAAATTGACATTGTAAAACTCTCCGCAGCAAGGCTTCGGGGAGTTTTTGCATACTTAAAATGTCATCTTTTGTAGTGAATCATTTATATTTGTGATATAATAAAAACACTTGACAAATGTTATGAAATAAAATCTGAAAAGACAAGAGGATTCAAATGAAAATTATTTTATTATCAGGCAACTCGGGAAAGCGCCTTTGGCCGCTTTCCAGCGAAGCGAGGTCAAAGCAGTTTTTGAAAGTATTACAGGATGAAAACGGCAGTTCGGAGTCTATGATCCAGCGTATTCATAGACAGATCAGAAAGAGTTATCCCGATATTGAAATATTGATTGCTGCCAGCGACGCGCAGAGCGATTCGATCCGCCGTCAGGTCGGCAATGAGATGGAAAAGGTAGCGGAGCCGTCGAGACGCGGCACGTATCCGGCGATTCTGCTGTCTGTGGCATATCTGCTTGATAAAAAGCGGATGCCGGAGGATGAGGTCATTGCCGTACTTCCGGTCGATCCGTATGTGGAGCAGGATTATTTCCAAAAGCTTCTTGAGATGGAGCGCGCGCTTTTGGATTCCGGGGCACAGCTTTGTCTGCTTGGCGTGAAACCGACTTATCCGTCTGAAAAGTACGGCTATATTCAGGGAACAATGCAGACGGATGGGCAGTACGGCCATGTGGCGCAATGTGTGGAAAAGCCTGGGCTTGACAGGGCAAAAAAGCTGGTCGCGGAAGGCGCACGGTGGAACGGAGGCGTTTTTGTATTTCGGGCTGCTTTTGCCAAGGAGCTGATTTTAAAGGAGATCGGCGAGGTTTCTTATGACAGCCTGTACAGACAATATGACAGCCTGCCGAGCATCAGCTTTGACTACGAAGTGGTTGAAAAGAATCCTTCGGCGATATATGTTGCGTATGACGGGGAATGGAATGACCTTGGAACATGGAATACTTTGACGGAGAAGATGCAAAAGCCGGACGGCGGTTTTGTGATCCGCGGAGAGCAGTGCAGCAATACGCATGTGATCAACGAACTGGAGATTCCGATCGTTGCGCTTGGACTGAGGGATATGGTAGTCGTTGCGAGTGCCGACGGCATCCTTGTCAGCGATAAGCATGCGAGCTCTTATTTGCAGCCGTATGTGGAGCAGGTTCACAACCGGCCGATGTATGAGAAACGTCAGTGGGGCGAGTATAAGGTGCTCGATTTTCAGCAGTGCCGGTCGGGAAAAGAAAATTCCCTGACAAAGAGCCTTCATATTGAAGCGGGCAGGGGACTGAGCTGTCAGCTTCATCATTTGAGAGATGAAATATGGACGATTATTGACGGAACGGGGCTGTTTTTGCTTGACGGGAAGCTGCGGGAGGTCCGCCGCGGAGACGTGCTTTACATTCCTAAGGAGCACAAACATGCGATGGCGTCCAGAGAAGGCGTGGATTTTATCGAAGTGCAGATCGGAACAGAACTGATCGAAGAAGATATTGAGCGTTTTCCGTGGAACTGGGACGACGTGCTATAATAAGGAGACAGTCTGAAATGGATCGGAAAAAAGTCGGTACATGGGAAAAAATATGTTATATTTTTGACGAAAAGCAGAAGCTGAAAGCTGCCTTGCTTTTTGTCGTGATTATTATAGGCGCTTTTGTGGAGCTGGTAGGCGTCAGCGCGGTGCTTCCTTTCATCAGCGCGGTGCTGAGTCCGGATCAGATGCTGGAAAATCCGTATCTGGGCGGCATATACAGAATGCTTGGCTTTCGGAATATCAATGAGTATATTGTTTTTCTGGGCGGAGCGATCATTGTCGTTTATATTGTGAAGAATATATATGTTTATAGGATGCACAGCATGCAGTATCGCTTTACCTATGAGAACCAACGCAGACTTTCGTATAAGATGATGGACTGTTATATGAAACAGCCGTATTTATTTCACCTTGACCATAACAGCGCGGAGCTGAGCCGCAATATCAACGAAGATACGGTTTCTTTTTTTGAAGCGATTCTTGCCGGATTGCAGCTTGCTTCGGAGGGCGGGGTGTGCCTTGCACTGCTTTTGTTCCTTCTTTATCAGGACGTAACGATTACGCTTGGCGTGATCGCGCTTGTCGGACTGTTCGGTCTTGTCTTTATGAAAGTGTTCAAGAAACGGTTAAAGGCAGCAGGCAGGAGAAGCCGCGACAAACAGGGAAGTACAAGACAGGCGGTGCTGGAAGCGCTCGGCGGCATCAAGGAGATCAAGGTATTAAACAGAGAGCATGTATTTGTAGAAGAATACAATGAGGAATATAAAGACTATGCGGAAAGCAATCGCAGATTTAAAGTATACGGAATGATTCCGAAACCCGTTATGGAGACGATTTCCATTTCCGGGCTGCTGCTGATCGTATGCGTCAAGGTGGCGCTCGGCGCTGACGCAGCGTCTTTTGTTCCGACGATCTCCGTTTTTGCAATGGCGGCGTTCCGCATGCTGCCGTCTGCGAACCGCATGGCGGAATACTTAAGCCGGATCATGTTCAGTAAGCCGGCGATCGACGCCATTTACCACGATTTGAAAGAGATCGACAGCCTTCTGGAAAATATGAAAGCTGCGGAGGACACGGCTGACATTATATTTGAAAAAGAAATAACGGTTCATAATATCAGCTTCCACTATCCGAATACCGAGAAAAATGTGTTTTCCGATGCCTCGCTTGTCATTCCGAAAAATAAGTCGGTCGCATTAATAGGACCGTCCGGACAGGGAAAAACGACGATGGCGGACATTATACTCGGTCTGTTGGAACCGCAAAAAGGGGAAGTGCTTGTCGACGGTGTGAATATCAGAAATGGAATTCATGCATGGAACCGCAAGCTTGGCTATATTCCGCAGACGATCTCTCTCTTGGATGCTTCGATCCGCGATAATATTCTTTTTGGAATCGGAAAAGATAAAATCGATGAAAGCAGACTGCAGGAGGCATTAAAAGAGGCGCAGCTAAAGGAATTTGTTGATACGTTGGAAGACGGATTGGATACGGTGATCGGAGAAGGCGGCGTACGGCTTTCCGGAGGGCAGAGACAGCGTATCGGTATTGCGAGAGCGCTTTATCATAATCCTGAGGTGCTTGTACTGGATGAAGCCACTTCCGCGCTTGATAACGACACGGAAGCGGCTGTGATGGAAGCGATCGATTATCTGGCTGGCAGCAAAACGCTTATTATCATTGCGCACCGTCTGTCTACGATTCAGAACTGCGATCTTGTTTACCGGATTGAAGGAGGGGCAGTATCTTTACAGCCATAATAAAGACAAATACGGGCACGATCTGCAGAAGTACCCTGTTGTAGGAATCGTCCCAGTTGAGCCAGAAGGATTTGTTATCGACAATACAATACGATACAAGGTTCAGGAAAGCATAGCCGCTCCATAAAAAATGCAGATAGTCGAGCCTAAGTAAAGCAGTTAGAGAGAAGGTAAGGAGCACTCCAAAGAAGAGAGCGCTGATTCCCCAGGAAGAAGGATAGCGGAACATATTACGGATGACAAAATCCACATTGTCAATAATGATATCAAGATTTTTCATCTTAATTGACGCGGCGAATAGCATAAGCATTCCGGCAAACAGAACAATATATTCTGTCAATGCCGGAATTTTTCTTTCCAGCCATTTCAAAATATCGTGAGCGATCAGCAGATACAGAATACTTCCCGCTATGATGCAGCATACGAAGAAAATATTTTTGTTATTGGCGATCGAGCTATAAGTTGCCTGCGACACCTTTGCGGACAAAACAACGCGCACATAAAAGAGCCATGCCGCTTCCGCAAAGACTGCAGGAAGAAAACAAAGCGCAAGCTGCTTTTTGGAAAACAATTCTCCCGCGCAAAAGCAGATCAAAAAGAAAGCGGCGAATATGATGCCGTCCTTCCGCAGCAGCGTCAGCGCGGCAAACCAGATGGAGATGAGAATAAGACTGTCCCCTTTTTCGTATTGCAAGTGTGACACCAGAAAGGAAGAGAGGAACAGCATAAAAATATATACCATGCAGTACATATTGGCAAGTACCCAGCTTGCGACTGTAATAAAAGAAGTAGAAGAAAGCAAAAGCAGGGTAAAGAGGGCGCTGAAAAGAAGAGCGTTACCATGTGCGGACGCCCCTTTTAAGGGAAACAGGCTGCCGTCCGCTTTTGTACTGAGACAATATTCATACAGACCGTAAAAAAAGCATATGGCTGTATTTGCAGCAAGAAAAGCCTGTATCTGAAAGCACTGGTCAAGTCCCCAAAAAGAGGCGTAGGAATTTAACAGCGGCAGAAACTGGCTGATATTTGTCAGCGTAAAGCTGTTATTGCCTGCAATATCGCGGAAATTATTCGTGATCGTCAGCGTATGACCGTAATTTGTAAAATAGAAATAAGAATCATAGCTTACGAATTTATAGACAAAGCCGCTGGAAGCAAGGCAGGCAAGTCCGAGCAACAGCAGGAAAAACGGAATCGCTGTGTTCCAGCCGTTTCTCTTCCCGTCGGAATCGGATGCAAAACGGCGGAAACGCCATATGCGTATGCCGTGTATCGAAGCAAGGCATAGGGCAATCAGCCCGATTGTCAGACCAAACGTATAAGGGATTCCGAGCAGCAGCAAAAACAGGCTTGCAAATACCCAAAGGCATGCGCCTGCCGGGAATGCGTATAAAACGATCCATCCCGCCGGCAGGCGTTTCATGACGCCGCATAAGAAACAAAAGCCGGCGGCAAATAAAAGAATGATTGCAAGGAGCTGCTTTCCCTGATACAGAAATACACTGTCATATGCGATCGCCTCAAAATAATCTTTGTTGAGAAACATACTTATAAGAAAGAAAAGAAAGGAAAGGGAGGCAAAAAGAATACTGATTTTTTTTGTGTTTTTAAGCATTGTCATTTCCTCCGGTAATTTCGTAATAGTATGCGCCGCTCATGACATATAAGGTATAATCCTCATCCATGATAACGACAAGTCCTTCGGCGCCGCGAAGCGAAGCCGTATTGATATAAACATACGGATAAATTTCTTCTTCAAAGGAATCGGTCAGCGCATCGGGAATTTCCTCTTTGACATAATCCATAATGCCGATGCAGGAAAATTCGTGAGAAAAATCAAAATCCTCTTTATGCAGGATGACAGTCTCCCTGTCTGCGGAGGGGGGAGTAAAGGATACGCAATCCTTGGAATAAAGGGAAAAAAATTTTTTATAGAAATCTGCGGTATCGTCCAGAAGCACAGTGCGGTTTCTCAAAACAGGAAATAAGATGTTATCCTGAAACATAAATTCATCCGAATAGGAGAACAGATTTCCGCGAAACGTACCGTAACGGAACTTGCCGCTGACAGTGTCCATATAAAAGTCAGGAAACATGACAAAAGCATTATAGATTATGTTGGCAGCGCAGGAAACCGTAAGCAGGACAAAAACAAGCCCGGAAAGCAGTTTTTTGTTTCTGGACCATAAGAATCTGCAGAGCAGATAAAAAAGAAAAAGAATAAAAATACCGACAAGCGCTTCTTTGAACATAAAGTCTCCTATAATGGCATGATTATATCAAAATTAGAGCGATTTAGATTTTTCCGAGCAAAATCAAAAGGCGGAATGCAATTTCGTCAAGCAGGCTTGTCCGAAGTCTGTGCGGATAACAGAATTTTCCCAGCCTGTTATGGCTGTCAAAGAGAACGAGAAAAGCCGCCCGCTCCTTTGATACGCGTTCTCCGTAGAGTCTGTTGTAATCGCGGATACCGTTTGTGATATTGCTGCAGTGACGGTTCATATGACGGCGCCAGTCTTTGTAACGGAGCAGACCGCCCGCGCCGCCGGAGCTATAAGTGCCTGTATGCCGCCTGTAATAAGCAAGCGGTTTATTATCGTAAATAAGCGCGCCGTTCATACCGGCGACAACCCATGAGATCCAGCAGTCGACGGCAACGGACGGCGTAATCTCTCCGCAGTCAAAGGTCAGTTCCTTTAAGGTGCGGTTGAATCCCTGCGCCATGCCGACGCCGCCCCATGTGCCGGTCATAATGACTTTGGAAAGAGAGACTTCCTGCATTTCCTTTGGGGTGACGCTCGGTCTGTCTGGAAGGGTGTGTTTTATGTTCAGACTGCCGTCGCAGACATAATAATTATGGACATACAAAACAGGAATTTCCGGTGCATATTGTTCCATATGAGACACTGCGCGCTCCACCTTATCAGGCGCCCAGACATCGTCCTGATCACAGAATAAATAGTAATCTGCATTGCCGAGACTGCGGATCAGGTAGCGATAGCTCTGATGGGAACCTTTATTGCCCCAGTCGTTGTCTTTTTCATTGATAAGGATAATGCGTTTCCCTTCGGGAAAGGATTTTTGATATTGCTTTAAGATTTTTACGCTGTTGTCTTTGGAACCGTCGTCCCTGACGTACAGATCAATGTCGGTATAGGTTTGCGCTGCAATGCTGTCAAGCATTGCAGGCAGATAAACGGCTCCGTTGTACGTAGAAGTAATTAAAATTACTTTTTTCATGTCGTATCCTCATTGCTTACAATATTTTTTCCATATAATTCAAATATCTTGTGCCATCGGGTGAAAGGTATCTTTTTTTGCAAATGAAACCGGACTTTTCGTATGTTTTTTTTGCCGGAAGATTGTCTTCAAATACTTCCAGGTGCAGACGGGACAAACGGAGTTGTTCTTTTGCAAGACGGCACAAAAGCATGAGAACCCGACGCCCCGTTCCGCCTTTTCCGGCAGTAGTCCTGTCAATGAGCAGTCTGCCGAATTCCGCCGTATCTGCCTGTATATTATAAAGGGCGGCTCCGCCAAGGAACTGCCCGGTTTGATTGTATATGGAGAACATATAATCATCATCTTTTTTTAAATAATTGCCGTACCAGCTTCGCTGTGCGTCCGCTGTGATAATACCGGAGAAAAGAAAGCATCTCCGGTTGCATTCATGGTTACGGAGTCGACGATATTTTTCGCTGTCTTCGGGGGAAAGCGGACAAAGCAGCATTTCGCCGTCAGTACATGTCAATGTATGATCCATCGTCTTTCCCTCAATTCCCTGCTGACTGACTAGCTGCCTGCTCCTTTGCGATCTTGATGACTTCGTCGCAGATATACTGCACGTCGTCGTAGGTCAGCCGCATATGCATCGGCAGAGAAATCACATGATCGCTGACATAAGCTGCCCGCGGACATGTGCCGTGCGCGTACGCATACATGCGGTAGAGCGTATTGTCCGCATAGTGGACGCCGGGATAAATGCCTGCGGAATTCAGCGCCAGAATCATTTCGTCGCGGTTCGCTACGAGAATCTGGAACAGATGGCAGGAAGAGGAGCATCCGTCGGGAACGGAAATAAGCTCGATCAGTTCCGGATAGGCAAGGAAGCGCTCCCGATACCAAGCCGCAAGCTGTCTGCGGTACGCGTTGTCTCTGTCGAGATAGCGGAGCTGGACGAGAGCGATAGCCGCCATGACGGAATTGCCGTGCAGCTTCTGTCCAATGTATTCTACATCATATTTCCATTTATAATTGCCTGCGTTGACCGTGCGGCTGTATGTGTCTTTGTTGATACCGAGCCAGCCCTTTTTGCGCGCGGTCTCGTCAAATTCTTTCTTTTTGAAGCAGACCATGCCGCTGTCCGCAGTCGGCAGATTTTTGACTGCCTGATAGGAGTATACGACAACTTCGGCTTCCTTGCCCGGAATCTCGCCGTGGAGACGTGTGCCGGACATATGGGCTGCGTCTAGGATCAGCTTGAGGTCATGCTTTTCACATATTGATACGATCTCTTCGTAATGTCCTGTATTGCCGCCGATGCCGACATAGATGACGGCTCTTGTTCTCTCGGTGATGCGTTCCTCTACGGAAGCCGGAGAGAGACAGTTGGTATCGTCAATATCTGCAAAAACAGCCTTCATTCCGGCAAGCGGAATCGCATGGTTTGTGGAGACAAAGGTAAGCGGTGTGGTAATAATCTCGTCGCCGTCCGCCCATCCATAGCCTTCTTTAAGGATTTCGACCGCAAGATTCAGACCTGCCGTTGCGGAATTTAAGTAATAAGCGTTTGCAAGTCCGGTATAAGCTTTCCATGCTTCTTCAAACTGCACTGTTTTAAAACCTAAGCCTGTCCAGCCCTTTTCTAAGCATTCCCTGATCTCCTCCAGACATTCGTCTACCTCAAAGGTAGGGGTGAATAACTGTATTTCTCTTTTCTTTTCTTCCATAGGATTAGCCTTCTTTCTATCGATAACTATTATAATAAGAATGAAATCTCGTCTTTTCGGTAGTTATTATATATTTTTTCTGATGCTTCGTCAATTTATAAAGGTTTTGTAGATATTTTCAATACCGTCTACCATCTCTTCATAAGGGAAGCTGCGCTGCGGTACGTGATCGAATGCCGCGTCGCCTTTTTCGATGACGCTTTGCAGGCGGTCGGCAAGCGCCTTGCTGTTTCTGTTTTCAAAGAAGAGACAATCTCCGTAGACGACCTCGGTCAGCGCCCCGCCGGTGCTGGAAATGATCTTTTTGCCCATTTGGCATGCCTCCAACGCGCTGAGCCCAAAGCCTTCCGTTACGGAAGGAACAACGACGTAATCCGCCTGAAGAATACATCTGCAAAGATCCTCTCTCCGCAGAGAATCCCGGATCAGTACTTTATCGTCCAGACCGTATTTATGAATGGAGTTAATAAATTTGCGTCGCAGTCCCGCAGGTTCCGCACCAAGTATGAAACAGAAACGGATATCAGAGAGGTCTACGCCTCTTGTCTGTAGTAAGCGGATCGCTTCCTGATAGACATCAAGCCCTTTTGTCTGACCGGGTCTGCCGTAATAAAGAAAGATACGCTGCGTATCTCCGAGACCGAAATAGTCCCGCAGATTGAGGGAAGATTTTTCCGCAATGGAGGTATCCATTTCATTGACCGCATTGTAGACACAGACGACGTTTTTATGCTTGCCGCAGTATGCCAGAATATCGCGCCGGGTCGCCTGCGATACGGCGTGGTATACATCGAACGGCTGCCTGCATACGAACTGTTCATATAAGTAAAAGCCCGTCGCATGGATGAAATCCTCTACCCAGAACCATTTCGGACCGCGTACCTCATGTACCGTCAGGACAGACGGCTTTTTATATTTACGCGCCAGACGGCTTGCGGGAAATGCAGGTGTGAAAATAGAAGCATGTACGATGTCGCACCATGCGACGTGCTCTTCAATATCCTTTGCGGGGACAATCGGATGCCCGAACAAGGACTTCCAAGGGAAATAATAGACTTCCATCCCTTCAACTGTCTTATGTCCCATATATTCTTCGCCGACGTTTCTTGCGAGAACACGGATCTCATGTCCGCGTTTTAAAAGTCCTTTTACCATATCATAAAAAATGCGCTCCCCACCGCCCACATAGGGATAGAAGTGGGGAAGTACGAAACAGATTTTCATAAATAAGAAACCGTCCTTTATGGAATGATAGTATTATATCCAATAACTACCTAAATGCTATCATACTTTAGAAAATAAAACAACGATAGAGTTTACATGAATTTTTAGATTTGATATACTGGAAAATAATGAGAAAATGATCAAATGCAAATAAAAATAAAGAAGAAGGATGAATGATGAAGTTAAAAGCAGATGGAAAAGCGCTGATGAAAATATGGAACAGACAGTCAAAACTAGAGAAAGCCGTTAATTTATTAGGCTTTTTAATCATACTCTTGGGAATCGGCGTCAGTATTTTTATGAACTGTGTCGGCAGAACTCTCTGGCTGGATGAGGCGATGCTCGCCTTTTCTTTCAGCAAACGGTCCTTCCTAGGGCTGACAAGCGGCGTATTCGAATGGGATCAGAGTGCTCCGGTCCTGTACCTATATCTTGTGAAGCTGCTTACGATGCTATTCGGCAATACGGAATTTGTGCTGCGCAGCTTTTCGATTCTGGCTTATATCGCGGTCTTGTTTTTGAGCGCGTATGTGGCAAAGAAACTGTTCCGCATCAAATATCCGGTTCTTGTGGCGGCGTTTCTTGCAAATATGAACTTTATTCTGAAATATTCCAATGAGTTTAAACAATACCTTTCGGAATGTATCTGGGTGCTGCTTGTGCTTGTGCTGTATTACTTCCATAAAGAGAAGAAGCTTGCATGGTGGAAGATGATGCTCGGATTTATGGTCTTTATCTGGGGCGCCAATCCGGCATGTTTTTTTATCGGAGGCGTTCTTTTGTATGAATTTTTTTCCGGCGTGTTTACCAAAAACAAAACGCTTGTAAGAAACAGCGTTCTGACGGGGGTCGGCGTGGGCGTAAGCTTTATCGTATATTATGTTTACTGGCTGAGAGGCATTGCGCTCAGCGGCAGTATGCAGAGTTATTGGGAAAACGCAAGCTTTCCGCTGATTCCAAAGAGCATAGACGATTTGAAGACGGCGCAGGCGATGGTTTATGAGATTTTTATTACGTTCCGGGAAGCGCGTATTTTTATGGTAGCATTTGTATTGGCTGCTTTTATCATCGGGATTGTCTTCGCCAAGAACAGATACTGCGCGGTGATCCTGCTCGGCTTTTCTGTGACGCTTTTTGCTTCGTATATCCATATGTTCCCGGTTGCGGACAGGCTCTGGTGCTTTTCGTTTCCGATCTTTACGATCCTCGCATTTTATGCGATCGACCAGATGGCAGTCAGCAGCAGGCGGGCGGAGATCGTAGCCGTTTTTCTGATGTTTACGCTGATGCTTACAAACAATGGAATCCTCGTATACCGTCACGCGGAAAATGTATATCAGAAGGGGGAGGAAGCCAATCCTTGTATCGCTTATTTGGAAAATCATGTGACGGAAGGCGAAAAGGTATATGTTTATTACCAGAGTATTCCGGTTACCAAATATAAGATTGGTTATGAGACGGAGCGTATCGGAAACGTGGAGACGGATAATATTATATGGGCGACGGATACGCTAGATCGTGAAGACGCGCAGCCTGATATTGAAAAGGTGCTGAAAGAAGACAAATGTTATATTCTTGCCTCTCATGCGCCGGCGGAGCGGATAGAACCGCTTTTGAATGCGGCGAAGGAAGCGGGCAATCTGGAAATCGTTATGAACGAGTATGAGACGCCGCTTTATTACTATACGAGGGAACCGGAGGATATGAAAGGCAGGGTCAGCTATAAACTGATTTCGCAGGAAGAAGAAGGAGATACGTGCTATGTGACGATCCGCGTTCAGAATACGGGAGGAGCTTATATCAATACGGAGTTTGACGACGTAAAAGTCGGCTGTAGGGAGCGGGAAGACATCGGGACGAATTTATGGGGCAATCTGGCGCCCGGCGCATATTTCGATATGCCGATGCAGTTTGACTGGAACGGAGATGCAGAGGTATCGCTGCAGCTTCATAACGGTGGGAAATACTGGTATGACGAGCTTGGCGTCGCTCCGATCGCCATTACGAAAGGAAACGTTACGGAATAGGGGATAAAACATGACTTTTAATTCATATCAGTTTTTTATATTTCTTCCGCTGGTATTGCTGTTTTATTTTATCATACCGGGGAAGTGGAGGACGGCGTGGCTGCTGCTTGTCAGCTATCTGTTTTATTTCCGGTTCCATCCAAAATATGTGTTTGTGCTTCTGGCGGTGACGGCAGTCTCTTACGCTGCCGGGCTGCGCATGGAAAAGACCACGGAAGAGAGCCGGGCGTCCCGCGAGGAAGGGCTGGCGGAAGGCGGCGGAAAGAGGCGTATGGAAGAGGCGGCGCGGAAAAAGCGGATCGCGCTTTGGACGGGCGTCGGGATCTCGCTTGCCGTACTCGTTATATTTAAGTATACGGATTTTATATTGGAAAACATAAACGGCGTTTTGGGACTGGCGGGCCGGGAGCCGGTTTCCCTGCCGTTTTCGCTTGTTATGCCGGTAGGCATTTCTTATTTTACGTTTCAGATCATCAGTTACTTGAGCGATATTTATTATGGAAAGGCGTCTGCGGAAAAGAATTTCCTTGTTTATGCGCTGTATGTTTCCTTTTTCCCGAAAATCATTTCGGGACCGATCGAACGCGCGGAAGACTTTCTTGTGCAGATACGGGATTGCCGTAACTGGAAGCTGTGGGACGGCGGACGGGTGAGAGACGGTCTTGTGCTGATGATGTGGGGCTACTTTGAGAAGCTTGTGATTGCGGACCGTCTGGCAATTCTGACAGAGAAGGTATTCGGAGATTATGCAAGCTATGGTTCCGTGGAGTTGTTTATAGCTGCGGCTGCGTTTTATATTCAGCTTTATACGGATTTTGACGGCTGCATCAATATGGCGAGAGGCATGGCTAAGGTGATGGGCTTTACGCTTGCAGAGAATTTTAACGCGCCGTTTTTTGCAAAGAACATACGGGATTATTGGAGCAGGTGGCATATTTCTCTAAGCTTGTGGCTGCGGGATTATATTTATATTCCGCTTGGAGGCAACCGCAGAGGGACGTTTTGTAAGTACAGAAACCTGCTCCTGACCTTTCTTGTCAGCGGCATCTGGCATGGCGCGGCGTGGAATTATGTGTTCTGGGGACTGCTTCACGGGATATATGAGGTACTCGGTCTTGCCGCTGCGCCGTTCATAGAAAAGATCAACAATAAGCTGCATACGAGAACGCAGACGTTTAGTTATCGGCTGATGCAGACGGTGAAATGCTGGCTGCTCGTGTGCTTTGCTTACATTTTCTTTAAAGTGCCGACTGCGGCGGACGGTCTGCGCTATCTGAAGCGTATGCTGACCAAATGGAATCCGTGGGCGTTGTTTGACGGCAGCCTGTACACGCTTGGAATTTCAGAAAAGTATTTTCACTTCCTGATCTGGGCGGTTATATTGTTGCTGCTTGTCGACTGGCTGAAATACAAAAAACATATGGAAATCGACGAATGGCTGGGGACACAGTGCATTTGGTTCCGTTTTGCGGCTATGCTTGGATGTATCATGGCGGTCATTATTTTCGGGGCGTATGGTCCGGCATATGAAGCCGGAAACTTTATTTATTTCCAGTTCTGACAAATAAGATAAAAGAGAACGGAAAGAATGCAGAAAAAGTGAAGATAGAACGCAGCTTGAGAGGTTAGATGGCAATGAAGCGGACAGTGATTTTGAAAATCGGCTCAGGTATCATAAAACTTGGAGTATTTTCGGCAATTCTGGCGTTTTTGTTTTTAGAGGCGCAGCAGATCTTAAAATTAAATATGGGACATCGGGGAACCGACAATGTGAACGGCTTTTACGCGGAAAAAGAGAATTCGATTGAGGTGTTGTTCATTGGCGCGAGCACGATGTTCTGTACGGCAGATCCGCTCGTTTTGTACGAGGATTACGGGATCGCTTCTTATGATTTCGGCAGCTCGGCACAGCCGTTTGAACTGAGCTATCTGTTCATGCAGGAAGCGCTCAAGACGCAGAAGCCTAAGGTGATTGCGCTGGAGATGCTGGGAATCAAGGATGAACTTGATACAAGCAAGGCGGACAACTTAAATTACGGGCTTACGGATATGCCGTTTTCCAAAGAAAAGGCGGCGGGCGTATACGATATGTTCCGAAACGACAAGGGAGCGGGGCTTTCCTACCTGATTCCGATGGTACAGTATAAGGATCGCTGGCAGGAGCTGACAAAAGAAGATTTTGAAACGAATTATGTAAACTATGCAAAGGGCGCTTACACGCCGGATTTAGTATCCGAGAATCCGCTTGATTTTTCTTCTTATTATGAGGAAGAACCGTTTGAGATCCCGCAGCGGAACCGGGAGATTTTTGACCGCATGGTAACGCTGTGTGAGGAGAATGGTATCGAGCTGCTGCTGTTTAAATCTCCGAACGTCGGCTGGAACATTGGTCAGACAAAGGCGGTTGCGGCGCTTGCGGAGGAGTATAGGCTGCCGTTTATTGATTATTACTCCCTAATGGAAGAACTTGAGATCGATACGGCGCAGGATTTCCGTGACAATACGCATTTTAACCGATACGGTTCGAAGAAGGCGTCCGACTATCTCGGCAAATATCTGACGGAGCATTACGAGCTGATGGACTGGCGCGTAACGGACAGTAACAATTCGTGGGATCTTGCGCTTCTGGACAGGGCGCATGACCGCGCCAATGAAGCGCTTTCAAAGACTGCGGCGCTGCCGGACTATATGAGCCTGATCCCGTACGAGGGACATACGATCGTCTTTTGCGCGACGGGAGATATATCCGGAATGGAGGACTTTCTGCGCGGCGTGTCGGCGGCATTTGGACTGGAAGAAGAAAAGCTGCGCTCCGGCGCTTCTTTTGCAGTGAAGGACGGGCAGCTCGTCAGCCCCCTGGTCGGACCGGGAGATCAGAGCTGGCAGTGGGAACAAGGGTATGATACGGTAAAGCTGACGGGCTACAGCATCACATATAACAGAGAAGTACAGCAGCTTGTTGACAACGGTCTGACGATACTGGTCTATGACAATGACTGGCGGCAGCTCGTCGATATTGTTGGATTTGACGCCGCCGATCCGGCGCATGGCGTACGCGGAGACGAGTCCTAGCGCGGCGCGGAAATCTGAGATTTTTTGGCGCGTGTCGCGGAAATAAATTGTGCGGAAATGAGGAACCGATGGAAGGACAGATCAGGATTTTACATGTGCTTGGGCGGCTCGATCGGGGCGGGGCGGAGACAATGGTGATGAATCTTTACCGCCATATGGATCGAAATCGTATCCAGTTTGATTTTGTAATCCATACGGAAGACGTATGCGATTATACGGAAGAAGTAAAAAGGCTTGGTGGAAAAATTTATTCCATGAAGCCTTTCCGCGCATCTACGGCGGCCCGTTACTGCGGTCAGTGGAGACGCTTTTTTGAGCGGCATCCCGAGTACCGCGTCGTTCACGGACATATGCGCAGTACGGCGTCTCTGTACCTGCGGGAGGCAAAAAAGGCGGGGCTTGTCACGATCGCGCACAGCCACAATACCTCTTCGGGAAAAGGATTTTCTGCGCTTGTCAAAAATATACTGCAATATCCGCTCCGGTTTCAGGCGGATTATCTGTTCGCCTGTTCCAGAGGGGCGGGCGTATGGCTTTACGGAAAGCGCGCCTGCAAGGGGATTAAATTTCATCTTCTCCTAAATGGGATCGAGCCGGAAGCATTCCGGTTTGACGCGCGCCGGAGGGAAGAGAAGCGCAGGGAGATGACGGCTCCTAAGGACTCTGGCAGAGCCGGGGCAGGGGATATGCAAAGTCCGGGAGAGGCTCCCGTATTTTTGCATATCGGGCGTATGGAGACGCAGAAAAATCATGCGTTTCTTCTGCGAATCATGAAAGAGGTTGTAAACGGATGCCCGCAGGCACGGTTATGGCTCTGCGGCGTCGGACCGCTGGAGGATGAACTCAAAAAGCAGGTGGGGACGCTTGGAATTGAAACACAGGTGCGATTCCTAGGAATGCGGACGGACGTTCCGGAGCTGATGCAGGCAGCGGACGGCGTTATTTTTCCGTCGCTGTTTGAAGGACTTCCGGTGACGCTTATTGAGGCGCAGGCGGCGGGACTGCCGGTGCTGATGTCGGATACGATCACGGAGGAGGTCATACTGACCGGGCTTGTCAGGACAATGCCGCTGTCGGAAACGCCCGGGACATGGGCGGAGGAAGCGCTTCGGATGACCGGAGGCGGAGAGTTAGGCGATGCGCTTCGGGTTGCCGAAGACGGAAAGACGGACGCTGCGCTTCGGAACGCTGAAGGCGGGCGGCGGGAAGCGTATGCGGACGTGATCGGGCGCAGCGGGTATGACGTTGCGGAAAATGCAAAAAAGCTGGAACGGTTTTATGAGGACGCCGTTTTGCGGAGAGCGGGTGGAGAAAAACGTGATCGGAAGAGTTAGAGCGGCGCTGCTGCTGTCGGTACTTTTACTTGCGGCGTATGTGGGGCTGCGGCTTTATGCAGACATAAGGACGCCGGTTTCCTGCCAGGACATTACGGTTACGGTCGAATCGCAGGGGATACAGACGCGGCTCAGGCTGTGGCACAATTATTATGACAATAAAGAATATCTTTTCCTGCCTTCCTTCTGCGGACAGGAGACGACGGCGCGGATCGCCGCAGGCGGCAGCTATATGGGCGATAAATTGACGCAGAAAAGCTGGGACGGAACGAAGCTGAAAGAGGAAATGACGGCCGGTCTGCTGACGGACGGAGAGCATGTTCTGCAGGCGAAAGATACGGAATTTACCATAGTAGTCATGCGTTCTTCTGCGGTCCCGGCGCTCTTTGTTACGACAGAGTCAGGCAGCCTTTCTTACATTGAAGCGGTTAAGGGAAACGGAGAGCCGGGCTTGTACCGTATGGTGGAGTCTGACGGCAGCGTGCGTGCGTCGGGAACGCTGAAAAAGCTGAAGTCAAGAGGCAACGCGACGTTCCTTGAAGATAAAAAGCCGTATCAGATGACGCTGGACGACGCGGCCGATCTGCTCGGCAGCGGAATGCAGGATAAATATATTCTGTTGGCGAACCGGCAGGATCAGTCTCTTCTGCGCGACCGGATCATGTATGATATGTCGGCGGAGATGGGGCTTGACTATTCTGCGGTCAGCCGGTTCGTCGATCTGTATGTCAATGAGGAATACAGGGGGTCTTACCAGCTCTGCGAAAAGGTGGAGACAGGGCACGGCAGAATGGAGATCAATACGGAGACGAAGGAAACGGAGACGGGCTTTCTCGTAACGCTGGAATACGCCGCAACGGACAGGCTGGCGGAAGCGGATTATTATTTTACGACGTCGAAGGGGCAGAATGTTGTGGTCAAGCGTCCGAAGAATCCGACGGCGGCGCAGCTTACTTATATCGAGGATTGCTTTCAGGGGATCGAAGATATGATAGCCGCCGGAGAGCTCGATATGGACAGGCTGGATGTGACGAGCTTTGCCCGGAAGTATCTGGTGGAGGAGATCGGCAAAAATCTGGACGCGATGTACACAAGCCAGTACTTTTACAGGGAAGCGGTTTCCGATGCAGGCGGCGATCTGAAGCTGTACGCAGGTCCTGTCTGGGACTATGACAAAACGCTTGGCAATCCGCTGATCGAGCATAACCGTCCGGTCAATTATCAGGAGCCGCGCGGTATTTTTGCCGCGACAAAGCAGGAAAACGCGTCGTGGTGGTATGACCTGTATCAGATTCCCGCTTTTTATGAGGCGGTCGTTGAAGAATATGAGAAGACGGCGATCCCTGCGATCGAGACGATGCTGGACGGCAGGATTGACGAATACCGCGATGAGATTTGGGATTCCGCTTATATGGACTACATGCGCTGGGATCCGTTTGAAGATTTCAAATACGGGGAAGAACTGGAATTTGAGCGGGAATATCAGGCGGAGATCGACAACATCAAGGCGTTCTTAGCGGAGCGTAAGGAGTTCCTTGGCGATATCTGGCTGGAGGGCAGGGCATATCATCAGATTACCTGCGATCCGGGAGACGGCGTTATGTATGTAACACAGATCGACGCTATAGAGGGCAGGATGCTGAAAGAACCGCGCGACCCGAAACTGGAAGGCTACAAATTTGACCATTGGGTACGGGAAGATACCGGCGAGGCATATGACTTTACGGAAAGCTATGACGGCGTGCCTTTTACGCTGCAGGCGGTCTATGTGAAGGAAGAATAGAACGGAGGAAGGATATGGAACATGAAAAGGGGGCTGCGGGAAGCGGTATTTCCCCGGATGTCATACGCAGAAATATGTTGTGGAATGTGACCGGGTCTGTCGGCTTTATCGGCGCGCAGTGGATGATGACGATTCTGATCGTACATCTGGCGGGCTATACGGAAGCGGGCTATCTGTCGCTCGGTTTGTCGCTGACGAATATCTTTACCAATATCGCATATTTTTGTATCCGCAATTATCAGGTGTCGGATGCGTCCGGAAAATACAGCGCGGACATCTATGTAACGCACAGAGCCTTTGCGACCGCCGCTGCTTTTGTTTCTTATGCGGTATTTGTTCTGCTGAACGGATATGCGGCATATGTAACCGCTTTTCTGCTTTTATTTATGCTGTATCGTTTGAACGAACCAGTCGTGGATGTGTTCCACGGGATCGATCAGAGGGCGTGGCGTCTGGACACGGCGGGGAAATCGTTTCTGCTGCGCGGCATTTTGACGCTTGCCGCGTTTATCATCGCGGAAAAGATAACGGGAAATCTTGTTTTGACAACGTTATTGATGATCGCTGCGGCATACGGCGTTATTTTCCTGTTTGATATTCCGAGGGCATATAGGTGCGCGCCCTTTTCCATTCGTCTTGAGAAAGATGCGCTCATATCGCTGACAAAAGAGTGTTTTCCGCTGTTTGTCTATGCGATTTGTCTGAATGCGGTCGTTCCGATCCCCAGATATTTTTTGGAAAAGCTGGCGGGGAGCGAGGCGCTCGGCTATTATTCCTCTGTGGCAATTCCTGCGTCTGTTATACAGCTTCTGGCATCGTACGTTTTTACAACGTTTACGGCATTGTTCTCCGAATATCTGGCAAAGAATGAAAAGAAGAAATTCTTGTCTCTTTTCCGACGTCTGACGGCTGCCGTCGTTACGCTTGTGCTGCTTGCGCTCGGCGGCTGCGCGCTGCTCGGAGAGTGGGCGCTTGTCCTTCTGTTTACGGAAAACATCAGGGCGTACGCGTATCTGCTCATCCCTACCGTGGCATGCTGCGGCGTGATCGCGCTGATCTGGTTTCTGGGGACTGTGCTGACGATTCTGCGTGATATGAAGGGACTGCTGCTCGGAGCCGTGGCAGGAACAGCGGCGGCGACGGCAGTTTCCTATCCGTGTATTGTTAGATGGGGCGCGGGCGGCGTCAATATTGCGCTGTTTGTCTCAAGCATCGCAACATTTGCAATTTTTGCAGGACGCTTTGCGGGGATCATGAAACGGTGGAAGTAGAAAAATCTACTCCACCGTCTCCCGATGCATTTCTTCCTTCAGTTTTTTATACATATCTTCGGTTCTTTGAAGCTGGTATTCAAAATCTCTTCGATTATTTTCACTCATGTTGCTCAAAATCAGACCGGCAAAGAATGACTGGATGGCCGCAAGCGTGACGAAGCCGCATACGACGAGCGTCGGTATCTGAAGTACGAGATGCGTTTCCAGAAATTTAATGAAGACCGGAATGAAAAATCCGGCGGCAAGCAGCATAAGAAACGCCGCAATCAAAGAAAAGAACGCAAGAGGCTTGTAGGTTTTGAAGAGCCTCAGTATCATTTTTAGGACACGGAAGCCGTCGGAAAAGGTATTCAGCTTGGAAACGCTTCCCTGAGGACGGTCCCGGTAATCGACGACGACGTTTTCGATCTGCATATGGTTGTATACGGCGTGAATCGTCATTTCCGTCTCGATCTCAAAACCTTGTGAAAGAACAGGGAAGGTTTTGACAAAAGAGTAGCTGAACGCCCGGTATCCGGTCATAATATCCTTGATGTCGGAACGGAACAGATAATTGATGCTTCCTCTGACGAGACTGTTGCCGAAATTGTGAAACGGCCGCTTGTTTTCGGAAAAATAAGTGGAAGAAAGTCTGTCTCCGACGACCATATCGGCATGATGATTCAGTACGCGTCCGGTCATTTCCGCGGCGTGCTCAAGCGGATAGGTGTCGTCGCCGTCGATGAGGATGTAGCACTGGGCGTCGATCTCACGGAACATGCGGCGGATGACATTTCCTTTTCCTTGTTGATATTCCTGTCTGACGACAGCGCCGCATCTGGATGCGATCTGGGCGGTATCGTCCGTAGAATTGTTGTCGTATACGTAGATCATGGCTTCCGGCAGGGCGGCTTTGGCGTCCATGATTACCTTTTCGATCGTAGGCGCCTCGTTATAGCAGGGAATCAGAACTGCAATTTTATCCAACATTTTCGAGATCCTTTCTTGTTGTTAGTTTAATAGGAAACAGGTATACTGCCGCGAGATATATAAGGCAGACTACGGCTGTCAAAATGGAGAGCCATGCGGCTGCCGTATAGGAGGCGGGTATCACATAATCTATGGTTACTGTGTGCAGCTTCCCGTCTCCCCGCAGCGGAACGCGGATTCTATTATTATAACCTTTTTCTAAAGCAATGTCGTCGCCGTTTTCATCGACGGCGGCATAGCCTTTGTAAAATGTAACGGGCACTTCAATCGATTGTTCTGCAGAAAGGCATGTATATTGGAGCGTCGTCTGCGTACCGATCCGTTCTAAGCTGCGCAGGTTGATCTGGGTTTCATCGGACAGCTCCGGCTCTGTCCTGATGCCGGAATCGACCGTATGGCGGGGACGCCATTCAAAGGGATAGACGACGGTATTCGCGCCCTTCGGAATGCCGATCAGCTTGCTTACATGTCCGGTTGTATAGGTCTGACCTGAAGCGTAGGCAAAGTCTTCGCTCTTAAAACGTGTGGCGGAAAGCATACAAATACCCGCCAGTATGACAAACAGGATACGGCTGTACCGTCTCAGCATACCGGAACGGAAAATACAGATGCTCCCGACAACGGCAAACAAAAAGCTGATGGGACCAAGAAGACGCCATGAAAACTGAATTTTTTTCAAAATAAGCGAAAGCGCAGGAATCGTCATCATTTTCCATCCTGAGAAAAGGCTCGTCATCATAAAAGTCAGGAAAACGCCGAGGAAAAACAGATACCGGAGATACCTGTTTTGTTCATCGTCCTTTGCTTCCAGCAAAAGATAGGCAAACGCGATTACAGAGCAGACGGCGAGCGGGATGCCAAGCGTCAGAGCATAATAGTCGCCTGTCGTCTGAAGCCCGAAAAGCCCCGACAGATTCAAGGAATACTCGGCAAAGGAGCCAAGCTCAAGGGCATCCATCCAAAGATCGCCGTTTTGGTAAAAATCAAGAAACGGAACGAGGAAGCCGAGATTTAAGAGCAGACTGACGACCGCGGCTTCTATCAGATAAAGAAACCGTCTTTCAATCAGAAGCTCTTTTAAGTAGAGAACGGCAAAGGCGGCGCAGAAAACGCCTGCCAGCGTTACGCTCAATATGTGCGTCTGTAAAAGTCCGGTCATGCCAAGAACGAGGTAGCCCCATTTTTTGCGGTCTCCGATGCAGATATGATACAGCCCGGCAAAAATAAGCGGGAAAAACGTCATGGCAAGAAATTCGCCGACAGCTCCCCTTGCGTAAATATTAGTAAAACGGTACGGACAACACGTATATAGGAGCGAAGCAAGAAGCGCCGCTTTCCGTGAGCCTCCGATCGTCTTTGCGCAGTGATAGGTCAAAGCTGCAGTCGCAAAATTGAATGCAAAAATGAGAAACTTAAAGCTGTCCGCCATAGATACGCCCCTCATCCGCAGCCAGGCAGGAATATAAAGAAATAAATTCGGGTACATACAGTTCAGATAACCGTTTCCGTGCATTGCTTCGGGATAGATGACGACCGGAAACTGACCCGCAAGCAGACCGTCTTTAATGCCTTCGATGCGGATCAGGTGATAACACAGGTCGATTGCCCAGGACAGACCGGTATTCAGATAAGGCAGCGAGGAAAAGAGACCGATGCCGACGAGCGTCAGCACAATATAATTATCCCGCGTGCCGCGGCGGTATTTTGCAGAGAGATAACGCCAAAGCACGAATGCCAATGTAATCAGTACGAACAGAACGATCAAAAAAGAAGTATCGCGGTAGAAACGCTCCGCCGGGATCAAGGCAGCGCTCTGGATCAGAATGGAACTGGAACCGCTGTAATTGATTGCAAATTTGAAATCAAGACAGGAGCGCTTCAGCTCAAACGTATACTCCTTGTAGGTTTCCTGCGGATCGAGCTTATAGACGCCAAGTTCGGAGCCGTTGTCATAGACGGCAAGTTCGTCGTCTTCGCCGTCGGTGCGGTAAGCGATACCGAGCGTATAGACGCCGGGATCGAGCAGATATGAGGAACTTTCCAGCATTTTGCCGGAAAACTGGCTGTCAGGCGTAAGACCGATGGACGTATTGTCCTCGTAACCGGAATAGCGCGTCATGTCGCAGGCATTGATGGTGATCGGCGCGCGGCTTTCGTCAGCCATCAGGAGAAAGAAAATGCCGGCAAGCAAAAACAAGATATAAGGGATCGATTTTTTGATGTTTTTCTGTATCTGTATCATATTAGAGTTCCTCGTTTGTCTTTTCTGATTCTGATTGACAGTGCGCCGTATTGCATTGCGGCGCAAGCAAAAGAAGACCAAGCAATACAAAGACGGTATAATAAGGAAGGCAGCGCTGCTGATCGACCTTATCGGTATACGTATAGGTAACGGCAGGGGTAAGCTTTTCTTCCGCATAGCCGTTGTAATAAAAAGCTCCTGCTTCCTCAGGCCCGATCAAAGGACTGCCGCTGTAAAGGGAAAGAGAAGCCTCGTCATAATCGTAGGCGCGCAGACGCCATGTATAGGTTTCCGATGAGGACAATTCCATATTGACCGGAAATTTGATCCATCGGTAATTCATGATGTCTCCAGACTCCATTGTGACGGAATAGAGCTGTTGGTCAAATTGATTATAAAGCTCGAGAGTTACGGTTCCGTCGGGGGCGCTTCCACTGATCAGAAACTGGAAGGAGATGCTGTCAAGCCGGTCATGAAACGGTGTGAATTCTCCGATTACAACAGAACCGTCCGAAAGATTCAGATTGGGGAAAATGCCTCTTTCGAGAGAAGAACTCTCATAAGAAGTATGCCCAATGAGACGCAGCGGCCATACGGCGATACATAATAGGAAGACAAAAGCCGCAATGATAAAAGGATAATAGGAAAATAATTGTTTGAATTTTTCGCCTGTCATACCAGAACCGTCCTTTTAACTGTTTTTATGAACTCATTATCGTATATTTTGCAGAAGGTGTCAATCAAGGAAAAAACTGTAATAAAGTTGTAATAAAAAGGGGAGTATGATAAAATATAGTAATTTAGTGAGGTAAATTCCGTGACAGAAAAAAGACGATGGGAAGAAATGGATATATTGCGCGGGATGGCAATTCTGATGGTGCTGCTGTATCATTCGATTATTGTTTTTCCGATCGATCTTCATGAAATTCAGTGGTGTAAGACGCTGCATACCTTTTTGTGGACTGTGCAGATGCCGCTGTTTTTCTTAGTGTCCGGCTTTTGTTATTCGTTCCGGGGAAGTTACCGGGAGTATGCGTCGCGCAAATGCAGGCGCATTCTGATTCCGCATGTTGTGTTTTCTTTCCTGGATATTCTGCCGAGGCTGATCCCGAATCCGCTCGTTCATGAACAGATGGACGTCCGGGGCGCGGTCGTTGATTTTGTATTTTATGGCGGGAGCGACTGGTTTTTGTGGACGCTGTTCGTGATCTCAATGGGATTTCCGGCGCTTAGAAAGCTGCTCTGCGGCAGTGAAAAGAAGCGGAAGGCAGGCGTTTTGATTGTGACGCTGCTGTTCCTTGCAAAACCGTATATGACAGACTTTCTCCTGATTAATATGGTATGTCAGTACTTGTGGTATTTCTTCTTAGGGTACGGACTGCGCAGGAGGGCGGATAGACTGCTGCCCGTGCTGAAACAGGGGAAAAATCTGCTGCCTGCGTTTCTGTGGACTGCTGTCTGCTTTGCAGGGTTCCTCATATGCAGCGGACGCGGATATTTTGAACCGGCGTGCATAGCTTTGGAGTTATTATGCGTACTTGGCAGCTTTGTATTCTTTTTCGGATTGACGGCGCTTTGCCGGGGCAGGCTTTCGGATTTCCTGAAGGTATGCGGCGTATGGTCGCTTCAGATGTATCTGCTGGACGCCTATGCGCTTGTGGCGAGCCGGACGCTGCTTGTTTCGATCCTGGGGATCGGAGCTCCGGCGGCGATCATAGCCGG
>JAGARW010000183.1 GCA_017621975.1 Lachnospiraceae bacterium | reverse complement strand
TGGAATTTGTTCTTTCTACCCATTGTTTCACAGACATAGCAAATCGATTTAATCCCGCCTCCTGCATAATATTGCAATATTCGTCATAATCAAACTGTTCATTATACAATTCTTCCCATATTCCTAAAAACTCAATTGTGTTTTTGTTTCTTAGCCACTTTTCTATTAAAACAACACCATTTTCAATATTTCTTACCATATCCGTAAGAGATATATAATCTTCTTCCTCAAATTTTATTACTTGTATTTCTGTGTTATTAACCAATATTTTTCTCATAGCTTTCCACCTCCCTAAACATTTGTTCGTCATTAATTGTACCACGCTTAATACACAATCGCAAGAACATTTGTTCTTTTATTGTCAAAAGCGAAAATCATTTTCAGATAGGGCAATACATGCATCAAAGCGCTCCCAATAGGAGTGTACAGTGCATCAAAAAGAAAAGACGGGCAGAGACATAGGTCAAAGTCCGTCTTTTTCATATATTTTTTATTATCCTTCAATGACTAAAGTAAAACTAACCCCTAAAATCAAGCAAATCAGCCTTATTCGCTCATCTTCGCCAACTTCGCCGCCTGATCGGCCGCGATACAGGCGTCGATGATCTCTTGAATATCGCCGTTCATGATCTTATCAAGCTTATACAGCGTCAGATTGATACGATGATCGGTCACGCGTCCCTGCGGGAAGTTATACGTCCGAATCTTTTCGGAACGGTCGCCCGTGCCGATCTGGCTTCTTCTTGCTTCTGCCTCTGCGTCGTGCGCCTTCTGACATTCAATGTCATACAATTTCGCACGCAGGAGAGCGAACGCTTTCGCCTTATTCTGTAACTGAGACTTCTCCGTCTGACTGTATACGACGATCCCCGTCGGATAATGTGTCAGACGCACCGCAGAATCTGTCGTATTGACACACTGACCGCCGTTTCCGGAAGCGCGCATAACGTCGATACGAATATCCTTCTCATCGATCTGAACGTCAACTTCCTCAGCCTCCGGCATAACCGCTACCGTAATCGTCGAAGTATGAATACGTCCCCCTGATTCCGTCTCCGGCACGCGCTGTACGCGGTGTACGCCGCTTTCATATTTCATAACGGAATATGCGCCGGAGCCGGTAATCATAAAAGTAACGCTCTTCATGCCGCCGATCCCGATCTCTTCCGCTTCTACTGTCTCTACCTTCCAGCGTCTGCTCTCCGCATAATGTACGTACATGCGGTAAATTTCCGCCGCAAACAGCGCCGCCTCGTCTCCGCCCGCGCCTGCCCGGATCTCAACAATAACGTTTTTATCGTCGTTCGGGTCTTTCGGCAGCAGCAGAACCTTAATTTTCTGCTCCAGTTCTTCCACGCGCTTCTTTGCTTCGGATAACTCCTCCTTCAGCATTTCACGCATTTCATCATCGTTTTCTTCTTCCAGCATTACAAGACTGTCTTCAATATCCTGCTTACTCTTTTTATATTCCTTGTAAGCTTCCACGATCGGCGTCAGATCGCTCTGCTCTTTCATCAGCTTACGAAAACGCTCCTGATTGTTCGTCACATCCGGCTCGTTCAGCTCATTCATAATTTCTTCGAATCTGCTGATCAGATCTTCCAGCTTATCAAACATTTCTTCCTCCATTTTGAAACATGCATTTTACAACTCTGTCAAGTCCGGCAAAATCCTTGACAACTTCGATCTCAAGATAGCCGTCCGCCGCAAGAATACCGCATACGTCCGCCGCCTGATCACAGCCGATCTCGAAAAACAGCCATGCGCCGCCGTTTAAATATTGCTTTGCGCCCTTGCTGATCTGCCTGTAAAAATGCAGACCGTCTCTGCCGCCGTTAAGCGCCGTAAGCGGCTCATGCTCCCTTACCTCCGGCATCAGCGTCTCTATGACATCCGACGGAATATAAGGAGGATTCGAAACAAGCATATCAAACTTTCTGTCTGTATCAAGCTGCGCAAACAAATCGCTCTGCACAAAATCCGCCGCGATCCCAAGCGCTTCTGCATTTTCCCGTGCGGTCAAAAGTGCCTGCGGCGAAATATCAACGCCTGTTCCCCTGCAATCGTTTGAATAATGGAGCAGGCTCAGCAAAATGCAGCCGGAACCGGTACACATATCAAGCAGCTCCATTCCGTCATGCAGCTCCCGCATCGCTTCCTCTACAAGAATTTCCGTATCCTGCCTCGGAATCAGCACATGCTCGTTCACACGGAAAGAAAGCCCCATAAATTCCTGCTCTCCCGTCAGATGCTGCAAAGGAATGTGCGCTTTGCGCTCCTCAATTAAGTTTACATAACATCTTTCCCATTCTGCCGCAACCACGCGGTCTCCGTATGCAAGCAGCGTATTCCGGTCGGTATGACAAACATGTTCAAGCAGCAGCCTTGCATCTAATGCCGCCTCCGCAATCCCTGCCGTCTCTAACTGCTCCACGCCATACTTGTATAATTCCTGATATTTCATTTATTCGTTTCCATCGATCTCATACCCAAAGGTATCTTTCAAATACGCCTTCCAGTCAAATACAGCCTCTACGGACGCAATCGCTACCTCTACCATTTCTTCATCCGGTTCTTTCGTCGTCAGCTTTTGAAGCCACATGCCCGGAGCAGATAATATTCGAACAAAAATATTATTGCTGTTGCCCGCAAGGCGGATAATCTCGTAAGAAATACCGGCAATAACCGGAATGAGCAGAATCCGAATCGCAACCCGGTATACCGGATTCTGCACGCGGATAAAGAAAAACAGAACAACACTCACAAGCATAACAAACAATAAAAAGCTCGTCCCGCAGCGTTTATGCTGTCTGGAACTCCGCATTACGTTATGAACCGTCAGCGGCCGACCCTTTTCAATACAGTTAATACATTTATGTTCCGCACCGTGATATTGATAAAGCCTATGAATATCCTTCATTGCGGAAATTGCGACAATATATAATACAAAAATAAGAATACGGATCAAGCCCTCTATGATCGCAATCAAAGACGCGTTTCTTACATAACGCCCGATCAGAGCGGAAATGAAATAGGGGAGTATCATAAAAATCGCTACTGCCAGTATGATTGAAACTGCCGTTGTCAGCCCCATTGCTACATTTTCTGCCTGGTCTCCAAAAAGCTTCTGAAACAATCCGGGCTTTTTTTCTTCCTGCCCCGCATCCTCTTCATAAAAAGAAACGGACCATGTCAAACTGCGCATTCCCAATATCATAGAATCTAAAAAATTGAACACGCCGCGGACAAACGGAATTTTTTTAAGCGCGCTGCCATGCATAACGCCCTGAAATTCTTCCGTATCAATCTCGATCCCGCCATCCGGCTTTCTGACCGCTACCGCATACGTGTCTTTGTTTTTCATCATTACGCCCTCCAGTACCGCCTGACCGCCGATACCGCTGGAACGATTGCATTTCTTCTTCATGATAATGACCATGCCTTTCTAAAACCGGCACAAATCCACTTGCGTAAAAATAAGGTTGAGATTAAAAACCCCAACCTTTTTTTGTACCGTTATTTGCTTTCTACGCCATACTTCTTATTGAACTTATCAATACGTCCAGCAGCTCTTGCAGCTTTCTGCTGACCTGTGTAGAATGAATGGCATTTGGAACAAACTTCTACGTGGATTTCAGGTTTTGTAGATCCTGTTACAAATGTGTTGCCACAGTTGCAAGTTACAGTTGCCTGATAGTACTCCGGATGGATTCCTTCTTTCATCGTTTTCACCTCTCTATTTTAATCAATTCCCTAACGTTCTCATCCCTATGCTTGTGGGATTTCCACAAACAGCTTATTTATTATATCATAGGTTTTTATATCTTGCAAGCATTTTTAAAAGAATTTGATTTTCTTTACCATATTTACAAACTCAACATTATTTCTTGTGCGCGAGAACATATCAATAATCTTATCAACCGACTCTTCCGGCTTCAAAGAATTGAGCGCCTTGCGCATAATATTGATCGCCTCCAGTTCTTCGCCTGCAAGAAGCAGATCTTCTCTTCTCGTACCGGACTTCGGAATATCGATCGCCGGAAAGACGCGCCGTTCGGAAAGCTTGCGGTCAAGCACCATTTCCATATTACCGGTGCCTTTAAATTCCTCGTACACGACGTCGTCCATCTTACTGCCCGTTTCAACAAGCGCCGTTGCCAGAATCGTCAGGCTGCCGCCCTCCCGCATATTACGCGCCGCTCCAAAAAACCGTTTCGGCATATGCAGCGCCGCCGGATCAAGACCGCCGGAAAGCGTTCTGCCGCTCGGCGGAACGACAAGATTATATGCTCTCGTCAGACGAGTAATACTGTCAAGCAGGATCGTAACATCCTTTCCATGCTCTACGAGACGCTTTGCACGCTCGATTACCATTTCAGACACTCTCTTATGATGCTCGGGAAGCTCGTCAAACGTAGAATAAATGACTTCTACATTCGGTCCTTCGATCGCCTCCCGGATATCCGTTACTTCTTCAGGACGTTCATCGATCAGCAAAATAATCAGATGCATCTCCGGATTGTTCCGCTTAATGGACTTTGCCACTTCTTTTAATAAGGTAGTTTTACCTGCCTTAGGCGGCGATACGATCATACCTCTCTGTCCCTTGCCGACCGGGCTGATCAGATCCATAATGCGCATCGCAATGCTTGATCCCGGTGTTTCCATCCTCATTCTCTCATTCGGGAAGATCGGCGTCATATCCTCAAAATTACGGCGGCGCGCCGCAACATCCGGCGTATAACCATTTATCTTTTTAACAAACAAAAGCGCGCTGAACTTCTCCGCCTGCGTCTTAATCCTTGTATTTCCTTCAATAATATCGCCTGTTTTCAATCCGAAACGACGAATCTGACTCGGCGCTACATATACGTCGTTCTCGCCCGGCAGATAATTTTCACAACGGATAAAGCCATATCCGTCCGGCATAACTTCCAGAATCCCGTTGGCGATTTCTCCGCTGTCAAGATCTGCCAGCGTTTTTTCGTTCTCTGCACGATCTGTCCGCTCACTGCGTTCCGCTCTTTCCGTCCGCTCGGTTTTCTCTGTTCTATCAGATCTTTCCGCCCGCTCGGTTTTTTCCGTTCTATCTGGCCTTTCCGCCCGCTCGGTTTTCTCCGCTCTATCTGACCTTTCCGCCCGCTCGGTTTTTTCCGTTCTTTCTGACCTTTCCGCCCGCTCGGTTTTCTCCGTTCTTTCTGACTTTTCTACCGGTTCCGCCTTTTCTGACGGTTTCTCCGCTTTCTCTGACAATTCCGCCGTCTTTGCCGCGGCGGCTCCTGCCTGCTTCTGGCTCTCCTTATTGTCTAACGCCAGCATGGCTTCTATCACTTCTGCTTTTTTCATAACGGAGGTACCCTTGATCCCCCTCGACTTAGCAATCGCTTTCAAATCCGTCAATGCCAATGACTCATATTTTTCTCTCATCTATACATTCCTCCCTATTTTACGTATCCATCTATTTTTTCTCTGCCGCTCGGTGGGATAATCGTACGAACTGTACATGAAACATCCGAAAAACACTACATTTATCCGAAAACACTTATATTTCTAACGATAGCTTTATTATACATAACTTTTTTGGGAATGCAAACATATTTTGCAAAAACCTAAAAAATATTATATAATGCATTGAACGTGTCTTTGCGTTCAATGACGACGATTTGAAAGAAGAAAAGAGGGAATATCATGACAACAAATGAAAAAGCATTAAAGCTTCACGAAGAATGGAACGGTAAGCTTGAAACTGTTTCTAAAACACCTGTCAAATCAAGAGAGGCTCTGTCTCTCGCCTATACCCCCGGCGTCGCAGAACCGTGCAAGGTAATCGCGCAGGATAAAGAAGCTGCTTATAAATATACGATCAAAGCCAATACCGTCGCCGTCGTTTCCGACGGAAGCGCCGTTCTCGGTCTCGGCAATATCGGTCCTTACGCCGCTATGCCCGTTATGGAAGGAAAAGCAGTCCTGTTTAAAGAATTCGGCGGCGTCAATGCCGTCCCGATCTGTCTCGATACACAGGATACGGAAGAGATCATTCGTACGGTAGCAAATATCGCTCCCGCGTTCGGAGGCATCAATCTGGAGGACATCAGCGCGCCCCGATGCTTTGAAATTGAAGAACGGCTGAAAGCCATGCTCGATATCCCCGTCTTCCACGACGACCAGCACGGTACCGCTATCGTCGTACTGGCAGGCATCATCAACGCTCTGAAGGTCGTACATAAGAAAAAGGAAGACTGCAAGGTCGTTGTCAACGGCGCGGGAAGCGCCGGAATCGCTATCACAAAGCTGCTGCTGACATACGGCTTCTCCAATATTATTATGTGCGATAAGAACGGGATCATTGCCAGAGGCAGCGAAGGACTCAATTTCATGCAGGAAAAGATGGCGCAGCTCACCAATCCGAATCAGGAAACCGGTCTGCTTGCCGACGCCATGAAGGGAGCCGATATTTTTGTCGGCGTATCCGCGCCGGGCATCGTAACGCAGGAAATGGTCGCTTCGATGAACCATGATTCGATCCTTTTTGCTATGGCGAACCCCGTTCCGGAAATCATGCCCGATCTCGCCAAAGCGGCGGGAGCGAGAGTCGTCGGTACGGGACGCTCCGATTTTCCTAATCAGGTCAACAACGTCGTTGCCTTTCCGGGTATCTTCAAGGGAGCGCTCGAAGGCAGAGCCACACAGATCACGGAAGAAATGAAGCTCGCCGCCGCGCATGCGATCGCAGGACTGGTTCCCGATGAAGAACTGAGCGACGTCAATATCATGCCGGAAGCGTTCCTGCCGGAAGTAGCAGAGGTCGTTGCCAATGCAGTCAAATCCAATATCCGCAAATAATTATCCCTCCTTCTGGCTGGATAAACCATATTATTCGCTGAATGCATACTGTAGGAAAACGTTCCATGAAAAATTATACCGGATCGCGGTCGACGCCGGTATGACCTGCCCGAACAGAGACGGTACGCTCGATACCCGCGGCTGCATTTTCTGCAGCGCGGGCGGCAGCGGGGATTTTGCCGTCAAGACAGAAGACCTTTCTGTTGCACAGCAGATCGACGCCGGCGTATCGCTCTTTCACGAAAAGCGGACAGGCAGTCGTTTCATTGCGTACTTCCAGGCGTATACGAATACCTATGCGCCCGTCTCCCGCCTGCGCTTTCTTTATATGCAGGCGCTGAAAGAGCCAAAAGTCGCCGGGATTTCCATTGCAACCAGACCGGATTGTCTCCCGCCGGATGTGCTTGCCCTGCTTGCAGAGCTGAAAGCCGCTTTTCCCGATAAATTTATCTGGATAGAACTCGGTCTTCAGACGATCCATGAGCAAAGTGCGGCCTATATCCGCAGAGGATATCCTCTTTCCTGCTTCATACAGGCAGCGGCAGAACTTGCGCGGCTGCAAATACCTCTGATCGTCCATGTCATCCTCGGACTGCCGGGCGAAACGACAAATCAGATGTATGAAACGATCCGTCTTCTAAACTTACAGCCGGTGTCAGGTATCAAGCTGCAGCTTCTCCACGTACTGGAAAATACTGATCTGGCGGCGGATTATATTGCCGGAAAATTTCAAGTGCTCTCCTTTGATACTTATGTAAATTTAGTAATCGGTATTCTGGAACGTCTCTCTCCTCGTATCGTCATTCACCGTCTGACCGGAGACGGTCCGAAAAATCTGCTGATCGCTCCGAAATGGAGTCTGGATAAGCGGAAGGTACTCAATACCATCCATCATGAAATGCGCGTCAGAAATGTATGGCAGGGAAAAAGATTGGAAGAAGAAAGGTAAGGTCATCATTATGACACAGGATTCTTTAACACTCTATAAATTGATCGTGCTCTATATGCTCAACCGGGTTTCTTTCCCTTTGACGAAAGCCCAGATCGACGATTTCATCCTCGGAAGAGAATATACGAATTTCCTTACGCTGCAGCAGGCGATTTCCGAATTGGGCGACGCAGGACTTGTTTCCTCAAGATCGCTCAGCAACCGTACGCATCTGCTCATCACCGACGCAGGCAGAGAAACGCTTTCCTACTTCGGCAACCGTGTCAGCGACGCCATCAAACAGGACGTCGACGCTTATCTGCGCGAGAACGAACTCGAACTGCGCAACGAAGTCTCCATTCAGGCCAGCTATTACAAATCTACAAACGGCGAATATGAAGCGGAGCTTATTGCCAAGGAAAAGGGCGCTGAGCTTGTTACGATACGTCTCTCTGTTCCATTGGAAGAAATGGCAGTTTCCATCTGCGACAACTGGCAGAAAAAAAATCAGGAAATCTACAAATACCTGACAGACGCCCTATTTTAAAACGACTCTCCGTCATATTTCTTCATCGATCCATTTCGAAATATTGGAAAAATCGATCTCCAGCGCGCCTTCATAAATACCGACCGGAACGCTGCCATCCAATCCATGAATAACGGGGCACACCTCGCTCTCAAAAAAGTATACGAGCAGCTTTTTCTGATACGGATCAACGATCCAGTATTCCCGCACTCCCGCTTCCATATATTTTGACAGTTTCTTTGTATAATCTTTCCGTTTTGTAGAAGGTGAAATGATCTCCACCAAAAAATCCGGCGAACCGTAGACTCCCCATTTCTTGATCTTATCGCGGTCGCACAATATCCCGACGTCGGGCTGAAGCATCGTCCACTTATCGCAGTCAAGCTGTACGTCGACCGGAGAAACAAAGGGTCTGCAGTCTCCGCCGTTTTCCATAATAAAATTAGCGATCTGCCTATAAATCTCGCCGCCAATCATCTGATGCAGGAACGTGGGAGACGACATATCGTAAAAATACCCGTCGATCAGTTCCACACGCTGATCGTCAGGAAGCGCATAATAATCGTCGACCGTATAGCTTCCCTGCGAATGCGCCTGATAAACAGCCTCCTCCCGTACCGAATCTCCCTCCGCGAACAACTGCTCCAGCGCCTGCAGCGTCTCGTAACGCGGACTTAACGTTTCTCCGGAAAATATCTTCTGTACCGTCCCAAGCGGCACGCCGGACAGCTCCGCGATCTGCGCGTATGTATACCCTTTCTCCTGCTTCCTGCGCTTCATTTCCGAAATTGTCATACGAATTCCTCCTTCTATCATAAATACCGCAAAAGCTATAAACCCTTCGCCTGATTCTATTATAAAATTGAAAAATCCGTTTGTCAACCGAAATATTATAAATTTTCAACCGTTTTTACTTTTATTTCCATTTTTTAACCATTTCCGATCTGTTTCCGCGCGGCCTTCTTTTATTTCCCGCCGCCATCTTCCGCCGCCTGTCCGCCTTCTTCCGTCTGTCCGCCGCCAGCTTCCGCTTCCCGTTTAATCCTGCGCATATGTTCCCGTATTTTTACCTCATAGCCGTTGCCGGACGGACGGTAAAACTCCTTTCCGTTTAATTCATATGGCAGGTACTGCTGCTTCACATAATGGTTCGGATAATCGTGCGCATATTTGTAGCCGATCCCATGCCCGAGCTTTGCGGAGCCTTTGTAATGGGCGTCCTGAAGATGCGGCGGCACGGGCAGATTGCCCGTCTCCTTCACCGTCTCCATCGCTTCGCTGATGGCGTTAACCGCCGAATTGCTTTTCGGCGCCGTCGCGATATACGCAGCCGCCTGCGCCAGTATGATCTGAGCCTCCGGCATGCCGACCCGCTCCGCCGCAAGGGAAGCGTTCGTTGCCACCACCAGCGCATTCGGATCGGCGTTTCCGACGTCCTCCGCCGCGCAGATCATCATACGCCTCGCAACAAACGTAACGTCTTCTCCCGCATAAAGCATTTTTGCCAGATAATACACCGCCGCGTCGGGATCGGAGCCCCGCATGCTCTTTATAAAAGCGGAAATCGTGTCATAATGATTGTCGCCCGCCTTGTCATATCTGACGACGCGCTTCTGAATACATTCCGACGCCGTTTCCAGATCAATGTGAATCTTCCCGTCGCCGCCGCGCTGCGTCGTCATAATCCCCAGCTCGATCGCGTTCAGCGCAAGCCGAGCGTCTCCACCCGCCGCATCCGCCAGAAAATCAAGCGCGTCCTCGTCGATCACCGCGTCGTAAGCGCCCATTCCTTTTTCCTTATCATATACGGCGCGCGTCAGAAGCTCTCTGACGTCGTCCTTTGAAAGCGGTTTTAATTCAAATATGATCGAACGTGAAATCAGAGCGCCGTTTACTTCAAAATACGGATTTTCCGTCGTCGCCCCGATCAGAACGACCGTACCGTCCTCCACGAACGGCAGAAGATAGTCCTGCTGCCCCTTGTTGAAACGATGTATCTCGTCGATAAAAAGAATCGTCTTTTTGCCGTACATTCCCATCGTGTCTTTCGCTTTGGCAATGACCTCTTCCATGTCCTTTTTGCCCGCCACCGTAGCATTGATCTGCGTAAACTCCGCGCTCGTCGTATGGGCGATCACCTTTGCAAGCGTCGTTTTCCCCGTGCCCGGCGGACCGTAAAAAATGACCGAGCTGATCTTATCCGCCTTGATCGCGCGGTACAACAGCTTGTCTCTTCCTATAATATGCTTCTGTCCTACGACCTCGTCAAGCGTTGTCGGACGCAGTCTTGCCGCGAGCGGCGCTTCTTTTTCCATCTGATTGTTGCGCATATATTCAAACAAATCCATCCTGTTCTCCATTCCAAGGCGTATCCGCTCTCACGCAGCGTTTTCACTCTCCCGAAGCGTTCCCGCCTTCTTAAAATAGTTTTATCAAAAAAACGACAGTTCCGATCCGTTTTATTATAACACGCTGCTTCCCGTTCCAACAACCTCCGTTCGAAATCCTTTCCAAGCCCTGCGTTCGCCATTTTGCGTCCCTTATCCCTCAAAGGGGGCGCTTTTCTATATAAATGAAGTAAGCCGTAAGCAATCCCGTAACGCTTTCCGTTACCGGCGCAGCCAGCCAGACGCCCGTCATACCGAATAACGCAGGCAAAACAAAAATGCAGATCAGCAGAACGACCAGTCCGCGCGACGACGAAATCAGCGCGGATTCCTTTGCTTTCCCGATCGCCGTAAAATAAAAAGAAGTGATCGTATTGACGCCGGAAAACAGAAATGAAAGCACAAAAATCCGAGTTCCCGAACGGATCATAGATATGACGGCTTCGTTTTTGACAAACAAGGCGCCATACTGTCCTGACACTAATGTCATAATTAATATGACGACCGTTCCGGCAAAAAAGACATACAAATTTGTTTTCTTTCGAATGGTTCTTGCAAGCTTTTTTTGTCCCGCTCCATAAACAAAGCTGACAAGCGGGCTCGCGCCCTGTCCAAATCCGATCAAAATCATATTGAACAGATAAGACGTATAACCGACGACCGTAAACGCCGTTACGCCGTCCACGCCGACGCGCCGCATGATAACAAAATTATAGGCAAACATGGCAATCCCAAGAGACAATTCTCCAATCAGCTCGCTGCTTCCGTTCAGCAGCGTAGACCGCAGTACCTTTCCCGAAAAAGTAAAACGGCGAAGACGGTACACGTTCGCTTTCTTCTCAAAAAAATACAGATTGCAAAGCAGCGCCGTAAGCGCGGCAAGAAGCGACGCCGCCGCAATTCCACCGACTCCCCATCCAAACCATTCGGAAAACGCCGCGTCAAGCGCAATGTTCAGCACGACATGAAATACATTTACCTTCATGAAATACCCGGGATCTCCTTCCTGACGTATAAACATACCAAGCAATGAATTGAGCGTCATGACCGGCAGTTCAAACAGCAGTATTTCATAATATTCCCGGAAATATCCTCTCACCAGTCCGTCCGCATGCAGAAGCTTCATCATCGGCGTAAAGCATAACGAAACGAGAATGCCCATTACAATCCCGGCCGCCAGCGCCTCCGCAACCGTCTGGCAAAACACATCCCCGCACATTTTCTTATCTCCCGCCCCGAACGCCATACCTGCGATCGCCGCGCCGCCGACCGCGATCATCAGCCCTGCGGCAAGAAACAGATAAATGACCGGAAGTCCGAGATTGACCGCCGCCACCCCTTCCTTCCCGACATAATTGCCTATGAAGAATCCGTCCGCCACCGTGATCATCGACGTCATCAGCATTGAAATGATCGACGGTATCGAAAACCTCAAGATCATTTCTCCGACATGCAACCGAATTTTTTCCAAATCCATAAAAACGCCTCCTAATACAGATATTTTGTAAACAACATCCATTATAAGAAGGCGTTTCTTTATATTCTTCTGGATTCTTGCCTTATTTGACCGGAATGCAGATCGTAAGCTCCATTTTCATATTCCGCACATCCGTCTTATGGTAAATGTCAAACGGACCTCTCGTATCGTCTATTCTATACCGGGTACGCGGAAGCCATATCTGAAACAATTCCTGATAAGCGGCATAAATCTTTGAAATATGCCCGGCAAAACGACGCATCGCGTACTTACCGCCCCGTATCGTATACACATTTTCCGGCAGATTTTCTCCGCTTACCGTCATACAGACATCATACAGACAGCCGCCCGCATCCGTGATGGAGGGATCGTCAAAGGTTCTTTCCAAAAACAGCGTCTCTTCCATAATATAGTTCGCATACCGTTCCAAAAAGTCGCACCAGTTATGCGCAAGATCATGGTAATTGCCGATCCTGCGTTCATAAAGCACCTGATAATCCGGCTGCTCCCCGACTGTAACATCCCTGTCGATTTCTTCATAAGTTCTTACCGGCTGACGTTCCACATGGAAAAACGGATGTTCCATCGATCTGTCATAAATGCGCCTGCGGAAATCTGCAGGCGACATTTTATGGCTCTGCCTGAAAGCCGTGCTGTAATTGGAAGGGCTGTAGCCATATTCATAACCGATCTCCGTAACGCTCCGGTCGCGCTCTACTTTAAGCTTAAACGCGCTTTGATTCATTTTCAGCCGTTTGAGGAAAGCGTATACGCCCTCTCCCGTCTCTTCTTTAAAGACCCGTTCAAAATAATATTTGGAAAAATGACAGTGCTCAGCCACAGAAGAAACGGTAACCGATTCCCCGACATGCGCGATCATATAATCAATGGCTTTGTTTACCGCTTCCTTTCGAATCATAATGTACCGTTTCCTTTCCTAATGCCTGCGCGTCATACTCCGCCGCTTCTCCTTTTCGCTTTACTGTTCCGACTCAGCCTGGATGCGGTCTGCCAGCTCCGATACTGTCATGCATCCGAGTTCCTGCGCTCCTTCCTGCATATCCCGGCATCTCACCGAAACAAGTCCCTGCGCTTCTTCCTTTTCGCCAACGACGACGATATACGGCGACTTTTCAAGCCGGGCCTGCCGAATCTTATAGCCGATCTTTTCGCTCCTTATGTCAAGCTCGCAGCGGACGCCGGATTTCCTTAATGCATCATATACGCTTTCCGCATACGCCGCGTTCTTATCCGATATGGAAAGCACCTTGACCTGAACTGGCGAAAGCCATACCGGAAATTTCCCTGCGAAATGCTCGATCAGAATGCCGATAAACCGCTCAATTGAACCGTATATCACACGGTGAATCATGATCGGGCGATGCTTTTCTCCGTCTGCACCAGTATACCATGCGTCAAACCGGAGCGGAAGCTGAAAATCGAGCTGAATCGTTCCGCACTGCCATGTCCTTCCGATGGAATCACGCAGGTGGAAGTCAATCTTCGGTCCGTAAAAAGCGCCGTCCCCTTCGTTGACAACATAAGGAAGCGCAAGCTCCTCAAGCGCAGACACAAGTCCCTTTGTCGCGACCTCCCAGTCCTCGTCGCTGCCGATCGAATCGGCCGGTCTCGTCGACAGCTCGACATGATAGGGGAAGCCAAACCGGGAATATACCTCGTCGATCAACTTGACGACTCCCTTGATCTCCTGCGTGATCTGTTCCTGTGTCATAAAAATGTGCGCGTCGTCCTGCGTAAAGCAGCGCACCCGCATCAGTCCGTGCATTTGGCCGGATTTTTCATGCCGGTGCACAAGTCCAAGCTCCCCAAGCCGCAGCGGAAGTTCTTTGTAAGAATGCGGCTGCAATTTATAAACAAGCATCCCGCCGGGACAATTCATCGGCTTGATCGCAAAATCCGTATCGTCTATCACAGTCGTATACATATTTTCCCGGTAATGATCCCAATGCCCGGAAGTTTCCCACAGACTGCGGTTCAGCATCATCGGCGTGGAAATTTCCTGATACCCTTCCCGTTCATGCAGCCTGCGCCAGTAATCGATGAGCAGATTTTTCAGCGCCATTCCCTTCGGCAAAAAGAACGGAAAGCCCGGCCCCTCTTCCAAAAGCGTAAATATCCCAAGCTCCCTGCCAAGCTTCCTGTGATCCCTCAGCTTCGCCTCTTCCAGCATATCCAAATATTCCTGCAGCTGCGCCGCCTTCGGAAAAGAAACGCCGTAAATTCTCGTCAGCATCTCATTTTTCTCATCGCCGCGCCAATAAGCACCCGCAACGCCCGTCAGCTTCAGCGCCTTGATCTGGCAAGTATTCGTCACATGCGGTCCCGCGCAGAATTCCTGATAATCTCCCTGACTGTAAAACGTGATCCGCTCTTCCTCCGGCATCTCCCTGATCAGTTCCAGCTTATAGGATTCTCCCTGCGCTTCCATATAGGCAGCCGCTTCCTCCTTAGAAACCTCCCGCACCTGCAGCGGAAGCGATTCCTTTACGATCTTTTTCATTTCCTCTTCCACACGCTGCAGTTCCGCCTCTGTAAATGGAAACGAAAAGGCAAAATCATAGTAAAAACCATTTTCCACCGCCGGGCCGATTCCGCACTTCGTATCCGGCCACAGACGCTTTACCGCCTGCGCAAGAATATGCGCGCTCGTATGCCAGAACGCACGGCTGATCTCCTTTTCTTCAAAGCTTCCTTCTTCCACCTGTCCCTTACTTGTCAGTACTTTCATTCTTTTCGACCTCTTCCCTTTTTTATTTTCATACTCTGACAACATCCATAAGAAAGAATCCTGCCCGGAGCGCTTTTATTTCATAGGAACACAGCTTTTATGCAAAACAGAGTAATTTCCTATGAAGCTTCGGGTGTCAAAGGTTTTATTTATACAATGCTGGTCAAATTGTACAAAAATTTTATTTCCTGTTCCGGGCTGCGAATATAAGACTTTCTAAGCGTTCCGGCAATAGTCTGAAACAGTCTGACGCAACCGGCGAAGATTCGCCATCCATGGCTCAGCTTCGCCTTTTTCGGACATCGTGTCCGAAAATTGCTGTATGCTGACGGAACACTAAGAAAGTCTAATATCCTGCGCAGGCACAGTCACTAAAATGTATTGTGCAATTTGACAATACCAGTTTTCAATAAAACCTTTTGACACTCGAATCCCATGAAATAAAAAACACCCTCAAAGATATTTCCATATCTTTAAGGGTGCGTATCGCACGGTTCCACCTTAACTTTTCACTTCAGATTCCAACAAATCCTATCCCTTAACGCAGGCGTACGATCATACCTACAGCGCGCCCTGCGCCTTCAGCATGACAGCTCTGGAATGGTTTTCGAAGGCTTTCCTCATAAACGGCTTCCACCAAACGCCGCCCTCTCTGGATGATTCCGTCCTACTACTCTTTCCGTCGTCGCTTTTCTTATGTTGCTTTTAATCTAGCACGCGGAAAGGGAATTGTCAAGCGGGCAATTCTTTTTCTTCGGCTCGTCCGTATTTAATCTATCAACAATATAATTTCCTATTTTCTTTACAATATAATTTGTTCCCTATCCATATAACACCTCCCCTTCTGAATCTATATTTCGAAAATATAAATACCACGACTTCCTTTTTATAGACTCGGCATATGGCAGACAAACAAAATTAACGACGGCAAAATATTTCATTGCCATTTGCATTGAAATTTCAGCAATTTTATTACTGTACATTTTTGCCTCCATTCTGTTGCAAGCTGTAATGAGTGCAATATCAATATCGGAATCCTGTGTATAATCTCCCCGCGCACAAGAACCATATAAAACAACTTTTACTAAGTCTTTTCCCATTATTATTTTTGCTGATTCTGTGACTTCTCTTTTCACTTTTTCAATAATAGCATCATTCAATAAAATTTCATCCATCTGTCTTCACCTCCAATGCATACATTCGCTAATAAAATTATACCCAACCTATTTCATAAACTCAATTACTTTTTACTCTCAGTCAAACAACAGCTCATCCACCGTCACAAACTCATACCCTTCCTCCTGCAATTCGTCTACGATCTCCAGAGCCGCCGCAATGCTTGACTGGTACTGGTCGTGCATGAGGATAATGTCGTTTTCCTTCACGCGCCCGATCGTATTTCGCACGATGCAGGAAGCGTCGTCCGAGCACCAGTCCCGCGGATCGATCGTCCAGAGGACGGGAAACATATTCAGCTCCTCTTCATACCGCTTATTCCATGCGCCGTAAGGCGGTCGGATATATTCCGTATCCTCGCCGGTGATCTCCCGGATCGCTTCGTTTGTGGAAATGATTTCCTTACGGAATTGCTCCCCGTTGGCGGCGGTTAGCTGTACGTGATGATACGTATGATTGCCGATCAGATGGCCTTCTTCCTGCATCCGCTTTACGATCTCTGGATATTTCTCCGCATTCGCTCCCGTTACGAAAAAGGTAGCGTGCACGCCCCGCTCCTTCAGCCCGTCCAGAAGCTTTTCCGTATAGCGGGGATGCGGTCCGTCGTCAAACGTCAACGCGATCCGTTTCGTACCGTCCCCGCCTGTTGCCGCGCTCTGCCCGCCAACTTCCAAATCCGCATACGCCGCGTCCTGCCCGCCAACTTCCAGATCCGCATACGCCGCGCTCCGCCCGGCGGTCTCCAGAGCCGCATGCGCCGCTTCTTCGCGAGAGTGTATCAAAAAAAGCAGCCCCAGCATGAGTAAGTCCAGAATCACCATTCGTTTCATCCATTTTCTTACGTTCATGCAGACTGCCTCTTTCTGATTCCTGTTCCTGCACAATATATGCCGAAAGATTTTGTCTTTATTCCTGCCCGAACACCCCGTCGAAGCATTCGTTGTAAACCTTAAAAAAGTCTGTCGTCGTCACATTTTCATCGTGAATAAGAGCTACGCTCTCCCAAAGCTCCTGATTCAGATTGCGCGTCAGGGAATCGGCGAACGCGTCGTACTCCTGACTGAACACTTCCTTCCTGCGCTGCTCTACGATCTTGACCTTGTTCGCATCCGTTTCTTCCCGGTTAAAGGTGCTGATGCATTTGATAATATGATACCCGTACTGCGTCTCCACAATGTCGCTGATCTCGTCCGTCCCAAGCTCGAAAGCCGCCGTTTCAAAGGCGCTTTCCGTCTCGCCCTTTCCAAACGAATAAATACTTTTGCTGTCTTCGTTATACTTTGACACGAGACTTTCAAAATCGGTTCCTTCCCGCGCCTGCGCAAGCGCCTCTTTGGCTTTCTCATATGCCTGCGCCTTTTCCTCTTTCCCATAGGGAACGCGCTGTCCGCTGCCGTCCAGAGAATAGGTCTTAATCAGAATATGCTCCACTGTGATCGTTCTCGCCTCGTCGTCGCTGATTTCCGGGTTGATGTCCTTGATAATATATTGGTACACCTTATCGGCGACGGCATACTCCGTATACATCGAAACGATCGTCTTTTCGTCGACGCCCATCGCCTCCGCTTCCGTCTCGTTCAAGGATGCGAAATATTGCGCGCCCGCCTGCTGCGCCAGCTCCGCTTCCTGCTCGTCCAGAGAAACCTCGTATTTCTCCGCAAGCAGGTTCATGACCTTGATCTGCGCCAGCTCCGCAAGCACCGTATCTTTGACGTTCTGCTCCAGCGTCGTGCCACGCAGATTTTTTTCCCAGATCTGCGCGCCGTAAATACTCTCATAACGGTTCTGCGTATTCGTCAGATATACCATGATCTCCGGCAGCGTACAGGAAGCGCTTTCGATCCGGAAAATCTCGTTTTTATCGAAACCGGTCGTAAGCACGACCTTCGTCCCTTCCTGATTTTTGCCGCAGGCGGTCAAAAGCATTGCAAAACAAAGCAGCAGACTCGTCAAAACCGCCGTCCTTTTCTTCCTGCCGGTCGGCGCGTTCCTGTAATTTTTCATACTGTCGTCTCCATCGCCTTCAAAATGCTCCGCGCAACGCTGATCCCGTTTGCGGACGCCTGCTGCAGGCCTCTTGTCACGCCCGCGCCGTCGCCGATCGCGCGCAGCCCTTTCACGCTCGTCTCAAACTCCTGATTAACGATTACCTTATTGGAATAAAATTTCACCTCAACGCCGTACAGAAGCGTTTCCTCGGAAGCGATACCCGGCGTCACCTTATCGAGCGCCAGCAGCATTTCTTCAATATCGACCATGATCCTGTGCGGAAAAACAAGAGAAAGATCGCCCGGCACGGCGTCCTTTAAGGTCGGGATCAGATTGTTCCTGCACAGTCTCTCCTCCGTCGTCCTTCTGCCTCTTCTGAAATCGCCGAAGGTCTGCACAAGTATTTTGCCGCCGCAGAGCATATTGGAAAGCTCCGCGATCTTTTTTCCGTACTCGATCGGCGTTTTAAACGGTTTGGTAAAATTTTTGGACACAAGAATCGCAAAATTCGTATTGTTTGTCTTATATTCCTTTGATTTATAAGCGTGACCGTTCACAACGGCGAGTCCGCCGTCGTAATATTCCGTCGCCACCTCGCCGGACGGATTGGTACAGAAGGTGCGCACCTTATCGTCAAACGTCGGCGTATGGTAAATCAGCTTCGCTTCATAAAGATTTTCATTCAGCGTCTGCATGACCTCGTCGCGCACTTCGACGCGGACGCCGATATCTACCGTGCCCGGCGTCGTCTCAATGCCGATCTCTTCGCATTTGTCCTTAAACCAGTCCGCGCCTTCCCTGCCGACGGCGGAAACGATCTCGTCCGCATAAAAGGTATCGCCCTTATCGGTCTTTACGCCGACAGCTCTTCCGCCTTCAACAAGGATCTCGGAAACCATCGTATGAAAGTGCATCTCAACGCCCTGGCTTTGCAGATGCTCCTGGAGCCTCGTATAAATTTTATACCCTTCCTCCGTCCCGAGATGCCGGATCGGGCATTCTACGAGCTTTAAATTGGCGTTGATCGCCTTCCGGCGTATCTCGCGCACCTGAGCCTCTTTATTGACGCCGTACACATTCGTATCCGCGCCGAATTTCAGATAAATGTTATCCGATTCCCGAATCAGCCTCTCCGTTTCCTCATAACCGAGTATTTCCGGCAGATTTCCGCCAACATCCGGCGATAATGAAAGTTTTCCGTCAGAAAACGCGCCTGCGCCTGCAAATCCTGTCGTAATCGAGCACGGCTTGCAGCCGATACACTGTTTTGTCTTCCGCTTCGGACATTCTCTCTTTTCGATCGAACGTCCCTTCTCTATCATAATCACCTTGCATTCCGGTCTTTTGTTCATCAGCTCATAGGCGCAGAAAATACCGCCCGGTCCCGCTCCAATAATAATTACATCCGCCTTACCGCTCATAGCTATTCTCCATTCTATTCAATACAATCCAATTCATTTTATTGATTCATTCCATTCAATCGTTTCACATACATACTAGTACTATACCATAAATCAAACGCCTGTAAAAGCCCCGAAACGTCCGCCGCAGAGACCGCTCTATGACAAAATACAGCGGCTTCCGTGATTCGTCCGTTTCACGACAAGCTTATTTTCAATCTGTTCTTTGAGCTGTGGCACATGGGAAATGATACCGATCATACAGCTTCCGCTGACAAGCGTTTTCAGTGTGCGGCACGCCTGCTCCAGCGATTCGTCGTCAAGCGCGCCGAAGCCCTCGTCAATAAAAAGGCAGTCCACTTCTATGCCGCCGCTGCGTCTCTGGATCACGTCGGAGAGCCCGAGCGCAAGAGAAAGCGACGCTTTAAACATCTCTCCGCCGGACAATGTCTTAACGGAACGGTATTTGCCCGTGTAATGATCGAGCACGCGGATCTCCAGATTGTCCTTGCTCCTGCCGTCTCCGACCGCTTCGACGCGGCAGAGCATATATCTGCCGGACGTCATCTGTTCCAAACGGCGGTTTGCCGCATGCAGTATCTCTTCAAAATATCCCGCCAGCACATACTGCTCGAACACAAGCCTTTTGGCATTGTTCCCGGAAGTCAGATTGTCAAGATCCTTAACGACGCCGTACGTTTCTCCAAGACTCTTCATCCGTTCAAGCTTATCCTCCAACGACCTGCGGATACGTCCGGCGCTTTGCAAAACCGCATAATTGCGTTTCTGTTCCTCCATAAGACGCTTTTTCTCCTGCATAAGTCCGCTGCGCTGCGCCGTCAGCTCGCGCTCTCGCTCATCCGCCTGCTCCGGCGTGTCGATGCGCAGTTTTTTCAGGCTTTCGCGCACTTCCTTCTCCTTTACAGCGAGAAGCGTCTGCGCCTCCTGATAACAGGAAACCGCCGTTTCAAAGCGTGTCCTGATCCGCCGCAGCTCGCTCTCCGTCCATTCTTTTTCTAAAATGAAGCGTTCTCCTTCCTGCCGATCCCGTGCGTTTTCCGGCTCTCCCAAAGGCGGCTCCGCGTCCGTGCGCGGCGCGCGATATGCTCCGCCTCTGGTCTGCGTCAGATCAAGCAGCGTCCCGACGCAGGTCTTTGTTACCGCCGCGTACTGAGCGCTGCTTTCCGCAAGCGTTTCTTCCTTTTCCAGCAGCAGTTCCTGTCTGTGCTCGCTTTCCTTTTTCTGCGCGGCCGCCGCGCCGTACGCATCCGTCATGCTCCGTTCCGCGGCGTCCCTCTCCTTCTGCAAAGAAATAAGCGCCGCTTCATCCGGCGCGCCCGCATCCCGCGCCGCGATCTGCGGATGGTGAAGCGAACCGCAGACCGGGCACGGTTTCCCTTCCTCGACCATCGAAGCGGCGATTCCGATCACCGCGCTCCGGTAAGCCGCGTTCGCCGCTTCATAAGCCTTCCGTTTCTTTTGCGCCTGTTCCTGCGCCTGCAAGTATATGGTCTGCAGCTTTTTCAGCTTTCTGCCTGCTTCCTCCGCCGCGCCTGCTGCGGCTTTCCGCTCATCCGTGCGCTCCCTTTTTTCTGCGGCAAGGAGCAGCCACTGCTCCAACCCGGCCTTTTTTTCATAAACAGGCGCGGTCTGCTCCATCTGCCGCGTCAGACGCTTTGCCTCTGCCTGCGCTTCTACGAGAACCGATAGCTCCTTTAATGACTCGCCAAGCCGCTCCAGTTTCTGTTCCGTATCGCGAAGCGTCCCGCCGAGCATCTTTTTCCTTTCCTTTTCCAAAGCCTCTCTTGTCTTCAGATAAGCGCAGACCGCTTCCGGCAAAGGGTTATCCGATCCGGTCAACGCGTCCCATTCCTCGTCTCCGCCGTCAAAGCTGTCGATGTCCTCCGCGATCTTATGCTCGTACATCTGCATTTCGCGGTACAACGTCTGCGCCCTTGCGCGCAGCAGCGCCGCAAACCGCTCAAAAAACGCCGTGTCGAAAATCTCCCGGAAGATCTGCGTCTTTTCTTTCGGCGGCGCGGTCAGAAGCCTTGCAAATTCGCCCTGCGCGATCATCGAGATCTGACGGAACTGGCGGATATCCATGCCGAGAATTTCCTGAACCTTGTGCGTGACCGCGCCGCTCCCCGCGATCTTCTCATTGTCCGGCATGGTCAATACCGCCGTTTCCTTCTCTTTGACGTAGCTGTCGTCTCCTGTTTTCCGCTTTTTCGGACGCATATATTCCGGGCTGCGTCTGATCCGGTACACTTCCCCGCGATGCCGCATCGAAAGCTCCACATAGGTCGGGATCTCCTCGTCGGCAAAATCGCTGCGGACGCTGTTTTTCTCCCGCAGCGAGCCGCTCAGATCTCCGAACAGCGCGTATGTAAGCGCGTCGAAAATCGTCGTTTTTCCCGCGCCCGTATCTCCGGTAATAAGAAAAAGCCCCCGCTTCGACAGCTTTTCAAAATCGATCTTCTGTTTTTCCCGGTACGGCCCCCAGCCGCAAAGCTCCATCTCCAGCGGACGCATCCTGATCCTTCTCCTCTCTGCTGTGCTTCGGATATCAAAAACCGTTTCTTTTACGGCATTTCTAATCGCACAAAAATTCCATTTTCACAAAAATTCTATTTTCACAGAAATTTCAATTTCTGTTCTGGCGCCAGCCTGCTCAGCATTCCCGCGCGGCTTCCCGCATCGCATCCTCGATCACCTGCCGCCGCGGCTCGTCGATCTGCCTGCCGCGCACCTCTTCATAAAAATCAAGATACATCTGCATCGGGCTTCTGCTCCGGTCCGCAGCATTCGAAGGCGCGGCGTCTTCCGCCTGCTCATCCCTGACCGCAAGTAAAAGCTGCATAATATTGGGATAGACGCTACGCAGCGCGCCGATCGGATCGTACAGCTCCGCCTCGTCAGTCAATGTGACCTGAACATAGTCGAAACACTTGCGGGCGGCGGCTTTACCTGCCGCCGCATCGTCTCCGCCTTCCGCAGCGCCCCTTCCTTCTGCGTTCTCCCTGCTGCCCGCCTCTCTTTCTACGTCGCCCGTCTGCTCTTCTTCCGCAGCCTGCATGATTTGTTTCAGCGTGCCGCGAAGCAGGCGCATCTCATGAAGCGGCGTCAGCTTCGCGCATTGAACGTCCATGTCTCCCTTTTCACGCAGCGTTATCAGATTGACGCTCTTGTCATGGTTTGCTTCCGAAAACGAATATTTGAGAGGCGAACCGCTGTAAAAGACAGGTCTGCCGCCGATCTGCTGCGGTCTGTGGATATGTCCGAGCGCTGCGTAATCAAATTCTGACAGAAGAGACGCTTCGATATTGTCCAGACCGCCGACGTTTACCGCCGTCTCCGAATCCGACAAAAACGGGCTATGTCCGCCGTCCGTCACAAAATAATGCGTCACAAGCACATTTCTCTTTTCACTGTCTATTTTTTCTTTTGCAAGTATTTCCGCCACCGCTTCCTCGCAGCTTGAGGCTCCGAGCGCCTCCGGCCTGCAGTAAGGAATACAAAGAAAGGTCACTTCTCCGTAAGTATCCTTCAAAGTAACCTTTTTCGCTTCTCCTTCGTATGTTCCCGCAATATGCAGTCCCTGCTTTTCCAGTATCCGTCCGGCAAAGCCAAGCCGCTGCGGCGAATCATGGTTGCCGCTGATCATAATAACCCGAATGCCGCGAGCGAGCGTCTTTGTCAAAAACGAATCGAGCAGCCCGACCGCTTCCGCCGTCGGCACCGACCGGTCATAAACGTCCCCGGCAATCAGCATGACCTCGACCTGTTCCCGGACCGCTATCTCGAGTATCTGCTCTAAAATATATGCCTGATCTTCCAACATGGAGAAATCGTGCACATACTTGCCGATATGCAGATCTCCCGTATGCAAAATTTTCATATCAATCTCCGTTTTGAAGCGCAGCGCAGCAATCGCGCAATCGAAGTTCGCGCAGCCGTCTCCTGCGCGCCTTTACGCTCAGACAATCGGTTCCCCGTTTTTATTAAACCACAGATCGCCGTTTGTAAGCGCATATTCTTCGCCGCTGCGAATCGCTTCCACAAAATCCCTTCCGCTTTTCAGCTTTCTTCGAAACGCCATTCCCCCGCCAAGGAGCGCCGTTGAATGGACATCTGAGCCTCCTGTTATCGGAAAATGATATTGCTTCGCATAAGCAAGCGCCTTTTCATCAAATTCTTTTTTATTATGGGAAACGCTCAAATGGCAGCTGTGCGTCGCGTTGACCGCCTCCACGCCGTCTACCAATTCCGGGAAAAGCCGCACCTTTGGGATATAATACTCCTCACGGAACGGATGCGCATGGATCACAAGTCCGCCGCCTTCATGCACAAGCGCAAGCTGCTGCGCAATCCCGGCGTCCCGTATCTGAGGCGTGGCAAGCAGCCATTCCTTTGAAAGACCGTAGATCAGAAATTCCGTCCCGTTATAGCCTGCTTCCCATCCGAAAAACACGTCCAGACCGATCTGATCCCCGACCGCCTTCGCCGTCTCATAGCCTTTTACAAACCGTTCCACGAATTCCTCCCACGGCAGGCTCTTATCAACCGCCGTATTGCCATGCCAGTTATGGTCTGTAACAAAAATGCCCGTATAGCCCGCATCCTTGCACGCCCTTGCCATATCCGCCGCTCCGGAACGCGCGCATGCGCTGATCTCCTTTGTATGCAGATGCGTTTCATAGAGATAAGGAAATTCTTCCATGCATCGTGCCGCCGCAGCCTTTCTTATGCTCTGCTCCCCTGTCATTTATTCCTCTTCCTCTCCGCTTAAAATCTTTTTCAGATAGTGTTTGAGAATGGCAATCGCCACCGTATTTTTGCCGCCGCGCGGAATGATCAGATCGGCGTATTTTTTGGACGGCTCGATAAACTGCTCGTGCATCGGTTTTACCGTCGTCCGGTACTGGCGCAGAATAGATTCCACGCTTCTGCCCCGCTCCGCCATATCGCGCGTGATGCGGCGCATCAGACGCTCGTCCGCGTCCGTATCGACGAATATTTTGAGATCCATCAGATCGCGAAGCGCTTCCGATTCCAAAATAAGAATCCCTTCCAGCATCAATATCTTTTTCGGGTATACCGTTACCGTCTCTTTCGAACGGTTGTGAATAGCGTAGTCGTATACGGGACGCTCGACAGCGCGTCCCTCTTTCAGCGCAAGCACATCCTTTACCATCCGCTCCGTATCAAAAGACTGCGGATGATCGTAGTTTAGCTTCTCCCGCTCCGCAAAAGGCATATCGTCATGCGCCTTATAATAGCAATCGTGCCCGATCAGCTCGATATTATCCCCGAAATACTCCTTGATGATCTGTACGATCGTCGTTTTGCCGGAGGCCGTTCCTCCCGCTACCCCAATGACATATGTTCTGTCCATAACCTTCTCCCGTTTATTCATTTATCCTATGAAATAAAAAGGAGGTCTGCACAGTCGCAAGCGGCTCACAGGACCTCCTCCCTTTTCTCAGCGCTGATTCACTGTTTTATTTGATTTCGCAGATCCATCCTTCCGGCGCTTCGATGCGTCCCATCTGGATACCCGTCAGCGTATCATACAGCTTCTTTGTAACCGGTCCCATATCTGTCATACCGCTCGGCAGGCAGATCTCTGTGCCGTGGTCTACGATCTTTCCGACCGGAGAAATAACGGCTGCCGTTCCGCACAGTCCGCATTCCGCAAAATCCTTCAGCTCGTCCTTATAAACTTCTCTTTCCTCCGCTTCCAGACCGAGATATTCCTTCGCCACATACATCAGGGAGCGTCTTGTAATCGAAGGCAGGATGCTGCTCGACTTCGGCGTTACGACTTTATTGTCCTTCGTTACGAAAATGAAGTTCGCGCCGCCTGTCTCTTCTACCTTTGTACGCGTAGCGGCGTCAAGGTACATATTTTCGTCGTAGCCCTGATTATGCGCGTCCACGATCGCATGTAAGCTCATCGCATAATTCAGTCCGGCTTTGATATGTCCCGTGCCGTTCGGCGCGGCTCTGTCAAAATCAGAGATACGGATCGTAAGCGGCTTCACACCGCCTTTGAAGTACGGTCCCACAGGCGTCGTAAATACGCGGAACTGATATTCGTCCGCAGGCTTTACGCCGATAACCGGTCCGCTTGCAAACATGAACGGACGGATATAAAGCGTCGCACCCGAACCGAACGGCGGTACATAAGCCTCGTTTGCCTTTACGGTCTGAATGACTGCGTCCACGAATTTTTCCTTCGGGAATACCGGCATCTCCAGTCTTCTGCAGGAATCCTCCATACGCTGTCCGTTCAAATCAGGACGGAATGTAACGATGCGTCCGTCTTCTGTCGTATATGCCTTTAAGCCTTCAAAACAGGACTGGGAATACTGCAGTACGCCCGCGCATTCGCTAATGACGACATTCGCGTCTGTAGTCAGCTCACCTTCTTCCCATGCTCCGTTTCGGTAGTTTGCTACATAGCGTTTGTCAGTCTGGATATAGCCAAATCCAAGACCGGACCAGTCAATATTCTTCTTTTCCATTTCCTGTTGTCCTCTCTTTCAATCTCTTAATGTACAGCTGTATTTACAACATAATTTATTATCATACTTCATTGGCAAAAAGTCAATAGACTGCTTTTCCGGTATGGTGCAAAGAAGTCCATACTTTTATAAACGACTGATTCGTTTCTTTATTTGTCGAAAATTACATCCATTATATATTTTCCCGCCACCTGCGCCCGCGTCGGTCCGAACCTTGCGTTGCTCATAGCGCCGTTTCCACGCAGGGTAAGCAGATAATCAATATGGGGATCAAATACATACATCGTCCCGTCCGGTCCGTCCAACTGACACCATGTATGGGGCGTATACCCGCCGCCGCTTCTGCTTGTGTAGCCGCCCGTGACATACATCGGCACACCCAGCTTCCACGCCATTACCGCAAATGTGGCGCTGAACGTGTCGCAGACGCCGACTCTTGACTGGAGCAGCCCGTAAGCTTCCCCATAAACCGGAGACCATGTCGTACCGTCTTCATCGCCCCAGAAGACAATCATCATATCATTCTCTCCCGTATCCTCATATCGGCTGTCCTTCATATTCATAATTAAATAATCATAACACGCCTTCAGCTTGTCATGCGTATCCATATCAGGCGTGATGATCTGGGCAAAAACAGCGTCCAGCATACTGTCCAATTCCGGTATTTCTGTCTTGGCATCCGGATAGAGCGGGATAGAATCCAGCATCTGCCGCAATCCTTTATAGCGTATATCCTTCTGTGCGCTCGGCACACTCAATACAGGCTGCTGCCCCGGCGCTCCCGTTGCGCTCCGCACCCGCTCGTCTACAAATGTCTCCCCTTCCGGTCCAAGTCCGAGCGGAACAGGACTATCAAGTTCTCCCGTTATGCCAATGCCGTTCGCATCAAAATAGATCCATTTACCGTCGGAATTCTGCGCCCATTTGTTCGTTCCGACACTGCCATCGTCCTCTATGCACCGCCATGCAAATGTGCCAAAATCAAACGATACCGTTTCCGCACATGCCGTCGCGGACATTCCCATAAACAGAGACATTGCCGCCGCCACTGCCGCCAGTTTCCTTCCGATACGCGCCATGCGCATTTTTTTGTTCGTTTTCACTCTGATCCCCCTCCTTTGTTACCTTTACGTTTTATCCTTATTCTACCAACTAAGACATTACGGCACAAGACCATATTCCTGTATTCTTCTTTGCCTGCTTTCTTTCGAATCGCCAGACTTTGACTTGACGCGTCCGATCGATCCGGATTCTTTAAATCAGATTCCGCACGCCGTCGCATATCCTTCTTGCGACCGTCGGATTGTTCATTGTATACAGGTGGATG
>JAGARW010000182.1 GCA_017621975.1 Lachnospiraceae bacterium | reverse complement strand
GCAGCAGCGTTTCGATCTTGTCTCTATATTCTTCCTTTTTCAGCAGATACAAATCTTCGTTGTAAGTCACAAAATTTCCTCTGCCCTTGATCGTATAAAGAAAGCCCTTCCGCTCCAACTCCGCGTATGCCTTCTGTATCGTGCCCGGATTGACCGACAGCTCCACCGCGAGATTTCTGACCGACGGCATCTTGCTGTCAGGCTCCAGCACGCCGTTGATAATCAGCTTCTGCAGTTTGTCAGCCACCTGTTCGTAAATAGGTCTGGCGTCTTTATAGTCCAGAATAATCATCTTATCCTCCATTCCGAAGCGTAGCGTAGGAATCGCGCAATCGAAGCTCGCGCAGGCGACTTCGGTTGTCTCATCAAGGCTCATTTGCGACGCTTCGGCGCAAATTGCCGTGTCTTCCGCTTTACACCTCCATACTGTGTTGTATCCGTTTTGAGTGTGTCGCGTATATTGATACACTTATTCTATCATACCGCCAGAGAATTTGCAACACATAAAAGTTTTTTGTTTGAACAGCAATTTTCGGACACGATGTCCGAAAAAGGCGAAGCTGAGACATGGATGGCGAATCTTCGCCGCTTGCGTCAGACTATTCCAGACCATTGCCGGAACGCTTAGAAAGCCTTATATCCGCAGCCCGGAACAGGAAATAAAATTTTTGTGCAATTTGACTAAATATAGTAAAAATAAACCCTTTTGACGCCCGCATTCCATAAAACAGAAAAATCCCGGCTGAATCAATATCCAGCCGGGATCTGTGCCCTTTTGATTTCTTCGTATGCTCCTGCCGCCGCGTCTTTTCCAGCCGCTTCTTATTTCTTGATCAACAGAGACTTGCCTGTCATTTCCTTCGGCTGCTCTTTGCCCATGATCTCGATCAGCGTCGGGATAATATCTGCCAGGCATCCGCCCTCTCTCAGCGTATAAGCCTCGTCATAGTTTACAAGGATAAACGGCACCTGATTGGTCGTATGCGCCGTAAACGGAGCGCCTGTCTCATAATCGACAAGCTGTTCTGCATTGCCGTGGTCGGCGCAGATAAAGAGTACGCCGTCAACTTCCTTGATTGCTTCCACTGCCTTGCCGACGCATTCGTCAACCGCCTCCACTGCCTTGATCGCAGCGGCTTCCACGCCCGTATGTCCTACCATGTCCGGGTTGGCAAAATTAATGATGATCACATCGTATTTGTCGGAACGGATCGCTTCCGTCAGCTTGTCGCATACCTGATATGCGCTCATTTCCGGCTTCAGATCATAGGTCGCAACGTCCTTCGGGGAGTTGACAAGCACTCTGTCCTCGCCTTTGTTCGGCTCTTCCACGCCGCCGTTAAAGAAAAACGTAACGTGCGCATATTTTTCCGTTTCGGCGATTCTTGCCTGCGTCATATTGTTAGCCGCGAGCCATTCGCCGAAGGTATTGGTAACGGCGATCTTATGGAACGCTACTTCTTTGTTCGGGATCGTCGGATCGTAATCGGAAAAGCATACATAAGTAAGCGCAAGTCTCTTCTCACGGTCAAAGCCTTTGAACTCGTCGTCGCAGAACGCGCGCGTAATCTCTCTCGCACGGTCGGGACGGAAATTAAAGAATACGACGGAATCTCCGTCTGTAATCGTTGCGACCGGCTTGCCGTCTTTTTCTACGACGGTAGGTTTTACAAACTCGTCCGTCTCGTCTCTGTCATAGGACTCCTGAATGCCCGCAGGACCGCTTGCCGCTTTTAAGCCCTCGCCCTTTGTCAGCGCGTCGTAAGCGAGCTTTACTCTGTCGTAATTGTTGTCTCTGTCCATCGCGTAATAACGTCCCATAACGGACGCGATCTCGCCGACGCCGATCTTCTTCATCTCGGCTTCCAGAGCTTCCGCATAGCCCTTCCCGCTTGCAGGCGGCGTGTCGCGCCCGTCAAGGAAGCAGTGTACATAGACCTTTTCCAGTCCGTTTCTCTTCGCCAGTTCAAGCAAACCATACAGATGCGTAATATGGCTGTGTACGCCGCCGTCGGACAAAAGACCGAATAAATGGAGCGCGCTGTTATTTTTTTTGCAGTTATTGACCGCGTCAAGCAGCGCCGGATTTTCAAAGAAAGTACCGTCCTGAATCTCTTTCGTAATTCTTGTCAGTTCCTGATATACGATGCGTCCCGCACCCATATTCAGATGCCCTACTTCGGAGTTTCCCATCTGTCCGTCGGGAAGTCCTACCGCCATCCCGCTTGCATTTCCTCTTACAAAAGGATATTCCTTCATCAGCTTGTCCATAACGGGCGTATTTGCCTGCGCGACGGCGTTTCCTTCTGTTTTGCTGTTAAGACCGTATCCGTCGAGAATCATAAGCACTACCGGTTTCTTACTCATTTCCATATCTCCTTTATCTTTTCTATTATTTTATTCGTAAGATTCGGGTGTCAAAAGATTTTATTGAAAACTGGTATTGTCAGATTGCACAATATATTTTATTGACTGTGCCTGCACAGCCCGGAACAGAAAATAAAATTTTTGTACAATTTGACCAGACATCGTAAAAATAAAACCTTTTGACCCCCGAATCTTCGTGATAAATCAACATCTGCTTATGTGCAAAAACCTCTGCACGCAACTGATTATACACTGTTTGCGCTTCTTTCGCAACCGATTTTCCGACTGCGCTTCTACAATTTAACGGAAAAAGTCTCTTGCGCCTTTTCGGGAAAACGATTAGAATAATGAGAATATCCAGATTTTTATTGTTTGAGGTGGTTTCATGATAACATTACTAACACGTCTGTTTATCGCAGACAGAGAAGATACGCGTGCGCCGGAGGTACGCCAGAAATATGGACTGATCAGCGGAATCGTCGGCATCTGCCTGAACATTCTGCTGTTTTCTTCCAAATTGTTCGCAGGGCTGATCAGCGGCTCGATTTCGATCATAGCCGACGCATTCAACAACCTTTCCGACGCGGGTTCTTCGATCATTACCCTGATCGGGTTTAAGCTCGCCGCGCAGGAGGCGGACTCGGATCATCCGTTCGGGCACGGCAGGAGCGAATACATATCCGGGCTGATCGTTTCTATTATTATTCTGGTCATGGCGGTCGAGTTGATCCGTTCTTCGATCTCCAAGATCCTGCATCCTGAGCCGATCGACTTTACGCCCTCCGTACTGCTAATCCTTGCGCTGTCGATCGCCGTTAAGCTGTATATGTATCATTATAATAAGGCGCTGAGCGACAAGATCGCTTCTTCCGCCCTGCAGGCGACGGCTGCGGACAGTCTCAGCGACGCGCTCGCAACCTCCGCCGTCCTGATCGCCACGATCGTCTCCAAGCTGTCCGGACTTCATATCGACGGCTGGTGCGGTATTCTTGTCGGCATCCTGATCCTGCTCGGCGGCGTGGAAGCGGCGAAAAATACGATCAGTCCTCTGCTCGGGCAGGCTGCCGATCCCGATTTCATCGAAAATATCCGGAACATCGTTATGCAGTATGACGAGGTGCTCGGTATTCATGACCTGATCGTCCACGACTACGGTCCGGGACGCCGTATGATCTCCCTACATGCCGAGGTTCCTGCAAAGGGGGATATTCTACAGCTCCACGATACGATCGACAACATCGAAAAACGGCTGCAGAGCGAGCTTCGCTGCTCCGCCGTCATCCATATGGACCCTGTCATGAACGACGATGCGGAAACGCTCGAATGCAGGGCGCTCGCTTCCGGCATTCTTTCTCAGATCGATCCGGCGCTTTCCCTGCATGATTTCCGCATTGTAAAAGGGCATACGCACACCAATCTGATCTTTGACGTCGTCATGCCCTATCATACGACGTATACTGCGGAACAGCTGAAAGCACAGATCGAAGAAGAACTGAGGAAGGCCGATCCGAATTACTACGCCGTCATTCAGATCGATCGTCCGTAGCTGCTGACTCCGTTGTCACATCGCCGCGGTCCCATCCTCCGTTATCACATCGTCCGCGGCATCATCCTCCGTTGTCACATTGCCCGCGGCATCATCCTCCGTTTCCTGATCGGAAGGAGCATCTGCCGCGGCCGTCTGCTCCGGCAGATACCGCCCGGCAACGGCGACGTCTTCGTACAGCAGCACAAAATCCAGTATGCCAGCTGCATGCGGCGTAATGATATATTCGTTGCAGATTATGTGGAAGCCGTTTTCATCGGTATACCACGTCGCGTCGGTGAGGATGTCTTCCAGATGATTTGCATAATCGTCAAACAGCATATCCGCATATTCCGATTCGGGAAGCATCTCTCTCAGATATTCCGCGCACTCCGCCAAAAGCCCGTCGGGATCGTCCGTGATATCCGCAAGCGCAAGCCGCGCTCCCGAACCGGTATCAAAATTGTAAGCGACACGCGCAGAGTTCGGATGCGCGCCTCCCGTATATTCGTAGCTCGTTTCTACGATGCAGATCATCTTTTCGTCCGCGCGCGCGACGCTGTACGCTCTGCCAAGCCCATACCCGTTCCAGCCTTCCGTCAGCCCCTCTTCCTTCCGCCATGACAGCTCTTCCTGAGCCATGCCGAGGTATTCTTCGATCGTATCGTCATATGCGGACGACAGATCCGAAAAGAAGGCGCAAACGGCGTCCTCCGCTTCCTGATTGCCCGGAATACGCACGCTTACGGAATTTACCGTACTGGTCAGAAGAAGCTCGCCGTCGTCGTTTTTAAACTGCTCCTCCGTCTCTTCGCTCACTTCTACTGAAAACTCTTCCTGCGGCTCTTGCGTTTCCGCCGCAGTTTCTTCCCCGCTTTCCGTTTCGAGCGTATCGTCCGCAGCTTTCGCTGGCGCAGGCGTTTCACTCTCCGGCGTCTCGCCTTTTCCGCAGCCGGCGCATGCAAGCGCCGCCGTTGTCAAAACTACGGCAAACATCGTTATATAACGCAAACTACTCTTTTCTTTTTTCATATGATTCCTCCATGTCAGAGCAATTTATTGCAGAGTACTTTTTTCAATCACTCTATTCCCAGCGCACGATAATGAGCAGCGAGCCGCTCGTTACCTCGATCTGCGCCCTCTCGCCGATAAATTCATTGCTGACGCCGATCGGAAAGCTCTCCCTAATAGTCTCGTCAGTCAATGTATATTTCAATCCTTTTTCAGAAACGCCTTGTGCCGTGCCGCCAAACGCAAATACGGAAACCATCCCTTCCATCTCTCTGCGGAAGGAGATCGATTCGTTCCGAACCAGCGTCGTCATCGCAGCGCCGTCCCAAATATAACCCGATGCTCCTGCATCCTTCAAAAACATCAGGCATTGCAGGTTGGCAATCGTATGCTCCAGACGTCCGCCCATCGCTCCGTACAGATGGAATTCACGAAACCCTTCCCCAAGTCCAAGCCGAAGCGCCGCGAGCGTATCCGTATCGTCTTTTACAGGGTTTAAACGTATCATTCTCTTTTTTCGGGTTTCTGATACGGCTTCCGTACTCTTTTTTTCCGCCGCTTTCGCGCGCCCTTCCGTACTCTCTTCGTATTTTTCTTCAATCTCCGCCAAATACTTCTCTTCCAGCGAATCGAAGTCCCCGATCACCACATCCGGCTCGATTCCGAATACCTGACAATACAGGTAGCCGCCGTCTACAGCGATCACCATATCTTCTTCCCTGACGGGGATTTCGGAAATCTCCAGATCGCCCGCGCAGACGAGAATGCATTTTCCCTTTTTTTCTGCCCTCTCCATAGCAAACCTCCCCGTCCGCGCCTTTAAAAGCGGAATACGATGCCGATGATAACGGCGAACAGCAGCCACAGGGCGGGATGATATTTTTGCAGCCGTTTCACCTGGAGGAGCGCAAAAACGATTACGCACAGAACGATCGTCTTCACAGCCGGCGCATATCCCGTCTCCGTCTGTACAACCAAAGAAACCTTGCATACGCCGTAAACCGCGGAAGCGATCAGAGCCGTAACGGCCGGGCGGATTCCGGCAAACGCGCCCTGCACAAATTTATTTTCGTTAAAGTTTTCAAGGAACTTCGCGATCAAAGTAATAACTATAATGCTTGGAATGACAAGACCGAGCGTAGAAACAACGCCGCCGAACGTTCCGAGCGTATGGAAACCGGCATATGTCGCCATATTCAGCCCGAGCGGTCCCGGCGTAGATTCGCTGATGGCAATCATATTAGTCAGGTCTTCCATCGTATACCAGTCGAATTTTTCCGTCAGATCCATCAAATAAGGGAGCGTCGCCGGACCGCCGCCGACAGCAAATAATCCGATCTTAAAAAACTCCCAGAACATGCGCGCCATTAATCCGAAATTCATACCTGCTTCCCTCCTACCGCGTAAACTAAGATTCCGACTACAGCCGCAATGATTACAATGCAGACTGTCGGAATCGGGACAAACATTGCCAGCAGGAACGCAACGATGCAGACAAAATAACAAAACGCATTTTTCAGACTCTTCTTTGCCAATGTCAGCACGGTGTTGAGCATCAGTGCGCAGACGACCGCGCGCACGCCCATCAGCGCATGCTGCACCCATACGTTTTCAATAAATGCCTGAAGACAGATCGCGACAAGCGTAATAATAACGATCGACGGCGTAATCATGCCAAGCGTCGCAACAATGCCGCCCATCACTCCCTTTCGTTTATAGCCTACATAAGTCGCCGTATTGACCGCGATAATGCCCGGCGTGCACTGTCCGATCGCATAGCAGTCGAGCAGATCCTCCTCCGTAATCCAATTTTTCTTCTCTACCAGTTCGTATTTCAGCATCGGCAGCATCGCCAGACCACCGCCGAACGTCAGCCCGCCGATCCGCAGAAATGCCGTATATAACTGCATATACTCATTCATAATGCTTCCTCTTTTCTTTCTTTATTTTTAGACCGTATCTATCATATCCTATTTTGCAAAATACCGCTACCCTTTCTGATCCTTTTTGTAGTATACTAACGCAGAACACACAAAAGGAGAACCGTCTTATGAAAACAAAACATTCCAATCCGGCGCAGCCTCTGCGCGGTGCTCTGACACAGACGCAGCGAGACGCTCTGACACAGAAGCAGCAAAACGCTCTGACTCAGACACAGCGAAGCGCTCTGGAAGCGCGTTACCGCAAAGCGGCCAGAGAATACATTACCGCACGCGTCGCTTACTACGAACCGATCATCGGCGTTACGCATACGAGGCTTTCGATCCGCGACCAGAAAACGCGGTGGGGAAGCTGTTCCTCAAGGGGCGGTCTCAATTTTAACTGGCGGCTCATGCTCGCGCCGCCGCGCGTCCTCGATTATGTCGTCGTCCACGAGCTCTGTCACAGAAAAGAAATGAACCATTCCAAAGCATTCTGGCATGCTGTTGAAACGGTTCTTCCTGATTACAGGGAACTACGCAAATGGCTGCGCGAGAACGGAAATACGCTCGTCCTGTAATTCTTATTTTCCATGATTTGTCACTGTGATCTGGCACATCTGCATCGTCGTCAGCGCAGCTTCATGGCTCTCAGGCGTTACGCCCGCACAGCAGGACGCGTCTACGGAAATACTGATCTCCGGCATTGCCGCTTTTAAAAGAAGCGCGTTCGACACAACGCAAATGTCGGTGCACAGACCGACCAGCTCGATCTCCAGCTCTTCCCTGTCGTTTTCCTCCTGAAGCAGATCGGCAAGCACGATACTGCCGAACGTCGGCTTGTTGACGATCACAGCGTCGCCGATCGCAGCCGCCACTTCCGCATTGAGTTCCCAGCCTTCCGTTCCTTCGATGCAATGCTCAACCGGAAGCTTTTTGCCTTCCGACGTTTCCAGATAATTTTCCTGATGCGTATCGCGCGTCGCATATACGTCCTTCGTATCATACGTTTTGATCTTTTTTACAACATTTCCGACGATCGCCTGCGCCTCCTTCGTTCCAAGCGAGCCGTCGATAAAGTCCTTCTGCATGTCGATTACGACCAATACTTTTCTCATCGTTTCCTTCAACCTTTCCTCCGCCTTGAAATATCTGCCGAACATTTCCTTAACGTTTCTCTGTTTCTGACAGTACCACACATATCTTTTCTTGTCAATTCATGGAAAATCCGCTACACTATTAAAAGACAGTTTTTAACAGTAAGATAAAAGGAGTTTTCCCATGCACGAATATTTACTGCCTCTTCATATGATATATGCTTTCTCTCCGCTCATTACGGTTCTGTTTTTGATTCCCTGTATCCTTTTCCAGCGGCGCAAATACGGAAAAATCGTTCCGTTCCGCATGGTCATGATGTATCTCTTTCTTCTCTACCTGATCGGCGCATATTTTTATATCATTACGCCGCTTCCTTCTTTCGAATATGTTTTAGAAAACCCTCTGCCTCTCCGCATACAGCTTCATCCGCTTGCATTTGCCTATGACTTTAAAGAACAGGCATACTGGGTGCTGGCCGGCATCGGAGAAGTCAACATCTCCCATTCCGCATGGTTTCAGGTGATGGGCAATATCATACTGCTCTTTCCGTTCGGTTTTTATCTGAATTACTATTTCCGCCGGGCTCTGCCGCAGACAGCGCTGTTTTCGTTTCTGCTCTCGCTGTTTTTTGAGCTGACGCAGCTAACCGCGCTTTACGGCTTTTATCCGGCTCCTTACCGCATTTTTGATATTAACGACCTGATGTTCAATACGCTCGGCGGCGTCCTCGGCTATTATGCCACGCCCTACATAAAACGCCTCCTGCATCTGCCTCATATATCATGAGGCTTTTCCTTTATATTTAATTTGGAAATTCTTTCTTTTCTTTTTAGAATTCAGACACGATTTGGACATATTTCCCATATATAATAAAGTCATCAAATGAAGTTAATACTTTTGTAAAACGCGTATGCAGGGTATTAGCTTCGACTAACAACCCCCTTAATCTTTTATAAGATTAAGTTCTTCATAAATACTCCCCCTCATAGTATAGTAGTGAAAAAGGAAGATGCGAAACGTCTTCCTTTTTCGCTGCGCGCCGTTAAATAACATATTCATCCAAGTCTCGTTTCATATGTATAAAGTTCTCGTTTATATTTCTTATGTACCTATCATTCCGTTTAAAATAATCTACAATCCACTCGTCAAGGTCTATGTCGTTTTTAAATGAATATGCCACTATAGCCACTAACGAAGTCCTGTTTTGCTTATCCATTAATTTAGAAGAATTGTCAACATTCAATGTTAAATCATCCAAAACTTCTTCGTACAGCTCAACGTCTTCCCGCGTCAGCTCCGGATTCACGTTTTTCTTGACAAAATCCAACGTATCTATTTCCTCTTCATCTGAATTTTCGATATGCAGATATTCAAGCATAAGTTTTTCAAGCATATCCAGCTTAGAAATAATAACCGCCTTGTCTTTTGTTCCTTTATCTTTATCAATTTCATCAAACAGCAAGCCGTTGCCGTTCATTTTAGTCGATCTGAAATGATTCTTAAACTCTGTAAGGAAACCGGCAAATTCCGAGTCTTCCATGTCCAATTTTGTAAACTTATCAAACAAGGTCAGAAAAATAAAAGAATCCTTGCTATTAAAAATATCTTTCATATCATCCGTAATAATTTTTTCCAGTCTGCACAAGTTCTCCGCCAGCTTTTCAAAGTCTGAATCTGCCGCCTTCTGATTCAGATACTTGCAAATCGCTTTCGTTTGCTTTTTCCAGTCGTTTAAGTAATTTGTGCACATCACTGTCTCAACAACGACTCTCTCTACCAAGCCTTTTGTTTTTTCCGTTTCCGTATAATTGCTGCAATCAAGAAAAAACCTGCTTTCTAAAATTCTTCGAATATATCCTGCAAAATTATATAAGTAGGTAAACGCTTTTTGGTTTGTATTCATCGGAACGTGATTGTT
>JAGARW010000181.1 GCA_017621975.1 Lachnospiraceae bacterium | reverse complement strand
GTCGCCCCGCTCAGATCGTTGTCGAAACGCTTAGAAAGACTTATATCCGAAGTTCCGGTACAAAAAATGAAATATATTGTGAATGCAACAGCAACAATTTGAACCAAGAGACTTTAGCGTCCGAATCATGCAATAACGCAGCCGCTTTTCTCTCCTGCAAAATATGCGGAAGGGGATTTTATAAAATCCCCGCCGCATCGTCTGCTATTTCTTACTGCATACCGTTGACCTGTTTGTACTTATAGAGCATCTCCGCATGGTTCTGCTCTTCGATCTGGATATCCGCCAGCAGTTTTCTCAAATCAGATTCACAGCATGTGAATACGTTCGTATTGTATTCGGAAGACACCAGCTTTTCCGTGCCGATGCAGTCTGTCGCAAGGAAACAGTCGTCCTGCTTCTCCTGAGAATTGGTCATCTGATCGTACGTTCTCTTCGGATCGTAATTTTTGCCGTCGGAATCGTTGCAGTCGCAGGAAGGAACGCTTCCCTTCAAAACCTGTCCGAGAGAATTGTAATGCTTCTGTTCGTCTTCCTTTAAGGTTTGGAAAAGGTTTTTCAGCTCCGTATCGTGCGCCTGCTGACTGTATTTTTCATACTTTTTGATACAGCAGTCTTCCTGTGTCTGCAAATCCTTGATCGTCGTCGCTTCTTTTTCTGATAACATCATACGAGTACACCTCACTTAGAATATTTTTACAATTCCATTGTGCCCGCATAAAAGTCATCTTATTCGCGTTAATAGCTTCTGATTTTATCGGCGGAATCATCTTCCGTATTGATAATTTTTCTGATCACGACAAAATAGCTGTAGCTGTCGTTTACCCTGACCTCTACCCGGTCGCCTTCCCTGCGCCCCATCAGCGCCTTACCGAGCGGCGATTCAATGCTGATCAGATTGTGCAGCGAGTCGCCCCGCACCGTCGTCACAATCCGGTAAGCTTCCGTCGTATCGTCTTCTTCAAAATACACCTCGACCGTATTGTTCATACCGACCTCGTCTTCTTTGGAGCTGTCGTCGATGACCTGCGCCGTTTTCAGCATCCGTTCCAGATAGCGGATCCTGCTTTCGTTTTTATTTTTCTCCCGTTTCGCCGCATGATACTCGAAATTCTCGCTCAGATCGCCGTGCGCCCTCGTCTCCTTCACATCCTCCAAAAGCTTCGGACGCAGCGTGAGCTTCCGGTATTCGATCTCCTCCCGCATTTTCTTCATATCGGATTTCGTTAATTTATCGTACATTTTATTCCTCGTTTCCAAGCGGCTTGTCGCGAAGAGGCGGCACAATTTTCAGTCTGTCCCCGCGCCCGCTTTTTCTCTCCGTAAAGATTATAACACATCCTGAAAGTATGATATAATTTTTTGAAAAAAGTTTTGAATTTGATTTAGGATTCGCCGCGGAAACCGTAGTATATAGGTAAAGTCAGAAGGGAGTCGCCACGATGACAGAAGATGAAAAAATCCTCGCGTTATTTTTCGAGCGTTCAGAGCAGGGCATACGGGAACTGGACATAAAATACGGTAAAATCTGCCGCAAGCTATCAAACAATATTGTAAACAACAGGCAGGACGCGGAGGAGTGCGTCAACGACGCCTATTTCGCAGTATGGAACGCAATTCCTCCGGCGCGTCCCGATCCGCTGCTGACTTATCTCTGTAAAATCGTCCGAAATATTTCATTGAAGGTTTACTACAGAAAAAAAGCGGCAAAACGAAACGGCGCTTATACGATTGCCATAGAGGAGATCGAAGCCTGCATAGCGGACCAGGGCACAGTCGAAGCCGAGATGGAAGCCAGAGAGCTAGCCCGCATGATTGAACGTTTTTTAGAGACTCTGTCCCAAAAGGAACGGGTTATCTTTATGCTCCGCTATGCGTATATGGATTCCTATGCGGACATCGCAAAGCGCGTAGGAATCTCTGAGAAAAACGTATCTGTCCGGCTGACGCTGATTCGGAAGAAGCTGAAAAACTACTTCATTGAAAGAGAGGTGTTCGTATGAACTCAAAAAAATTTTTCGAAGCCATAAGTGAAATTGACGACAAGTACTATGAGGAAGCCGTCAACTATAAAGCGAAGACAAAAAAGCCTGTCTGGGCTAAGCTGGGCGTTCTTGCCGCGTGCTTATGTCTGGCATTCGGGGCAGTCTTTATGGTCCCGAAACTCATGCAGCCTTCCGATGTGGAAACGCAGCAGCCACAGTTCGGCAGCCCTGTTCTTTCTTCGACGCAGGATAAGGCGCCGCAGTCCGGCAGCCCTGTTCTTTCTCAAACGCAGGATAAGACCGCTAAGCATGAAGCGCAGGATATTGTGATTGATGAAACCATGACATTAGAGGAAGCGCGGCGCTCCGAGCCTTTCGGCGGTTATATGCCCCTAGAGGCGCCTGCCGGCTTTACTGCCGAAGCGCTCCGGCGTTATCAGGATAAAAACGCAAATTATCTGTCCGGACTTTGGACGAAAGGCGAAGGCTCTTTCGACGAGATAAGCTGGCGTATTTCTTTCTATGATGATACTATGGAAAGCAGAGTAACATCGGTTGACGATACCAAAAACTACGATTTAAGCCTTTACCCGCTCCCGCTTGCCGATTCCGTACCGGAAGAATTGTTTGAAATTGTAGATCACCCTGTTTTCAACATCGACGAGCTGACATTGGAAGCGGTCAGCCGCAGAGCCTATTCTTTCAAGCAGGATGACGATATCTCTGAAACCCGGATGTCTTTCGGCGTTCGCTATGGAGATATTGTTGTAGAGGTAACGACTAAGGGCGTGTCGCCGGAATGGCTTTACGACCAACTTAAGAAAATCTATCAGTATAAGAGCTGTATCAATTTTAGGGAGCCGTCGTTTTAAAATGCAGGATTTCCGTCATTCCTCCTGTCAAAATGCCGGTATTCCGTCTGTATATTTCCGGGAAGTCAGCGATCGGCAGAGGATTTTCCCCGTATCCCGCCTCGATCGTATAGCCCGGTCTGTCAAACTGCAAAATAAACCAGTCCTTATATCCGGCGTTGCCGGAAGCGTATGGCGTCTCCTCGACCGCATAACCGCTGACGGCTCCGAAATGCTCCGCGATCTGGCGCGAATGCGCCGGTTCCAGATCCTGATACTTCCAGTAAATGACCTCTCCCTGCGTATGATAGGTCAAAATCAGCGCGAAGGAATGCGACATTGTAAATTCATAAAGCGCCCTGCTCTCCGGCGCGGTCAGCGGCGCTTCCCCGACATAATCGCGCGGCGCGGGCGACGTATATCCCTGCTGAGCCTTGATCTCTTTTGCAAGCTCCCATCCGGCGGGAAACTGCAGATTCAGATCGATCCCGTCGATATTCGCCTTCCATCCGTCCGGAAACGGAATCTGCGGATAGGCTGCCGCGATCTGCTTTGCCCTCTCGTAATATTCTCCTTCCGCAAGCGCTCCTGTTACAAGATCGACTCCGTCTGGATTGAGCAGCGGAATCACATAAAGCGTGACCTGACGGTACAGCTCCCTTGCATCCGCGCCGTACAGCGGCTTTCCTTCCGTCACTGCCTGCGCATACTCCTGTACAAACTGCAGCAAAACCGGCGTCGTGATCCACTCGTTTGCATGGATCGCCGCGCTGTAGCAGACCTGCGTCTGTCCGCTTCCGATCTTTAAAACGGGAATCTCCTTCCCCATCACACTTGTTCCGATCGTACTCTTCTCCAGAAAAGGATAATACAAAAGCAGCGTGTCGATCGCCCGCATCGTCGTTTCATAAGTATAATCTGTCAGCTCTGTCATAAAAACCCCGATTGGTTTCATTACTTTATCCTATTCAAGAAAAAAGAGCAGGATGCTGCAAACTGCCAATCAAACAAACATCCTTACTCTTTTTTTGATTTTCGATCGATGATTTATTTGTATGCCGTTTATCTTCTACGCAAACCGCTGGGCAATCTCGCGCAGTCTCTCCGGGCATTCCCTGCGGAACTGCTCGTAGGTCATACCCTTGTCCGCGATCTCGCGTCCAAGTACGGCAAGAAATTCAGGAATATCCTCCTCCAGCATATTCGCAAGATCGGTTCCGAACCGTTCCTCTCCGAACGCTTCGCTGCCGTTTTCATATACCATAAAGGAAAACTTCGGTCCGTCCGCAGTCGGCTTTTTGCCGCCTCGCATACCGATCGCCCCGATCTGATGCGCCGAGCATGACGACGGGCAGCCCGAAATATGGATCTTAGGCAGAACGCCGTCGGCAAAATTTTCTTTTTTCACGCGCTCGATGCACGCCGCAAGCAACTCCTGCGACCTGCCGATGCCGACCTGACAGGTCGACGCGCCGATACACGCCACAGACTGTTCAAACAGCGTCTGCGCGCCGTCTGCGGTCACAGCCAGTACCTTCTCGGCTTCCTTTGCCGTCAGATTGATGAGATACATGCCTTCCTCCGGCGTAAGGCGCGCCTTAACGCCCTCCATACCGCCGACCGTTTCATACAGCTTTTCAAAGAAATCCGGCGCTACGTTGCCGCCATACGGATGATACGCGACCGCATATAGTCCGGGCTGTTTCTGCTTTATGACACGCCTGTCGCATATTTCGCCGTCTCCCGCCTTCGCGCATACCGACGCTTCCGGCGCAACATCCATTCCGCCCGCGGCAAGATTCGCTTCGAGCTTTTCCGCAAACGCCTTCCTGATACCGTCCGCGCCAAGCGTATCCTGCAAATAACGCGTACGGGAACGCGCCCGGTTCTTATATTCGCCGTATTCTGTAAACACATCTACCATCGATTTGATATAGTAAAGAATCTGCGAAGGCGCTGCGCCCTCCGCAAGCTTCACGCCAAGCTTCGGATTATTTCCGAGACCGCCCGCCGCATAAACGGTAAACGTGCCGTCCGGCGCGGCGATAAAGCCAAGATCGCGGAACGTCGCGTGCGTGTCGTTTGTCACTCCGTTTTCAAAGCAGATTTTCAGCTTTCTCGGAAGTTTTACTTTTTTGATCAGTCCAAGCGCGTAATCCGCCGCCTCGCGCACATACGGCATCACGTCGAAGCATTCTCCTTCTTCCACCCCGGAAAGCGGGGAGCACATCACATTGCGCGGGAAATCTCCGCCTCCGCCCCTTGTAATAATGCCGTGCTCAAACGCTTCTTCGATCAGACCGCATACTGTTTTTTCCGTCAGGTCATGGAGCTGCACGCTCTGACATGTCGTCAGATGCACCCGCCCGATCCCATACTTACGGACGCTGTCAGCGATAAACTTCATCTGATCCTGATCGATCTCGCCGCCGGTCAGACGCAGGCGCAGCATACTACGCTGCGCCCCGCGCTGCGCGTAACTGCCGAAACCGCCGGAAAACGATTTGTACTCCGGTACGCCGATCTCCTGCCTGTAAAATTTTCCTGTCATCTCATGGAATTCTTTCAGATCGCCCCTGAATTCCGCCACATGGTCCTGTGCCATAAATACCCTCCTGTCGTTCTTTTTCTCTATCTTTTTCTTTATCTTTCTCTTTTTCTCTATCATTCGGCTGTTAAAAGGTTTTATTTAAAATCGGTATTGTCAAATTGCACAATCTATTTTATTTCCTATGCCTGCGCAGGATATTAGACTTTCTTGGCGTTCCGTCTGCCCGTAGCAATTTTCGGACACGATGTCCGAAAAAGGCGAATCTTCGCCGCTTGCGTCAGACTGTTTCAGACTATTTTCGGAACGCTTAGAAAGCCTTATATCCGAAGCCCCGGTACAGAAAATAAAATTTTGTGCAATTTGGCACAATATCGTAAAATAAAAGCTTTCGACGCCCAAGTCCTTTATTTCCACGTATCCGCCATTTCATAAAAATGATAGTAAATCCCACGCCGCGCCATGAGCGCATCATGATTTCCCTCTTCCGCGATACCGTCCTGTGTCAGCACCATGATCCGGTCGGAGTTGCGGATGCTCGAAAGCCGGTGCGCGACCGTCAGCGTCGTACGTCCCTTCGCCAGCTCGTCCAGCGATCTCGCCACCTCGTATTCGCTCTCATTATCAAGCGCGCTCGTCGCCTCGTCCAAAATAATGATCGGAGGATTTTTCAGAAATACCCGCGCGATACTGATCCGCTGTTTCTGACCGCCCGACAGCTTGACGCCGCGTTCTCCGATATAAGTATCATAACCGTCTTTCAGCGTTTTTATAAATTCGTCCGCTCCGGCGCGCTTCGCCGCTTCGATCACATCCGCCCGCGATGCGCCCGGCCTGCCGTAAACGATGTTCTCGTACACCGTGCCGGAAAACAGATAAACGTCCTGTTGGACAACGCCGATATTGCGGCGCAGGCTCCTCAGCGTGAACGACTTAATGTCTTTGCCGTCCAGTAAAATATCGCCCTCCGTCACGTCATAAAAACGCGGGATCAGATTGCACAGCGTCGTTTTGCCGCCGCCGGAGGGACCCACGATTGCCACCTTTTCTCCCGCGCGGATCTCCAGATTCAGATTATGGAACACCTGATTGTGATCGTCGGGATATTCAAAGCTCACGCCCCGGAACGTAATATTCCCTTTCGGGTGCTCCAATGCGACCGCTCCCGGCTCGTCGAAAATCTCGATCTTAGCATCCATGATCTGCAGAAAACGTTCAATGCCTGTCATCCCGCGCTGAAACTGCTCCGCAAACTCAATGATACGCCTGATCGTCGCCAGCAGCGTCGTCACATACAGCACATAAGCGACCATATCGCCCGGCAGTATCCTGCCGTCGATCAAAAAGAAGCCGCCGCCGATCATGACCGCCAGATACATCAACCCGTCAAAAATACGCGTCGAAACATTGAAACAGCCCATGATCCGGTACGTTACCTTTTTGATGTCCAGAAATTTCGAATTTCCTTCCCCGAACTTGGCGTTTTCCAATTCTTCATTAGCAAACGCCTTGACGACCTTCTGCCCAAGCAGACTGTCCTCGATCTGCGCGTTCAGCTCGCCGATCTGCTGTCTCTGCTCCGCAAAGATCCGCTTCATCCGCCGGTTGATCTTCAGACAGACGGCCGTCATCAACGGTACAAATAAAAAGACAAGCGCCGTCAGCAGAAAATTGATATTCGCAAGAATTGCGAACGAGATCGCGATCTTTAACGCCGCAATAAAAAATTCTTCCGGACAGTGATGCGCAAATTCCGTCACGTCAAACAGATCGTTTGTGATCCGTCCCATGATCTGCCCTACCTTCGTATTATTAAAATACGTATTGGACAGCTTCTGCAGATGGGCGTAAGCATCCCTGCGCATATCCGTCTCGATCTTTGCGCCCATCACATGACCGATGTTCGCCATATAATAGACGGCGACGGCGTCGATCACGCGGAGCACGAAATAAAGGAACGCAAAGCCCAGTATCATACGCGCCGACAGAAGCCCCACGTCGATCAGCGCCGTATTCGTGATCTGCCGGATCAGCAGCGGCAGTACGATCTCGCAGATGCATGTCAGTCCCGCGCAGAAAAGGTCTAACGCCAGCGTCCCTCTGTACGGCTTAAAATAATAAGAAAACCGTTTTCCTAATTCCTTTGTCGTATATGATTTTGTTTCCATTGTTACTGCTTCTTTAATCTTTCAATCTCTTTCTGCAGCTCGCTCAGCTTTGCCATCGCCTCGTCAAGCTCCTTCTGCTTTCCGGCGTCTTTTCCCGTCTTTCCGTGTTCCGAAACGTACGCCGCGATCTCCTGATCCGACAGATTCAGTCCTCTTTTCAGCGCTTCCTCTTCGATCTTTGTCCGCTCCAGATAACCCGTCACCATAGCGGGCTGCTCGATCGGCTCCTTCTCTTCAAAAAAGCTCGGATCGATCTGCACGCGGTAGTCTTCTTCGCGCAGGACATACTCCTTTTTCTGCGTTCCGCCCTTTTGCGTCCGCCGCTCCGGCTGTCT
>JAGARW010000180.1 GCA_017621975.1 Lachnospiraceae bacterium | reverse complement strand
GATCGATCTGCTCTTTTTGATTGTGGTCGATCAATATCATTTTCTGGACTGCCATTTTAAAACCTCATTTTTCCTGCTTTGCGCGTAAAATTGTATGTGCGCGCAGCGTTTTTCTGCTGATTCGATGTGTTGCGGTCTTTGATCTGTTTACTTTATTTTCCAAGCAGATACCCTTCCACGCGGAACGGATAATAGGCGTCCTGCGATTCGTCATAAGTAAAGGACAGAAGCGTAATGCTGAGCGTATAGCCGTCGTTGATCTCATAAGTAAAATGCTGAGAGAGATATTCGTCAAAATTGCGGTCACCGTCTGCATGCGCCCGATAGAAATCAAACAATTCATTGAGGTCGATGTACGCGGCTGCATTATCTCCTTCCGTCAGCGGATAGTGGCGCAGACTTTCGCGATAGTCTGCCAGTTCTTCGGAAGAAATATCATAGGCATATTCATGTACGTCGACCGGATAGAGGACGGAATAGTCAGATATGTCGATCCGGTCGGTATATCTGGTCGCGCCATAGCTGATTCTATCCGTTTCCGCTTCATAGACGCCGGTATTTTCGGCGAGACCGTCCAGCAGAGCGACAGATTCTTCCGCAAGACTGTCCAGATAGCGGGCGCCGAGATAGTCGCCGCGCAGATAAGAATAAGCGCCTTTTATACGGGCGGCGGTTCCTTCTTTTTCCTGTCCTGAAAGCAGAGCCTGACATTGCTCTTCCGGAAGGGAGAGATAACGGTCGATCACAGATTTCTGATTCAGAAAAGAAACATAATTCATATTGACATAAGGGAAGAGACCGGCGACGCATAAAATCCCTGCGCCGACAGGCAGCAAAAGCTCCATTGCCGAAGGGCGGAAGTGATACAGCGCAAGAGAAACGCATTCAAACAGAAGAAAAGCGACGGCGGCATAGCGCATCGGCGTAACGCCGTTTTCGAAAATACGGATACCGATAGAATATCCCTGCAGCGAAAGAAACGGCAGAAAGAGATACGGAAGCCGCCTCATAATGCGGGAGAGCGTATGTTCCGGCTGCCCGGACACCATAAGGCAGACGGGAAACGCCGCCGCAAAGAGTCCGGCTGTAATGCGGAAGATGGCGTTGGAAGGAATTTCCCGCGTGATCAGTATTTTTAACAGATAGGCATAGATAATGACATACGCCGTTATGACCATAACGGACAAGACATATTTGAGCAAAGCGGCGGTCAGCCGGGAGGTTTCTTCTTTTTCGGGATAAAAGGAGAGCAGGAAAGCGGACATGTAGTAAAGCCCTAATAAGAGCATTTGGGAGCGTATGAGAAGATTATAGTCCAGACCAAAGAGCTCCATAGCGACCGCGGCGATGATGCCGACGCCGACCATCAGGATCAAATAAACGATATGATAGCGGACGGTTCTTCCGAAAACACGCGTAAGGTAGTCGGGAAAGGAACAGCCGAGCTTTTTGCGGCAGAAATAGAGCGACAAAAGGAACAGAATCAAAAAATAGCAGACGGAATACCGCGTCATGCAGGAATCCCAATAGCGGTAGCTTTCTACGACCGTTAAATAGAGAAAGACGGACGCGGGAAGCAGATCGGCGGCGAGGGCTGCAAAAAACCATTTGTTTTTCGCAGCGTTCAAAAAGAGCGTTTCGATCAAAAAGCTGCCCGTTCCATAATAAAAGAGAAACAGGAGCGCCCTGCCCCAAAAGGCGTTGTCGCTGTCTATCGAAAAAGTGAGGATGACAGTAAAGAGCCAGACCGAAATAAGCGTGATAGGAAAATTCCGAAAATTGAAAAGCAGTTCTTTTGCTTTGAAAACGATTTTTTCTGTCATAATAATCCTCCATGTCGTGGCAATTTATCGCACTGACGCACTCCCTGCGCTTATTATATCATGGATTTCGGGCAAAATCGGGTTCTCATAAAAAATATTAAGGAAATCTCCTGAAATTTATAAGAAAAAATTTCAGTTGTTCTTTTAACAGAAACACAGTAAAATGGATGATAACGGAAAGAGAGGGTACGCAGAGGATTTATGGAACGGCTTAGAGAAATGTTGGAACAATGTACACGGGAAGGTTTGTACCAGATCGTTGTCAGCAATCCGCGAAGGAAGGACGGGGCCTGGAAGCTGAAAATACGCCCGGTCATGATCGGCGGGGAGCTGCTTTATCAGGAAAGCCGTTTCATTGAGACGAAGGTATTCCATGAAAATAAAAGCGCGGCGCAGATGACGGAGTCGGTGCTTCTGGAAATGGAAACACAGTTCAAGCAGCTTGAGATCCAAACGAAGAATTGGCAGGCAACAGCGCTTGTCGGCAAAAAAGGCAATGTAACGATACGGAAAAAGAACATACGGCAGGACAAAATGCCGGAGCTTTCGCATAACCGGAAAAAACAGTATATTTTAGAAGAAAATGTGCCGGTTGGATTTCTGCAGGATCTTGGCGTGCAGACTTCAGACGGAAAAATCGTAAAAAGCAGGTACGATAAATTCCGGCAGATCAACCGTTTTCTCGAACTGATCGAGGATATTCTGCCTTCTTTGCCGCGGAAGGACGGCGTGAGGATTATTGACTTCGGGTGCGGTAAGTCGTATCTGACGTTTGCAATGTATTATTATCTGAAAATATTAAAACAATATGATGTGGATATTATCGGGCTTGATTTAAAGGATGATGTAATCCGTAATTGTAACCGGCTGAGCGAAAAGTACGGCTATGATAAACTGCATTTTTACCACGGCGATATTAAGAACTTTACAGGAACAGATCAGGCGGATATGGTCGTGACGCTTCATGCCTGCGATACGGCGACGGATTATGCGCTTGACAAAGCGGTGAAATGGGGTGCAAAAGTAATTTTGTCGGTGCCGTGCTGTCAGCATGAATTGAACCGGCAGATTGATTGTACGCCGCTTACGGACATTTTTTCGTACGGACTCATCAAGGAGCGCACGGCGGCATTGTTTACGGATGCTTTGCGCGCGCAGATGCTTGAGGCTCAAGGGTATGACACGCAGATTTTGGAATTTATCGATATGGAGCATACGCCGAAGAATATTATGATTCGCGCCGTCAGACGAAAGGAAGGCGGGGAAGATGCGGGCGAGAAGGCATACCGCCAGGCGAAAAAAGAAAAAGCTGCGGCGCTTATAGAATTTTTACACGTACAGCCTACACTGGAAAAGCTTTTACAGGAGTTGTAGTCTATGAAGAAGGTCGTTTTACAGGGAATCACATGGATCGTGACTTTTTTGATTTCCTTGTTTGTTGTAAGCAGCCTGATGAATCATGGCAATACGGACATGACGGTAGAAATGGGCAGAGCGACGCTGCCGCTCGTATATATGAGTCAAGGAGAGGAACAGATCAACTGTCTGCATGGATACGTACAGGAAATGAAAGGCAGCGCAATGCGCGATACGATTACGCCGCTCGGAGCAGGACGTACGCTCTCCCTGACGATTCAGAAATTGGGAAGCGCGGTGAAGAAGCTTTCTTTCGAGGTGAGAAGCGTAGACGGGCAGCGTCTCGTCGAAGCGACGGATCTGACTGACTATCAGGAGGATAAGGAGCAGATCACAGCTGCTTTTACCGTAAAAGATCTGATTGAAGATAATACGGAATATAATCTGATCTTACTGCTTGAGGATAAGGATGGCAGGACGATCCGCTATTATACGAGAATCATACAGGCGGAAGAATATCATGTAAAGGAAAAACTGGATTTTGTAAAGGATTTTCACGACAGGACATATGATAAAAAGGCGGCGGAGTCGCTGACAAAATATTTGGAGTCCAATTCGGAGGGCGATAATAGTACGTACAGCCATGTGGATATTCACAGCAGTTTCCAACAGATCACATGGGGCGAGCTTGCGGTGACGGAAGAAACAAAGCCGGTTTATTTTATCAAGGAGCTTGGTCCCTCGATCGCCAATATCAAAGCGGACTATATGGTGAGCACCGGACAGGGGAAGGAGAAGGTATACTACAATGTAGAGGAATATTACCGTATCAGATATACACAGGAGCGTATGTATCTGCTTGATTATCAGAGGGATATGGATCAAATATTTATGCAGAAGGCGCCGGAACTGTTCGTCAATAATAAGATCATGCTTGGGATCGGCAATCCCGATGTGGAAATGGCGGAAAGCGACGGCGGCAACGTTCTTGCCTTTGTCAATGAAAACCGGCTGTACAGCTACAACATCAGCGATAATAAATTTGCGTATTTGTTTGGTTTTTACGATGAGGACAATGCGGATGCAAGGACGCTGTATGATGCGCATGGAATCAAAATCCTGAATGTGGATGAAATGGAAAACATATGCTTCCTTGTGTACGGATATATGAACAGGGGACGGCATGAAGGAGAGGCGGGCATTCAGGTTTATTATTATAACAGCCTGCTCAATACGATCGAGGAAGAAGTATTTATTCCCGATACGCGTTCTTATGAGATGATAAAGGCGGATGTCGAGCAGCTTGCCTATGTGGATAATGACAATCATCTTTATATTATGCTTTCCGGCAGTGTGTATGAAGTTAATCTGGAAAGCAAGAACTATCAGATCATTATTGAGGATCTCAAGGAGGATTCTTATAAAATCTCAGAAAGCAACCGGATGATCGTATGGAAAAGCGGAGAGCGTGACGGCGGCAGCGAGCTGACGCTGCTGAATCTCAGCACAAAGAAGCAGACGTTGCTGAAGCAGGGAAACGGCATTCTGCTGTCTCCGCTCGGTTTTATGGGAGAAGACTTGATTTATGGAATGACACGCATGTCAGAAATAGAAAAGGATAAGAGCGGTAAGATCGTCATTCCGATGTATGAGATACGGATTCAGAATGAAAACGACGAGATACTGAAACAATACAAACAGGACGGGATCTATGTTGTAGGCGCTGAGATTAAGGATAACCAGATCAGCCTCGATCGTGTCGAGAAAAATGAAGAAACAATGCAGTACGTGCCGGCCAGCGCAGATCAGATTATGAACAATGAAGAACTGGAGTTGGGGGATAATACGGTAGAACTGGCGGTTACGGAAGAATATGAAACCGTTGTGCAGATTGCCGTCAAAAAGACAATCGATAAGAAAGGAATTAAATTCCTGACACCGAAGGAAGTTTTGTTCGAAGGCGGCAGGGAGGTCGCGATCACGCCGAAGGAAACGGATACCGTGCATTATTACGTATATGGTATCCGGGATATTGAAGGCGTTTATACCGATGCGGGTAATGCGGTAACGCATGCATCGGAATATGCGGGCGTTGTGATCAACGACAATGGCGCGTATGTATGGAAGCCGGGAGACCGGAGCGTCAAAAATCAGATTATGAGGATCAAAGGCGAGAGCGTGGACGAAGAAAGAAATTCGCTTGCAGTCTGCCTTGATACGATTCTTGCGTACGAGGGAGTACCGCGGAATACGGCGTATATGCTGGAACGGGGAACGACGGCTGTGGAGATTCTGCAGAATAATCTGCCGGATGCGCAGGTGCTGGAGCTTTCCGGATGCAGCCTAAGTTCCGTTCTGTATTATGTCAATCAGGATATTCCGGTACTGGCGCTTTGCAGCGACGGAAACGCCGTTTTGATCGTCGGCTTTAACGAGCTGAATACGGTGCTGATGGACCCGCTGACGGGCGAAGTGTTCAAGAAGGGAATGAACGATTCGACCCAGTGGTTTGAGGAAAACGGAAACAGCTTTATCACATACATCAGGGAATCATAAAAAGGAACCGCCGCAGCCGGAAGGTTGGAATATTAATATATTTGCAGCGAATTTGCGAGTACGTCTCCCCGACCTAAGGCTCAAAGCGAACGCTGCCTGAGCGAAAAATATATTAATATTCATAAACTTTTATGACTGCGGCGGTTCCTTTGTTATGATTATGAAAACAGTCTGCCGCCGTATTTCTTTAAAGCGAAACAGAGGATCATACCGAGTATCATGCAGGAGATGATCTCTCCAACGCCGACCGTGACAACGAGATACCACCAGGCGTCGGTCAGACCGTAGCCGTACGGCGAGGTCAGGACGTACGGAACGATCAGCGTATTGGCAAGTATGTTTGGAATTGGAACGAGCCATTTCCATCTGCGCAGCAGATATGCGCCGAGGGCGCCGATCAGTGTCGCGACGCTTCCCATAACAATATCGAGGATGCAGCAGCCGGTCAGCAGGTTGCTCAGAAAACAGCCGATGAACAGACCTGGGATTGCGGCCGGGGTAAATGCGGGAAGAATGACGAGCATCTCTGAGAGACGCACCTGAATGGCTCCGGAAGCCATACCGAAGGCGTTGGCGACAAAGGTCAACACCACGTAGAGAGCAGCGATCATCGCTGCCTGTGTCAGAAACAGTACCTTTTTGTTTTTCATATTTATTTCTCCTTTAGTTTTGTTTTTTGGCCGCTATATGAGCGGTTCGGTCAGGAAGGTCTCGAACTGACCGCTTCTTGGGAGCTTTTGGGTTCCCAAAGGGTTATTATACGGAAAACGGCGGGAAAGTCAAGAAATAATATAAAATATAAAACCGGCGATTACAGCTCGCCGGTTTTATATCTGGATACGACTTTTTGAATACGCTCGCTCGGATCGAGCAGATCGCTGATTGAAGTATCGTGATTAAGCGTGTCGATCAGATAAGCGATATATTTGCTCATATCGCAGTTGATGTACCATTCGCGTTCCAGAAGCTCAGGCGTCTGGTAGATCAGGTTAGTCGTTAATACACGGTCGATCAGTCCTTCCTTATATGCCTGATCGAACTTGTCAAGCCCGTTTGTAAAAAGTCCGAACGTAGAGCAGATAAAAATCTTGTTCGCTCTGCGCTCTTTCAGCGCGGCGGCTACTTCCAGTACACTTTCGCCGGAAGAGATCATATCGTCGATGATGATCATGTCCTTTCCTTCCACGCTTGTCCCGAGAAATTCGTGCGCAACGATCGGATTGCGTCCGTTCACGATCCTCGTATAGTCGCGTCTTTTGTAGAACATACCCATATCAAGACCAAGCACATTAGCAATATAGATCGCGCGGCTCATTCCGCCCTCATCCGGGCTGATGACCATCATATGACCGGAATCAAGCTGAAGGTCTTTTACGTTGCGCAGCAGATTTTTGATAAACTGATAAGCGGGCTGGACGGTTTCGAAGCCGTGGAGCGGGATCGCATTCTGCACGCGCGCGTCGTGCGCGTCAAACGTAATGATATTGTCGACGCCCATCGCGACAAGCTCCTGAAGGGCGATCGCGCAGTCAAGAGATTCGCGGGAGGTTCTTTTGTGCTGTCTGCTTTCATAAAGGAACGGCATAATGACGGTAATGCGTCTCGCCTTGCCGCCGACTGCGGAAATAATACGCTTTAAATCCTGATAATGATCGTCGGGAGACATATGATTTTCATGACCGCACAACGAATAAGTCAGACTGTAATTGCAGACGTCGACGAGAATATAAAGGTCGGTTCCGCGTACGGATTCCAAAATGACGCCCTTTGCTTCACCGGAACCAAAACGCGGCACTTTAGCGTTTAATAAATAAGAATCGCGCTGATAACCGGAAAAAGCAAGACTGTCTTTGTGCTCGCTTTCACGTTCCGTTCTCCATTTTACAAGGTAGTAGTCGATTTTCTGTCCGAGATTGCGGCATCCTTGTAACGGGATGACACCAAGAGAGCCAACGGGAATGGTCTCCAGATTCCGTTTTTCTTCACGAGCCAGCATGGCAAGATCCTCACTTTCTGTTCATCATAGTTTTTCGGTACATCCGGATATCCGGACCTGTAATTTTGTGTATCTCATAGTTGCTCGTAACGCGCGAAAAAATGCGTTCCGAATATCTATTTCTCAAATCCTCCAAGGAAAGATTCGTAGAAATCAAAGTAGATTTCCGGCGAAGATGCCGTTCGTTGAGACAGGAAAAAAGCTGGGAAATAACATACGCGTTCGTATATTCGGTTCCCAGATCGTCGATGACGAGCAAATCGCAGCCATATAAATCATGCGCAACAGCGATCTGTTCCTCGCGGCTTTTACCGGAAAGGGCGCCTAACAGACCGGCGGCGCTGAAATAAAGGACAAGTCTGCCGTTTTCAATCAGCTCTTTCGCAATGCAGTTGCTCAGGAACGATTTCCCGGCGCCTACGGAACCGTAGAAAAAGAGATTCCGGTATTCGGAAGAAAAATTTTGCACGAAGCTTTCGCAGGCGGCGACCGTCTGCTGAAAGCGGCGTAAATCTTCTCCCTCATAATATGCATAGGAAAGAGTTGAAAAATTCTCCTTTGTTAATACTTCCTTGATATTGGACTGTTCATACAAAAGAGAAATGATACGCTGTTTCAGACAGATGCATTTCTGACCGTCAATATATCCGGTATCCTTGCAGTATGGACAGTCGTATTCCGGTTCAAGATAATTTTCAGGGTAGCCCGCGGAAAGCAGGAGCGACCGTTTCTTTTCCGAAAGAGTATGCAAAGTACGCTTTAAATCTACCAGTGCACTGTCGCTGCCGTCAAGCAGTTTTTTTGTCTGAGCAACGCAAACAGAGGAAATAGAATGTTCTACTTCCTCGTATTCGGGAATTTTTTTATAAATTTCCGTAATTTTTCGTAATTGATTCCGGCGGGAACGGTTTTGCTTTTCTTCGTATTCCCGGAAAATGGAATCATACTGCTGATTTGTCAGTGGCACGTATTTTCTCCTTGCAGATTATCCTTGCGGTAAATTGGTTGTCTGATACAAATCATTTAATCGGTAAGCGCTAGTTGCTGAGCAACTCTTTTTCGAGCGCTTCAAAATCATATTCCCGCTGCGGAAATTGGTTGAACTGATTGTTCCAAGCGGCAGGGCGGCTCTGACAGCCTGCATTTGAGGATGCGGACTGAGCGGTTTTTGCCTTCTGGTAAGCGATGTCCGCCGTCTTGATGTCTTCCAGCGTATGTACATGGGCGCGGCTCCAATGAGAAAGAATACTGTCCGCGTATTCAAAGCGATGCTTGTCCGTTGCCATAACGGTACGTTCGCAAGCCGTTTCGATAATCTGCATGGAAAAGCCGAATTCTTTTGTCCATCGTGTAATATAGGATACTTCTTTCGGCGTTGGGGTACTTGTCTTTCCAAGCGCTT
>JAGARW010000179.1 GCA_017621975.1 Lachnospiraceae bacterium | reverse complement strand
TGTTCCTGAATGGACGTCGCTGTCTGAAAAATACTGACGACCAGACCAATCGAAAGGGAAATGAGAAGCACAGGCGCAGAGGTCTTAATAATCAGATAAAGCGCGTCTCTTGCGATCGCGGTCACGGTATCGACTGACATCTCTCATCCTCCCTTTTAATAAAATGTCTTAACAAGACTGCCAATTACCAGATTCCAGCCGTCTGCCAGAATAAACAGCAAAATCTTGAACGGCATGGAAATCGTCGTCGGCGGCAGCATCATCATACCCATACTCATAAGGGCAGAGGCGACTACCATATCTATCACAATAAACGGAATATAAATCAAAAATCCTATAATAAACGCAGTCCGCAGTTCACTGACGATAAAGCTCGGAATGAGTACCGAAGACGGAATCCCCGAAAGACTTCCGTCCCATTCCTGATCTGCAATCTCCATAAACATCCGCACGTCCTTGACCTGAGTCTGCCCGTACATAAATTCTCGGAGCGGTTCCATCCCCCTCTCAAGCGCTTCTTCCTGCGTAATCTCGCCGCGGTCAAACGGCTGAATCGCATTCTCATTGATCTGCGTGATCATCGGATTCATGATAAAAAACGTCAGAAACAGCGCAAGCCCGATCAGCACCTGATTCGGCGGCACTGTCTGCGTGTTCAGCGCCGTCCTTGTGAAATGCAGAACAATAATAATACGCGTAAAGGACGTAAGCATAATGAGCAGCATCGGCGCTAACGCGATCATCGTAAGCGTGATCAGAATCCGCACAGGTCCCGAAACATTACCGTTGCCGTTATCATATGTAATCGTCAGATTATTCGCGACGTTCAGTTCCTTCAGCTCGTCAGGATCGTCCGAGCTCCCCGGTTCGTTAATATTTGTCTGCGTATCGGTCGTTCCGGTCAGATTCGTCTCGCCGTCAAACAAATTGTCCGTATGCTGCAGGTTTGTCGCGTATACCGTCATAGAGTTATGAAAAAAACATATGCCTACTGTAACCAGCAGGCATACTACGAGCGTTAATTGTTTTCCGGAAAAAAATCTCTTCATCATACTGCGCCTACTTCTTTTGTTTTCTCAATTTTGCTTTTTCCAGAACACATGCAAAACTAGGGACATTGTCTTCCTGAACGTCGGAAACGACAAGCTCTTCCTCCGAAAGCTCTGCCAGCTTTGTTACCGTTTCTTTGCAGACTGCAACCGCAATATATTTTTCTCCCAGCTTTACGATCTGAATATATTTATTCGGTGCAATCCTGCACGTCTCAATCACGGCAATATTGCTGCCTTCCTGCTTCAGCTTCTGAAACTTAGCAATATAACGGGTTGTCACATATGTAATCGCAAGTACAACGCAAAAAAGGATCAACACCGTGATAAACTGAACAAAGGCTTCTATTCCTCCGCCTCCCGGTGTAAGCAGCATTATCCTACGACCTTTTTCACAGCTTCCAGAACACGATCCGCCTGGAACGGTTTTACAATAAAGTCTTTTGCACCCGACTGAATGGATTCAATAACCATTGCCTGCTGACCCATTGCAGAACACATGATTACGGTTGCGGACGGATCTGCCGCCTTGATTTTTTTCAGAGCCTGAATACCGTCCATTTCCGGCATCGTAATATCCATCAGTACCAGATCCGGCTTTATTTCATTGTACTTTTCAACAGCCTTTACTCCGTTTTCTACTTCTCCTGCAACATTGTAGCCGTTCTTTGTCAGAATGTCCTTAATCATCATTCGCATAAATGCCGCATCATCACAAATTAAAATATTTTTTGCCATCTCTCTCACTCCTGTGTTCTACTTTATTATTTCTGTTACACGAATACCAAAGCTTTCTTCAATTACAACGACTTCTCCTTTGGCAACAAACTTTCCGTTTACCAGTACGTCGATCGGTTCACCGGCGATCTTATCCAATTCTATGATCGTCCCCGGCGCAAAATCCAGAATCTCGGAGATTGACTTTGTCGTTCTTCCAAGCTCTACCGTAACCTCAAGCGGCACATCCATAATCAGCCCGATATTTTCCGGAGCATTCTGCGTCGCATAATTCTCCGTAAAGCTCTGGAACTGCGCCGGCTGTACGTTTTGCACCGGCATACTCATCTGCGGCTGCATCGGCATTCCCATCTGAGGCTGCATCTGTCCCATGCCCATATTCATCTGCGGCTGCATCTGAGGCATTCCCATACCCATCTGCGGCTGCATCGGCATTCCCATCTGAGGCTGCATCTGTCCCGTGCCCATATTCATCTGCGGCTGCATCTGAGACATATCCGGCGTTTGTGCCGGAGGCGGATTGTACGTCTGCGGCGCCTGTGCCGGCTCCGCTGCAGGCGCTGCGTCTCCGATCTGCTGATTGATAAATGTATCGTATAAAGACTTGGCAAATTCGATCGGATATAACTGAAGAATCGTACTGTCTACCATGTCCTCGATCTGCATGGAAAATGCAATTTTCACAAAAGTACCCGCGAGATATTCTGCAATTTCTTCCGGTTTTTTAATTTCTGTCAAATCGACAAGGCTCGCCTCCGGCGGACTGATATCGATCATCTTTCCAAGCATTGTCGAAAGCGAAGTCGCCGATGAACCCATCATCTGATTCATCGCTTCTGAGATCGCGCTCAAATGAAGCTCGCCCAATTCGCCGTCAATATTGGTGCCGTCGCCGCCCATCATCAGATCGGTAATGACCTTAACGTCTCTTTCCCTCAGGATCAGGATATTGCTGCCTTCCAGTCCTGTCGTATACTTGATCTGAATAAATACGCACGGCTTTTCATACTCCGCGATCATCGTGTTCCAGTTTGCCAGTGTAACGACCGGAGTCGTAATATTTACTTTTCTGCTTACAAGGGAATACAGCGTCGTAGCAGAAGAGCCCATACTGATATTTGCAATCTCGCCGATCGCATCCCTCTCTGTATCCGTCAGCAGCGATTCGTCAATCACTGGCTGAGCTGCGGCTGAATTGTCTGACGGAGTATCCGAAGCATCTGAGGAACCGCTGTCCATACTGCCGACATCCATACCGCTCAGCAGGGCATTTATCTCGTCCTGAGATAACATTCCATCCATGCTTTATTCCTCCTCTCTGATTACCGACGTTACCTGTACCGCATAAAAATCGTTCTCTGCCCCCGGTAACGCCGTAAATTTTTTGATATTGCCAACATATATATTTAAGTCTGAATCTACCTTGGAATCCAGTCGAATAATATCCCCCACCTGAAGGTGGATAAAATCATTGACGGAAATCGCGCTGTTGCCAAGCACTGCTTTTACCGGCACATCTACATGCTGCAGCATTGCTTCAATATATTCTTCAAAATCTTCATCCTTGTTATCCACGATCGTCGAATACCAATATTTTGTATTCAGCTTATCCATAACATTTTCAAGTGTGAAATAAGGAAGACAGATATTCATAAAGCCTTCTACGTCGCCGACCTTGATGCTGAGCGTCACGATCGCAATCATGTCGCTCGGCGAGATAATCTGCGCAAACTGCGGATTCGTCTCGATACGATCCAGCATCGGCGTAATCTCCACAACGTTTTTCCAAGGATCGCGCATCAGTTGGATGCATATCACAATGATCTTTTCGACAATGATCATCTCGATCTCGGAAAAATCTCTGCTCTTTTCAAGCGGCGTCCCCTGTCCGCCGAGCATCCTGTCGATGATGGCAAACGCCAGATTCGCAGTAAGCTCTACGATAATATTACCCGGCAGCGGATCAAACGTAACGATACCAAGCACAACCGGATTGGCAAGAGCGTTCGAAAACTCGGAAAAAGTAACCGTTTCCGAACTGACAACGGAAACCTGACAGCTCTTCCGTAAATAAACCGGCAGATTCGTCGACAGAAGTCTGCCGTAATGTTCATATATAATTTCCAATGTTCTGAGGTGCTCTTTGGAAAACTTCGCCGGACGTTTAAAGTCGTAATTCTTGACCTGACGATCGTCCTGCCCCTGCATCTCATCCATATCAAGTTCGCCGCTGCTTAGGGCAGACAGCAGATTATCTATCTCGGCCTGGGATAAAACTTCTCCCACTCCGGCTCACCTCCCACTCTCTTTCTATCATATATCAGCAGAAAGATTATTGGAATATAATATCGCTGAATGAGACTTGGAAAATAAAGTCAGAATCAAACATTTTCTGAATCCGTTTCAGGATATCCTCACGCATCAGGTCTTTGTTCGCCTGTGCTTCTTCTAATGTATACCCTCCGATGACATCATAAATTTCACCGGTAATCAGGCTTTCTTTTGTCGCAAGATCTTCTCCGTACGCTTTGTAACCGTCGTTCTTTTTGTTCATGGAAAGAGCTACCGAAACAAGGCAGTAATGCGCCGTCCCGTCTTCCCCTATTTTCAGCGGAATCGTCATCTGGTCGGCGATCTTATATACTTCGATATTTTCCATCGGCACGTCTTCCTTGACCGCTCCCGGCTCCGCTCCCTCTGAAAGCTCCAGTTTCAAAACCTGCGCAATATCGGATACAAGCGCCGCCGTCTTTTTGGAAGCGCTGTTTACACTGAACATCATAATAGAAGTCAGCACAAGATTGACGACGAGAAGCGCCAGTATAATGATGGATAATAGATTCCTTTTCATGAAATCTTCCTCCTGTATTTAATATGCATTGTATTTCGTATGCATTGTATTTCGTATGCACTGAATTTAATACGCGCTGAGCGTATGATAAATCTTGATCTCAACTCTTCTGTTTTTCGCTCTGCCTTCCGGCGTAGAGTTGTCCGCAACCGGCACATACTCGCCGCGTCCGGAATGCTTGACCATTGCCGGATCAAGATCTGTTGTCTGTGTAAAATATTTGAATACGGAAAGCGCTCTTGCGCTGCTCAGCTCATTGTTGTCCGCGAAACGCGCGCTGCTGATCGGCACATTATCCGTATGACCTTCGATTTCAATCACGCTTTCTGCGTAGCGTTCCAGAATCAGTCCCAACTTATCTAAAATAGGCACAGCCTCTTCCTTCAGCTCGCTGCTTCCCGAATCAAACAAAAGCGCTCCTTTCAATGAAAGCTGTACGTATTGCGACGTCACTTCCATATCCACTTCTTTCTCAAGGTTCTGTTCTTCAATTGCCTCTTCTATCTTCTCGGCAAGCTCTTCGGACTTTTTCAATTTCTCGGCATCCAGAGCCTCCGTCATTTCTTCAAGAGACTGATTGTCTTGATTGTCCTGCTCCCCTTCGGACGCCTTTCCCATACTGTTGATATAATCGTCCAGTTCGTTGAGCTGACTGACGCCGTTGCTGATCAGCAGACCGTCGCCGATCGCTGTCGCGCCGGCCGTAAAAATGCTAAAAGACTGCGAAAAGGATGAAGCGATCAATTCAAACTTCTGGGCGTCTACCGTAGACATCGCAAACAGAAGCACGAAAAAGCATAACAGAAGATTCATCAGATCGCTGAACGTATTCATCCACGCCGGCGACCCTTTCGGCGGCTCTTCCTGCTTTCGCTTAGCCATCCGCTTCACCTCCATCTTCTGTTACGCCCCTGTCTCTCGGTGCCAGGAAAGATTTTAATTTTTCTTCGATAACACGGGGGTTTTCACCCGCCTGAATCGACAAGAGACCTTCTATCATAATCTCTTTTGCCTGTACTTCCAGATTGTTATTCATTTTCAGCTTGCTTGCTACCGGAGCGCATACCCAGTTCGCAAGCAGGGAACCATATAACGTTGTAATCAGCGCTACTGCCATGGAAGGACCGATCGACGAAGGATCCGACATATTCTGGAGCATCAGGATCAGACCGATCAACGTACCGATCATACCCCATGCAGGACCCATCGTTCCTACGTTTTCCCAGAAACTGATGCGTCCCTTGTGGCGCTCGTCCATGCTGACAAGCTCCGTTTCCATAATTGCGCGAACAAGCTCGGGATCTGTACCGTCTACGATCAGCAGAATTCCCTTTTTTAAAAATTCATCCTCAAGATTGCCTGCCGCCTCTTCCAGAGAAAGAAGCCCTTCCTTTCTGGCGATATTGGACAGATCAATAATCTTTGCGATGATCGTAGTCATATCAAACGTCGGCATTTTCAATACAAGCGCAAAGCTCTTCAAGCCGCCGATGAAATCATTCATCGTATTCGAAGCAAGAATCGCAGAAAAAGAACCGCCGAATGTGATAATTGCGGAGGGCAGGTCAAAGAAATATTTGACGCCGCCTAGACCGGCATTATTGATGATACCGAATACAACCATTACGAAGCATAATACTAAGCCGAGTATCGATGCTATATCCACTTATCCCACCTGCCTACTTTTGCTTTAGACTGCAAAAATATCCTTTCTATACGATTTTACTAAATTTTTCACATCTTGTCTACTTTCTTTTACAATTATTTTTCGCCCTGTCGTGAACGAAACGACCGTATCCGGCGTTTCTTCTACGAGTTCGATCAGGTCGCAGTTTACGAGTATTTTCTGTCCGCTTAACTTTGTCAGCTCAATCATTGATAGCTCCCCTTTTTTACGGGCGCTGCGTTTCCGGCCGCAGCGCCCCAAAGTTTCCACGCGGGAACAGGGCAACTATATGTAATATATAGCTCCCCTGTCCCTTTCTTTTCCTTATTTTATATTTTATTCTGTCTTATTACCGTTTCAGGTTGACAAGCTCTTCCAGCAGCGTATCGGATACTGTGATGATACGGCTGTTTGCCTGGAAACCTCTCTGCGTCGTAATCATTTCCGTAAACTCGGAGGAAAGATCGACGTTACTCATCTCAAGCGCGCCTGTCGCCATGCTGCCCGCGCCGTCCGCCGTAATGTCTACGCCGACGCCGTCGAATTCACCGGAGTTGAGCGTTGCGGAATACAGGTTGTCGCCCGCCTTTTCAAGACCTGCGGCATTGGCAAATTTTGCAACGGCGATCTGTCCGAGCAGTCTTGTCATGCCGTTGTCATAGCTTGCGTAAATTTCGCCGTTGTTCTGGATCGATACGCCCGACATCTGTCCAAGCTTACGTCCCGAGCCGAGGCCGTCCTCTTCCGTCCCGTTCGTCGCCGTAATCGTAGAGCTTCCGCCGTTGTTGTGCCATGTTACATGCGTCCAGTCCATATTAATATCGGAGAAGTTTCCAAGCGATACCGTTCCGCCCGCCGTCTGGGCGCTCGTCGCAAAATCGAGCGTCACATTGTCGGCGTTGTTGATCGAAACGAACTCGCCGGAATCCACGTCGAATTTCAGCATATTGCCGTGGTATGTCGTCGTCGTCGTTACCTGCGCCTGTCCGTCGCTCGCCACGTCGTAAGCATAAGTCACGTTCGGATCGGACGTATCGAGACCGTAAGCCTCCGCCTGCGTAATCTCGGCCGTAAATTCCGTGCCGTCGTAGGTCGCGTTTTTGCCTACCGTAAATTCGGACTCTACATAGAACGTCACGTCGCCGTCGGCGTTCATGGTAATGCCCTGTACCGTACCCGCACTCTTGCCGAGCGCTTTATCCCAATCTGCTGCAACGAACTTATACGGGTCCGGACTTCCTGAGGGATAAAGCGACAAGGTCGTGCTTGAACCGTCGTCATTTTTGATCGTCTTTTCATAGTGCGCCGGTACCGTCACATTACCGTCCGCATCCTTGGAAGCCTCCACATAGATCAGGCTGTACGGTTCCTTCGTCAGCTTGCTCTGTGTGACCGTTCCGGTACCAATGATTGAAACCTTACTCGTTCCCGCCGTAACAGTTGCCGTCGTATTAGTTCCCGTCAAAACGGAATCCACCACATTTCCATTTTTCTTATTAAGATCAGTAGCATCAAAGTTCGTTGCGCTTTTATTGCTATATTTGATCGGCGGGTTCTGATAAGTAACGCCGCTTAACGCAACCGTATCATAATCCGAAAACAGTGTGTCATACGGCACCGTCTTTGTATAAGTCCCCGCATCTCCGGTATTTGCAGGCGCTATGTATTTTGCTCCTGTTACAAGCTGCCTCAGCTCCGTTGTCTTTGTGATATTGTCCTGTCCGAAGGAAGCGATATCGCTGATGTCATTGACGCCGTATACGTCAACGAGCGAATTTCCTTCGGAATCAAGGATATCATCCAGTTCCACAACGTATTCGCCCTTCGCCGACGTCTCATGGATCGCGAATCTCGCCGTATAACTGTAGCCAAGCGCATCAAAGAAGCTGAGCGTCAGCGTTTTGCCGGAAGACGTCGCCGCATCCGGCTCGTTCTTATCAAGAACTCCTTCCACATAGCTCTCTGTCGTCGCCTCCGGCGGATACGTCATATTCGCCGCCGTCATAATGCGCAGCGCCTGTACGGTATCCTTTTTGATCGTCTGCGTCTCTTCGTCTACGCCCCAGCCCATTACGTTATAGCCGTTCGACGTCATCGCAAGATTGCCTTCTCCGTCCACATAGAACGAACCGTCTCTCGTGAAGTAATTGTTCTTTCCGTCGTTTACAATAAAAAATGATTCGCCGTTGATCTTAATGTCGAACGGATTGCCTGTCGTCTGTGTCGCGCCTGCGGACGTGATCTTCGTATTGATCGCGGCAGACTGTACGCCGAGACCGATCTGCTTTGGATTAATGCCGGCGCGTCCCGTCGTCGCGTTTGCGCCTGACGCCTTGGACGTCGTCTGATACATCAGCTCGCTGAAATTGATCGAGCTTGACTTATACGCGGTCGTATTGACGTTTGCGATATTATTACCGATTACGTCCATCTTTGTCTGATGTGTCTTCAGTCCGGCAACACCAGAATACATTGATCTCATCATAGTTTTATGACCTCCTAACCATTTCAGGTCGCCTTTTTCTGCTTTTTCTGTCAGTCGAAAGCAGCAGCCTCCGTAAAGGTCCGGCTACATAATAACGGCGCCGTCAATGTTTGTAAATATATTTGCTTCTGTTTCTGTCTGATCCATTGCCGTCACTACCGTCTGATTCGGTATGTTCACAATGAATGCGAGCTGGTCTACGATCACCAGCGATTCTTTGATTCCTTTCGCACCAGCCTTCTGCGTTCCGTCGCTCAGACGCTCCATCTGCTCGTCTGTCAGTCTGATGTTGCGGTCTGCCAGCCTGCCCATGGCATGTTTGGAAAACCTGAGTTCCCCGAAGCCCTCTTCCGTCTTCTGCGACAGAATATCGCGGAAAGAAAGACTTCCCTGCGGCGTCTGCGTCCTGACGGCGGCAGCGTTCTTCTGATTCAGGAGCTGCTCCTGCATCTGCAGTGCGGAAAGGTATTGGCTGTTTTGCACTTTCATTGCCACTGCCTCCTTTTACTGTATATGCTGTTTACGCTGTCTCATCCGATGCGCCGTCTTCCTCTGTTTTGCCGGTCTCGTCCGTCTCGTCCGTCTTACCGGCTGCTTCGGCGCTGCCAGCCCCGCCTGTCTCTTCGGATTTATCAGTCGTGTCCGTCTCTTCGGTCTTGCCGCTCTCGTCCGTTTCATCGGTTTTATCGGTCTCGTCCGTTTTGCCCGTTTCGTCGGTCTTGCCTGTTTCGCCGGTCTGATCGGATTCGTCCGCCTTGCCTGTTTCGCCAGTCTGATCGGATTCATCTTTCCCTGCATTTTCCAGTTCTTCCGCCGCTTTTTCCAAAAGCTCTATACGGCTGACATAATTTTCCATCTTTTCAATATTTTCTTTTGTCAGGAAAGTCTTCTGATATTCCGTCATACCGTCGTAAGTCTTTTTGAGCGCCTCGATGTCGTCTTTATAAGCAAGCGTCAGTTTGGAAAGCGCCGGCAGCTTATTCAGCGCAACCGTCCAATCGTATGCCATGCTGTAAGCCTCTGTGTAATCCTGGTCGTATACTCTGTCCAGATCATCAAGCGGATAATTGTTGCCGTTCACGGAAAGATATGCCTTACCGTTTTCATAGGTTACATAATCCACCTTGCCGTGTACATAATCCGTACTTCCGGTCGTAGCGTCCGTCGTCTTAATATAAACTTCCTGTCCAACCATAGCGGACGCTCTCTGCAGATCGATCGAGCTTGCCATGTTCTGCATCTCTTCCAGACTGGAAAACGTCGCGAGCTGTGAAATATATTCCGTATTGGAAGTCGGCTCCAACGGGTCCTGATATTTCATCTGCGCTACAAGAAGCTGAAGGAATGCGTTTTTATCAAGCGAGCTGGTCGATTTTTCTTCGGAAGAAGTCGTTTTTATTTCCTGAATCTCACCGTCTTTTACGGGTGCTACTAAGCTCATGCTGTCCCTCCTTTATGCCGTATAATCTACTGTATTTCCGTTTTGTTCCATCATTTCCGCCGCGATCCGCTCTTCGTCGGAAAGTTCCATTTCATCCAGCGGGACGTCGTCCGTAAGCTGAATCCTGCGGATTCCCTTTTTCTTCGGTTCTTCATAACGGGAATTTCCGTCGCCGTTTTCTTCAAAGCTTCTGTCAAACGCATGGCTTGCGACCGTTACTTCTACCGCTTCTACCTTAACGCCCTGCTGATTGAGATTTTCACGAAGCTGAACTGACTGTGCCTCAAGTACGGCTCTGACAGATTCGTTTTCCGCTGCGAACTGTGCCGTTACCACGCCTTCTTTTGCAGATAAATGAATATGTATGGTTCCGAGCGTTTCAGGATGAAGACGAAGCTCAAGCTCCGTTGTCTCCGGCTTTACCTCAACCTTCATGTACTCTGTGATCTGATCCATGATCCTCTGCGTATCCGCCGCCTGCTGCTGATAAGACGTCCTCGTTTCCGCTACGTTATCATTCCAACCCTCCACGGCGCTTTTTGGGATGTCCTGCATGAAATGGCTGCCGCCTTCCTGTCTGCCGCCTTGCGTCTGCTCTCCTGATGCATCCTGCCGTCTCTCCGGTCTGATCCCGGAAGACTTCTTTCCGCCCTCGCTGCCGCTCTCCTCCGGCTTCGCTTCCGGCGCTTCCTGATCAAGAGTTTCCTCGTCCCGAGGAGAGCTTACCGTTTCCTGCTCCTCCTCTGGCGCGCGTTCCTCCGATACGACAATGACCGGCGTCTCTTCTGTAAAAGCCGTCTCCTCCGGCAGTTTCTCCGCTGTCATTTCCGTCTCCGGAAGTTTTTCCATCTGCTGAAGCAGTTCCGCAAATTCGGCGTCGTCTAACGAAAGCTCGGACTGCAGGTTGGAAACGATCGTTTCGGCCGTCTCCGTAAGCTGCTGTACATCCGTATACAGAGCTTCGTTTGTCAGAATGCTCATCTGGTCGCTTTCTCCTGCCGCCGCCATAACGATCTGCTGCATCATATCCGGCGAAAGCAGATCTGCGTTCGCAAGACCAAGTTGCGAGATCAGCTCCTCCACTTCCTCTTCGGAAAGACCGAGCGTTTCGGAAATCGCTTTTTTGATCTCGTCTACCGCTTCCGAAATCTTCTCGTCATTTACGTCCGCTTCTTCGGAGACGCCTTTGCCGGCTGCGTCCTTTTCGGAAACTTCCTTCGCATCGCCGGACAAGTCTTTCTGCGTTTTAGCGGAGCTTTCCGTTTCATTTACGCTTTCTTCGGCTTTCCTTAAGTCCCTTCTCTCTACCTTGACGGGCGTTTTTGCCGCGCTCTGTCCCTTTTCATCCATCCGGTCGCTGCCATCGTGCGAGGTACGGCTCATGATCTGTGAAAAGCCGTCGTCCGCTCCGCGGCTGACACCGCTTCCCGCGCTTACATTAGAAGCTCCAAGAAACATGGCGGCTGCCTGCGTTACATTTGTGCTCGTCATTTGCTTCCTCCTTTCTGAACTTTTCAAGGTTCTTATTTTATCTATAAAATTCCCGGCGGCGATATACGCCGACGCTATAGATACAACTTATATATCGGTATTTCCGACGCAGAAATTAAGACTCCGGGTCCATAATTTTGGTCAGTCTCGCCGCGACTTCCGAATCCATAACGCCCAGTATTTTTCCTCTGTCATCGGCGCTCATCGTCTGAAGTATCTTTGCCGCCAGATCAAGATCGTCCTGCATCGCTTCAAAGATCGCCGCCGCTTCCTTCGGCTTCATTTCCGCATAAGCGCTTGCATAATCCTCGATCTCGCCGCTGACCTGCTCCTGCGCTACGACCTGCTTATACAGCTTCTCCGCCGTCGCCGGGTCCATCGATTCATAATATTTGAGAAAAGCGTCCGCTCCCGGTCCCTTGTCGGAATAAATGACTTCGTCGTAAAACTCGTTTTTAATGTCCTCAAATGCAACCTGATTGTCTTCAAAGGTACGCAGGCGTTCGATCTCAGCCTCCAATTCCTTAATCCGTTCCTCCGTCGCCGAATTTCCCGACTGCGCGTTTTCCAATTCAAGCTCAAGCCGTTTGATCTGGTCTACCGCATCTTTGAGGCTCGAATAGCCGTAATATTCGTCCTCCGTGTTCCCGCCCGGCTGCGCCATCTTTTCCGCGGGCAGTATTTTATTGACGACCGGCACATTTTCAAGCACGGGACGCAGAACGGTTGATCCAAAGCCGCCCACATCCAGTTTAACAAGCAGCGCCAGTATCGCGATCCAGATCACAACGATAATAAACGTAACGAGCATATCGGAGCGGAACTGCCCGAATTATCTTCATCCAGCTCCTCTTCCTGCGCTTCCAGTTCTTTTGCGCGGCGCTTCGCCTC
>JAGARW010000178.1 GCA_017621975.1 Lachnospiraceae bacterium | reverse complement strand
GGATATGACCACAAGTATGTATATTCTCATTTCGGATATAATCTGAAAGCTACCGACATGCAGGCGGCGGTCGGCTGCGCGCAGCTTGAAAAATTTCCAAGCTTTGTGGAACGCAGAAGACATAATTTTGCCAGACTCTATGAAGGACTGCGGGGATTAGAGGATAAGATAATCCTTCCGGCTGCCTGTGAAAATTCGAATCCGAGTTGGTTTGGTTTTATGATTACGTGCAGGGACGGCGTGAGCAGGAATAAGGCGGTTCAAAGAATCGAGAAAAGCGGCGTGCAGACAAGAATGCTTTTTGCAGGAAATCTAACGAAGCATCCGTGCTTTGATGAAATGCGCGCGCAGGGATATGGCTATCGCGTTGTAGGAGAACTGAAGAATACAGACCGGATTATGAACGATACGCTCTGGGTCGGAGTATATCCGGGAATGACGGATGAGATGATCGATTATATGATTAAGATAATGCATCAGTCAGTTTGCGGGTAGTGTGGGAGAAGAAACGTGGATTTAACATTTTATAAAGGTAAAAAAGTACTGGTAACGGGGCATACCGGCTTCAAAGGAGCATGGATGTGCGAGGCGCTTTTGCTTTTAGGCGCGGAGGTAACGGGTTATGCTTTGGAACCGCCGACGCAGCCAAGTCTTTTCGGGCTGCTCGGGCTGCAGGAGCGGATGGATTCCAGACGGGGAGATATTAGAGATTTGGCGCATTTGCGGTCGGTTTTTGAAGAAAAGAAACCGGAGATCGTGATTCATATGGCGGCTCAGCCGATTGTCAGGGAATCTTATAAAAATCCTGTGTACACATACGATGTCAATGTGATGGGAACGGTCAATGTATTGGAATGCATCAGGACGACAGACTGTGTTAGATCTTTTGTCAATGTAACGACGGATAAGGTTTATAAAAACAAAGAGTGGGAATGGGGTTACCGTGAAAACGAAGAGTTGAACGGATATGATCCGTATTCCAATTCAAAATCCTGCTCGGAGCTTGTGACGGACAGCTATAAGAATTCGTTTTTTCAAGATAGAAAAATTGCAGTTTCAACAATGCGCGCCGGCAATGTGATCGGCGGCGGCGATTTTGCGACAGACCGGATCATTCCGGACTGTGTGCGCGCCGCAATGGAGAAAAGGGATATTATAATCCGGAATCCGTATGCGGTCAGACCGTTTCAGCATGTGCTGGAGCCGGTGACGGCATACCTTATGGCTGCCGCAAGGCAGTATGAAAACAAAGAACTGGCAGGAAGCTATAATATCGGACCTGACGAGCAGGACTGCATAACGGCGGGAGAACTGGCTGATCTGTTTTGCAGGCTGTGGACAGAAAAGACCCGGAATGCGGTAAAGTGGATAAACCGATATGACGGAGGACCGCATGAAGCAGGGTTTTTGAAGCTGGATTGTTCTAGGCTGAAACGAACGTTTGACTGGAAGCCGCGCTGGAATATTGAAAAGGCTGTGGAGAAAAGCATTGAGGCATATACCGCTTCAAAAGAAGCTTTGCAGGAATGCATTTCCGGTCAGATCAAAGAATTTATACAATTATCGTAAGCGATAGGGATTCTCAAAATGAAAAATAATATAAAAACGATTTTTGATATTATTAAGGAACTGACATATATTTTGAATAAAAAACAAAAGAAGTATGTAGCGGTCGTTATGATTGTGATTATTATCAGCTCTTTTTTTGAACTTCTTGGCGTAACCGCTATTTTGCCGTTTGTTCAGGCTGTTTTGACACCGGAGAAGATATTTGCCAGCCGATATGCAAGACCGTTTGTAGAATTCTTTCACATAACGACTCCGAGGGGAGTGATGTTATTATGCGGGGCAGGGATCATCGTTTTATATCTTATAAAAAATATGTATATACTCTTTTCTTATTATATTCAGTATGATTTTGCGACAAAGGTACAGAAAGAACTTTCTGTAAAAATGCTACAGGCTTATATGAGCAGACCGTATTCTTATTTTTTTAATGTGAATAGTGCAGAAATATTAAGGGGATGTAGTTCTGATACAGGAAATGTATATAATAGTTTATCTTATTTATTTACAATCGTAACAGAGATAATTACAATGTGTTTAATCGGTGGATTTATCATTTATACAGAACCGGGCACTGCCATGGGAATTTTGCTACTTATGTGCGTTGTGATGCTTGGGATGATTGGAATATTTAAGCCAGCCGCTAAGAGAGCTGGAAGAGCGGAGAGGACGGCAAATGTATTAAAATATAAGGCGGTTAATCAAACGGTTTCCGGCATTAAAGAAATTTATGTAATGCAGCGACAGAAACTATTTTTGCAGGAATATGATGAAGCTGCGGATATTGCCAGAAAAGCACAGAGAATAAACAGTTTTATTACGAATTCACCGGACCGGATCATTGAGGGAATCTGTGTCAGCGGTTTGGTCGGTATTATTTGCATCCGTCTGTTTATGGATAGTAATATGATCGATTTTGTTCCGAAGTTGGCAGCGTTCGCAATGGCAGCTTTTAAGGTGCTACCTTCTATCGGCAAAATTACAAGCCGGATCAATGGTCTTGTATATAGCCGCCCTAGCCTGACGAATGTATATAATGTCATGAAGGAAGCGGATGAATATGATAGGTATTACGTGCAATATGCAAAAGAACATGGCGAGATCAAAGAATCCGATGAATTGTTTTTTACAGATAAATTAGAGATTCGGAATGTAAGCTGGCAGTATGAGAATCAAAAGGCTCCCGTACTTGAAAATACGATGTTGGAGATCAAAAAAGGTCAGTCGATTGCTCTGATCGGCGCTTCCGGTGCAGGAAAAACGACGCTGGCGGATATTATTTTGGGTCTTCTGCGTCCTCAAAATGGGACTGTTTTAATGGATGGTATAGACGTCTATGCCATGCCTAAAACATGGGCGCGGATCGTAGGGTATGTACCGCAGTCTGTATTTCTGATTGACGACACCGTGCGGAATAATATTGCGTTTGGTCTTCCGTATGATACTATTCAGGACGAGCTGGTTTGGGATGCATTGGAACGTGCGCAGTTAAAGGAATTTATAAAAGGACTTCCAAAAGGATTAGATACGATCGTTGGAGAACGCGGCGTGAAATTTTCGGGAGGTCAAAGGCAGCGTATTGCGATTGCAAGAGCGCTGTACAATAGACCTGAGATATTAATTCTCGATGAAGCGACAGCCGCGCTTGACAATGAAACAGAAACAGCCGTGATGGAATCGATCGACGCCCTGCGGGGACGGATCACGATGGTTATTGTGGCGCATAGGCTTACCACAATCAGGAACTGTGATAAGATTTATGAGATCAGGGATGGAAAAGCCATCGAGCGTGATAAGGAAGAGGTACTTTCCTATTGATAATGACGGTAGTACCGATTCACCGGAAAAATAAGATTTATGAAAGATCGGAGAGTATAGCTGCAGATCGAGATGTAGCTATACTCTTTTTTGAGTTTTGGCGGTCATGAGATATGTATTTTAAGGACATTAAGAGAAATGTGGAAAGAATATAATAGTATGATAGTGTCAATAGTTTTTCGCAAATTTAATTCCTGCCGTTTAGCATCCAACAGTTAACCGGCTACGGTATCAGACAGCAGATCCTCCTCTGGCTTTGTAAGGTGAGCCATGTT
>JAGARW010000177.1 GCA_017621975.1 Lachnospiraceae bacterium | reverse complement strand
CGAAGGTTTCTTCCGATCTCATCGCTTCCGCGCCGGTCTCCGCTTCCGCACCGATTTCCGCTTTCTCCGTTTCCGCGCCGGTCTCCGCTTCCTCTTTCTCCGTTTCCGCCGTACCGGTTTCTTTTTCCGCTTCCGCTTTGCTGATGCTTTTTGACTGTAAATAAGGAAGCGTCTTCGCCCCTTCCCCGTTCCATGCGCTTATGTCCGTGCCATAACCGCACGAAGTGGAATAATAATACGCGTTCACCGGCTCCTGCCCATACATTAGGATTTCTCCTTTTGTCGCCTTTACCGCCTCCGTCGTTTCCGGGCGCTCCTGCGTATTGCCGTACACCTGAAAAGCCGTGCTGTCGTCCACATGCGCGCCAAACTGAGGCAGTCCCGCCGTCTTCATATTCCGGTAAGCGTACGTCCGCGCGCAGACCGCCTGCGCCTTCAGGCTTTCCGCCGGATAAGAGGCGGGCATTTCGCTCGGCACGACGCCGTACAGATATTCTTCCAGTAAAAGCTCGTTGATAACGACAAGTACCTCGTCCATTTTCATAATTTCAATACTGCCGCGGTAATCCGCCGTTTCCCGGTTCCTTATAATAGAAGAGATCTTCCACCGTCCCGTATTGACCGATGCGGTCATCAAAATCCTTCCGTCCTTCTCAAAACGCTCGTCGTCTTCCGAAACGGTAAACTCCTCCCCTGCTTCAAACCGCTCCGTTTCCTCTCCGTATTTCAGCTCATAATCGCAGTCTGCCGACAAACTTACTTCTTTATGATATATCCCCTCGTAGTTCCCGCCCTGCAGGAGCACGCGTATCGTCTCCATTGCTTCTTCCCTCGTCACGAGACAAGCGCATACTTCTCCGTTCTCGATCACATAATCCGTATTTTCATATCCGACCGGCAGCTCTTTTGGAGAAATTTCTTCCAATGTCCCATAGAGCCTGTAGACCTTCATATCTTCCGCAAACGTAAGCTCCTTACCGGGCAGCCAAAGTCTGCCGTCATCGACGCCAAGCAGCTTGCCTGTTATTTTTTCTTTTTTGATACGGCACTCCTTAATTTCTCCGTCTTTCAGGATAATATCTGCAACCTGCTCCCGGTTTTCCTGTTCTGTCTGCCACGGCAGATAAAAACTGTCGCCTTTATAAAAACAAAGTATCCTGTTTTCTTCCACGCCGCTGAGCCACAGATTCGCAAGTCTCGTCTCTTTCTGCGCTTCGTCCGCCGCGATCTCTATGATTACGCCGTCTCTGATATACGCCCTTACCTGCCTGTAAAGAGAAGCTTCCACTTCCTCCGTCTCATATGTATAAACGCCTTCCGTCGTCAGAACGCTCCCCGACTCACCCGGAAACGATTCCCCGCATGCCAGCAGCGTCAGATCGGTCTTTTCGATCTCCTCGTCTTCTTCGTATTGCCGCAGACGCGCTTCCTTCTCATAATCGACGTCCGGCGCTCTCCTGCCTGCAAGAAAACAAAAAAAGAAAAGACCCGCTATGATCAAACATGCTTTGAACCACATACGCATTCGCTTTTCCATGAAACTCCTCCATACCGACCATTTTTTCAGCCGTCCGCGGCCGCCGCGGCGCTCGTCAAAAGTCTCT
>JAGARW010000176.1 GCA_017621975.1 Lachnospiraceae bacterium | reverse complement strand
GGCGATAGCCCATTATGACGATATACTCCTGTATTAAGGTGGATAAAGGGATTCGAACCCTTGGCCTCCAGAGCCACAATCTGGCGCGCTAACCAGCTGCGCTATACCCACCATAAAAAAGGGAAACCGGCTTATCAGCCAATATCCTTTCAGCGTGCTCGAAGGGATTCGAACCCCCGACCCACGGCTTAGAAGGCCGTTGCTCTATCCAGCTGAGCTACGAACACATTTTAAAATATACGGTCGCTATATAACCGAAGCGGGTGACAGCGTCGCAGACTGGAATTATTTTCCCATCAAACGCTGAAGTCGCTTTGCGACCGAAGCGGGTGATGGGAATCGAACCCACGTATCCAGCTTGGAAGGCTGGTGTTCTACCATTGAACTACACCCGCATATGGATTTAAAAACAAGGTATGAATCGGGGTGACAGGATTCGAACCTGCGACCTCCTGGTCCCAAACCAGGCGCTCTAGCCAAGCTGAGCCACACCCCGTTTTTAAAAAAACAGGTCTTTTCTGTGACGCAAGTCATATTATATAATAACGTCCTTTCCTTGTCAACCAATTTTTTCTTTTTTCAATCCAAGAACTGCAAGGCAAACCGTGCTGTTCCGTTCTCATCGATTTCCATCACGGCATAAGACGGCTTGCGCCCTTCCTGCCTCGGATACGACAGGCTTCCCGGATTGACCGCTATAATATCTTTTTCGATCTCGATCACCGGCTTATGCGTATGTCCGTACATGACGATATCTACGCCCTTCGCCACCGCTTCCTGCTTGAGCAGCTCGTTTCCCATCGATACATAATAAGAATGTCCGTGCGTCAGCCATACTTTATAATTACCGATCGAGAACTCGCGTTCTCTCGGCAGGCTGCTGAAAAAATCATTGTTTCCCGCTACCATTTCGACAGGACAGCCCGCGCATTCGCTGATCGCATATTCGCTGCCTTCCACATCCCCGCAATGGACTACCATATCGGGCTTCGGTATTTCTTCCATAATTCTGATAAAATTATCGTTCTTTCTGTGTGTGTCGCTGATAATCACAACTCTCATAAATCACCTCGTCCGCAATCGTTATTCTGCTTTTTCCAGATACCGGAAGCCAGAAGCTCCTCTTTCATTTTTTTAAGCGCCTTTCCTCTATGGCTCGCTGCATTTTTCTGCTCCGGGTTCATCTCGGCGGACGTACAGCCGTATTCCGGCACATAAAAGATCGGATCATAGCCAAAGCCGTTTTCCCCTTTTTCTTCATAGCCGATCCTGCCTTCGATAACGCCGTCTGTTACTCTCTGTGAGCCGTCCGGCAGCACCGCGGCAATCGAACAGACAAACCGCGCCGTTCTTTTTTCATCAGGAACGCCCGAAAGCCGCTCGATCAGATTCCCGTTTTTGATACGATAAGAGGTATTCTCCCCCATATAGCGGGCGGAATAAATTCCAGGCTCCTTGTTCAGATAGTCGATTTCCAGTCCGGAATCATCCGCAAGCACAAGCGCGTCTGTCTGCGCCGCACAGGCTTTTGCCTTGATCAGCGCATTTTCCGCAAAAGTTTTTCCGTTTTCTTCCGCGTCTAATGCAATTCCGGCGTCCTTCAAAGAAAGCACCTCGACGTCAACATCCGAAAGTATCATTCTAATCTCTTTCATCTTTCCTTCATTGCCGGTCGCAAAAATCACTTTGTCCTTCATGCTCTTCCAGTTTCCTCTCTGTTACCTCTGCTCTTTCTGTTCAAAAGCGCTGCGGAGCGCTTCCGCGATTCCTTCCGCCAGCTTTGTCTTATATGCGTCCATCGAAAGCAGTTCCGCCTCGTCTTCGTTTGTCAAATATCCAACCTCGATCGCAGCGGCCGGAATCTGCGCGCTGCGCAATAAAATATCCTGCTCATCCGCCTCAAACAAGCCGTTCGCTTTGCCGCTCACAGCCGATACCACGCTGCGTTCCAAAATATCCGCCAGTTCAATATTGCCGAAATATGGAATAAAATAAGTACCGTTATAAAAGGTCTGTATCCCATACACCTTATCATTTGCCTCGTCCGCACCGACTCTGACGCTCACCAGCATATCCGCGTGAAGCTCGCTTGCAAAAGCCGCCCGTTCCTCCGCGCTCCGCCCTGCATCATCCGTTCTCGTACAATATACGCGGATGCCGCTTTCTTCCATCAGGCTCCTGATTTTCTCCGTAAGCTCCAGCGTCAGCTCCTTTTCTTTGATGCCGTGCCCGGTATTGCCGCTGTCTATGCCGCCATGCGCCGCATCCAATACGACGATCTTGTCATACAGCTCCTGCGGACGCACAAAAGACAGCTCCAACTCTCCGTTTTCAAACATATACTGATGTTCATAAATTCCTGTCATCTGCAGTTTCAGCCGCGTCATACCGTTTTCCTCTGAAAAAACGCCCTGTTTTACTCTCGCATCACTGCTGATCAGCGGATGCTCTTTATAAAAGCCCCCGTATCTGCCGCTCAGAATAATATGTATGCTGCGCTCAATATAACGGTTTTCAATTACAATGTCATCCGCGCGCACTTCCGGCGGAAGCGGAATCCTAAGTCCGGCGTTTTCCGCACCTTCCTGAAAATGGAGCGTATTTTCTTCCGCATTTCTATGCCGGTCTCCGGCGGCAATCTGCTCCGGAGCCGCCTCTTCCGCGATGACGATCGTTTTGGTCGCCGAAAAGTAAAGCATCGCCGTCATAGCGGCTGCCGAAAGAAGAATGCTGCATACGAGCATCGTCCTGAACAATTTCTCTTGTATTACTTTTTCCATCCCAACGTATCCTGCCTGTTTCTTGACGGCGGCTTTGGTCCAAGGAACTGATAATAATACGTTTTCATCATACCATTATAAATTTTCCGGTTCTTATCCGCCTTCCTGCCGATGTCCTCTTCCGCTCCCTCATAAGAGGTAATCAGATACATCGACCATGAATCCAGCATACGGTAACGTTCCCCGATCATCCGGTACAGCGCGGGCATTGCCGACGCGTCCTCAAGCCGTTCGCCGTAGGGAGGATTCGTAATCACAAAGCCATATTTCTTTGGATGACTTAACTGCGCCGCGTCCCGCTTCTGAAAGTGAATCAGCTTTTCCACTCCGGCAAGACGGGCGTTTGCCCTCGCGATCGAAACCATTTCCTCATCAATATCATATCCCTGAATGTCTGTCTCTATGTCAAGATCGATCATTTCAGACGCTTCGTCTACCGCTTCATACCAGTTTTTCCTGCCGACAATATGCTGCCATTTCTCCGCCGTAAAACTGCGGTTCATGCCGGGCGCCATGTTTGCCGCCATCATTGCCGCCTCGATCGGTATCGTACCGCTGCCGCAAAAAGGATCTACAAGTATCCTTTCCCTGCGCCACGGCGTCAGCATAATCAATGCGGCCGCCAGATTTTCTGCAATCGGCGCTTTTGCCGTCAGCTTGCGATAACCCCGTTTATGCAGCGACTCTCCCGTCGTATCAAGTCCGACCGTCACCTCGTCCTTCAGCAGAAAAACACGGAGCGGGAAGCTCTCTCCCGTTTCCGCAAACCAGTTTGTATGATAAGTTCGGCGGAGTCTCTCTACCATCGCTTTTTTCATAATCGACTGAATATCGGACGGGCTGAACAGCTTGCTTTTCACGCTGGCGGCCTTCGCTACCCAGAATTTCCCGTCCCGCGGAATATAATCCTCCCACGGGAGCGCTTTCGTGCCTTGAAACAATTCTTCGAACGTTTCCGCATGAAAGCTGCCGATCTTGATCAGCACCCTCTCCGCCGTCCGCAAAAAAATATTGGCGCGCGCGCACGCCTCCTCGTCTCCATAAAAGGTAACGCGTCCGTCCTCTACTGATGCAATCTCATAACCTAAATCTATAATTTCTCTTTTTAATGGCGCCTCAAGCCCAAAATGGCAGGGCACGATCAACTCAAATTTTCTCATATGCTTATATTAAAGTCCATCTTTGGGAGTGTCAAATAGTTTTTAGAAAAAGCGAAAAGAAATGTCCAAAATGCGCGTCTGAGAACGCTATGTACCCCGGCATAAGCCGGGTAACGCTTAGTAATTGTTTTTCTGATTGTTCTTCTGGCTGCTTCCTGCGTTGTTATTTGTGCTGTTGTTCGTGCTGTTAGAGCTTCCTGTGCTGTTCGTGCAGTTGCCGGACTTATTCTGGCTTGTGCCATTCTGGAAGTTCTGATTCTGCTTTTCATTCTGGTTAAAATCATTTTTAGACATATTGCATTCCTCCTGATAATGATTGGTTACGACCTTAGTATGTCATCATCGAAGAAATATATGCATTTGTTTGATACATTTTTATCGCTGAATAAAAATTAGGAAAAAAGTCACATTTTTTTCGCAGGAGATATTGCATTTTCAAAAATAATTCGATATAATAACTACAACGGATAAGGAAATACTCCAATTTCTTTATCTGCAACCCTTATATATTAATTATTTATACTCCCCTCGAAACAGCTCATCGGTTCCCCTGATGAGCTGTTTTCCATTTATTTACTCATCGTCTCCGGAAATAACGGATCAAAAAAACGATCAGGCAGACTGGAACGGCGATCGGAAGCAGCGCGGAGAGCACAATGCCGACCACATGCAGCACAACGACGACAATCAGCAGCAGGATGATCAGAAAAAGCCATGACGGTATATGCAGTACCCTGCCGCCAAAGCGCCTTCCCGGCTCTCCTTCCTGCGGTATATCGGACGCAGCGCCGCCCGCTTTTTCCGCTTCAATGATCGTTTTGGCAATCAGCCTCGGATCGCCAAGCTCTTCCAGTACCTCCCGCTCGTTCCGTCCCTTTTTGACTTCCGTATCGATATAAGCTTCATAATATGCCACGTTGTCATTCACAACGGTATAGTTTACTCTGCCCGAAAGCGCCTTGCGCAGACTCTCCGTAAATTCAAATTTTGTCATTGCGTATCTCCATTCTTATCAAAATTTATCCATTCCAAACCGGTCCGACAGCAGTCTTTTATAATGCGCCGGATCTTTTTTCATTTTTGTCATCGTATAAAACGCCTTCAGAACCATGCGTTCTTTGTTGCAGCTCGCCGTATTTTTACCGGAGTCCGCGATCAGATTATAAAGATCCATCTGCCAGATAAACAGATCGATCAGCGTATATCCTTCAAAACGGTAACTGCCGTCAAGACAATGATGTTCCAGATAATAAACCATTTCCTGCATCAGACCGCCGTCCGCAAGCAGCTCGCACCAGAGCGCATTGCCCCAGTCTTCCTCCTCGCCCGCAAGCTTACACAGCGCCTGAAGCGCCTCATAAGCCTTGATCCTTCTCGCATCATATACAATACCTGCCATCGCCGTCACGCTCCTTGCAAAAAGTATAGCATATTTTTCCGGCATATGCTATACTTAAACTATATCATTGTGGTAGAGTTTTATAAAAAGCAGCGCAGAAATGAGGAACATATGAAAGGTTACTTATCCATCGGCGCCGTTGCCAAGCGCAAAGGCGTCAGCATTAAATCTCTCAGATATTATGACCAGATCGGGGTTCTCCATCCCGCTTATGTCAACAAAGAGACAAATTACCGCTATTATACGGAAGAACAGCTTTATCTGCTGGACGCTATCAGCCTATGTATCGAGCTGGGCATCCCGCTGCGCGACTTTGAGAAATACCGCGACGAACACGGTAATTTCAATTTACAAGCGCTGCTTTATGACGGTAAGCTTCTGGCAGAACAGAAAATCATGGATATACGAAAGCGGCTCGGCACTGTGCAGATGGCCTTACAGGCGCTCGATTATAAGCCTGTTAAAGCGCAGCCGAATGACGCCGCTTCAAAAGCTCAGGCAGTACAAAAACAGGCGCATCCTCAGCCGGACATAAAAGCCGGTTTCTATCGGCGCAGCATTCCAAAGCGCGCCGTACTGACTATGCCGTATATGGATGAAAACGGCGGTAATTACAGTCAGAAAATATTGCGGCTCTTTATGCTTGCGCAGCTGCTCGGTATGACTGCCAGCTATCCTTCCGGCATTTTGTATGAATACAGTGCAGACGGAACCGTACAAAAATATATTTTTATCCATGTAGAAAATTATGCCGACTGCACAGACAAACGTCTTCATTTTCTTCCTGAGGGCATTTATTTCTGTAGGCAGGGAAAGGAACACGGAATCGTATCTCCCGATACGCTCAGGAATATTTTTCATCTTTCGGGGAAAGCTTTTCTTGTCGCAGAAAGCGATCTGATCGACGACGATTTGAAACAGGACGGCAATTCCCTCGAACTGCAGCTGTTCCAAAATATATCGTAAAAAAAACTCCTTTG
>JAGARW010000175.1 GCA_017621975.1 Lachnospiraceae bacterium | reverse complement strand
TACCTCACATAGCCCTCCGAAGTGGAGCAGAGTATGTAAATATTCTCGGAAACCTGTGCCAGAATACGCCATTTTGGTGCTTTTCTGCTCTGAGGGGATTGATTCGGAACCATAAACGCATCTGCGAGAGGATAGCATTTTCAATACACTTGCTCGCATAACTGGAAAGCCGTATTTTTTTTGCGGCGTCAAACGTGTTTACCGCTTTAATAAGACCTATCGTTCCTATGGAAATCAGATCCTCCATGTCTTCGTCCAGATTCTGATATTTTTTAGCAATGTGGGCTACCAGCCGCAGATTCCGTTCGATCAGAAGCGCCCTTGCCTGCGCGGCCGTCTCGCCGTCTTCTTCCCGCATACGCTGAATACAGCAGGCTTCTTCCTCCGCGGATAAAGGTTGCTGAAAGGTTTTCAAAAGGAGCCCCCAAAATCAATTTACTAACATTCTATGAGGGCGGTTCCCCTAAAGTGCCTTTCCACACGTAAGGAGGGTTTGTACTCATTTTATAACACAAACCGGGAGTCTGTCACTCTCCCAGCAAAAAATCAGCCAGAACATAATTGCTCACGTCAATTCCCCGGTCCGTCAGGCGCACCGCGCCGTTTTCCCTCGTAAGCAGTCCCTGCGCGCAGTGTTTTTCGATCACCTTTCCGTAAACTGCGTCAAGCGGACGGTGAAAGGCGTAGGAAAACGACGCTTCCGACACGCCGCGCATCATCCGAAGACCGAGAAACATCGTCTCCTCCATCTGATCGTCTTCAGACAGCGTGCAAAAAGCCGTCTTTTTTGCCCCGTCCGGCAATTCCATATAATCTGAAAGCGACCTGACATTCGACCATCGTCTGCCTCCTGTCATGGAAGCCGCGCCAAGCCCGAATCCGACGTAATCGCCCCGCTGCCAATAGACGCAGTTGTGCGCGCACTCGTAGCCCGGCAATGCATAATTCGAAATCTCATAGCGGCGGTAGCCGCAGTCTCCAAGCAGACGCTTTGTTTCCTCATACATAGCGCGCTCCGTCTCTTCGTCGGGCAGCGCCGCTTCGCCTTCCTCTGCGTACATCTCGTAAAAAGGCGTCCCCTCTTCTATGATCAGGCTGTAAGCGGAAATATGTTCCGGGCGCAGAGCGGTTACCTTCCGCAGCGTCTCCAGATAAGACGCAAACGTCTGTCCCGGCAGCGCAGACATCAGATCGACATTGATATTGCGAAAGCCGACCTCACGGCAAAGCTCATAGCCGGCAAGAAATTCCTCCCATGTGTGAATGCGTCCAAGCCGCGCAAGCTCCGTATTGTCGGCGGACTGCAGTCCGATGCTGACACGGTTGACGCCGCTTTTTGCGTAATGCAAAAGCTTCTCCTCCGTGATCGTTCCCGGATTCATCTCCACTGTGATCTCCGGCTTCCCGGAAAAGGCATAGTGTTCCCGCAGAACGTCAAAAATCCGGGCAAGCTGCTTCCCGGAAAGAAGAGACGGCGTTCCTCCGCCGAGGAATACCGTCGTCACCATATATTCTTTATAATGCTCCGCCTCCGCCCGTATCTCGCCGCAAAGCGCGCGTACATACGCATCCCGCTCCTGCTCTCCGGCAGGCGCGGACAAAAAATCGCAGTACAGACATTTGCGCAGGCAGAACGGAATATGAATGTAAACGCTTAATGCTTTTTTCATCGGATCTCTTTCATATTATTTATCGTCCAGCTTGAGCACGCTCATGAACGCCTTCTGCGGAATCTCCACGTTGCCGATCTGGCGCATCCGCTTCTTGCCTTCCTTCTGTTTCTCAAGCAGCTTCTTCTTACGCGTAATATCGCCGCCATAGCACTTGGCAAGCACGTCCTTACGCATCGCCTTGACCGTCTCGCGCGCAATGATCTTGCCGCCGACCGCCGCCTGAATCGGTATTTCAAACAGATGGCGCGGAATCTCGTCCTTTAGCTTTTCGCACATCTTCCTGCCGCGCTCATATGCGCTCTCATTGTGCACGATAAAGGAAAGCGCGTCGACCTCCTCGCGGTTAATGAGAATATCGAGCTTCACCATCTCCGAACGCTCGTAGCCCTTCAATTCATAGTCAAACGACGCATAACCGCGCGAACGCGATTTCAGCGCGTCAAAAAAGTCATAAATGATCTCGTTCAGCGGCAGCTCATAATGCAGCAGCGCTCTCGTTTCTTCCATATATTCCATGCTGATATAGCGCCCGCGCCGCTCCTGGCACAGCTCCATGATCGAGCCGACGAATTCCTTTGTCACCATGATCTCTGCGCTGACAACCGGTTCTTCCATATAATCGATCTCCGTCGGATCGGGCAGGTTGGAAGGGTTGGTCAGTTCAATCACTTCGCCGTTCGTCTTATGAACCTTATAAATAACGCTCGGCGCGGTCGTCACAAGATCCAGATTATATTCCCGTTCCAGACGCTCCTGAATGATCTCCAGATGCAGCAGCCCAAGGAATCCGCACCGGAAGCCGAATCCGAGCGCAATCGACGTTTCCGGCTCATATCTGAGGGATGCGTCGTTTAGCTGAAGCTTTTCGAGCGCGTCGCGCAGATCGGGATATTTCGCGCCGTCCGCCGGATACATGCCGCAGTATACCATCGGCGTCACTTCCTTATAGCCCGGAAGCGGCGCTTCGCACGGACGCGCCGCGTCCGTTACCGTATCGCCGACCATCGTGTCCTTAACGTTTTTGATCGAAGCGGTCATATAGCCGACCATGCCCGCGGAGAGCTCGTCGCACGGAATAAACTGTCCCGCGCCGAAATAGCCGACCTCTACGACCTCCGCCTCGGCTCCCGTCGCCATCATACGGATCGTCGTACCCTTTTTTACTCTGCCGTCCATCAGGCGGCAGAAAATAATAACGCCTTTGTACGAATCATAGAGCGAATCAAAAATGAGCGCGGACAGCGGAGCCTCCGGATCGCCGTCCGGCGCCGGTATCTTATGCACGATCTGTTCCAGTACTTCTTCTATGCCTATGCCGTTTTTCGCAGAAATAAGCGGCGCATCCTGCGCTTCCAGACCGATGACGTCCTCGATCTCGTCTTTGACGCGCTGCGGCTCTGCGCTCGGCAGATCGATTTTATTGATCACGGGAAACACGTCCAGATCATGATCGAGCGCAAGGTACACATTGGCAAGCGTCTGCGCCTCGATTCCCTGCGCCGCGTCAACGACGAGCACCGCGCCGTCGCACGCCGCCAGACTCCTGCTGACCTCATAATTGAAGTCCACATGTCCGGGCGTATCGATCAGGTTCAGAATATATTCCTCGCCATCCTGCGCCTTGTATACAATACGCACCGCCTGCGATTTGATCGTAATGCCTCTCTCCCGCTCTAAGTCCATATTGTCCAGCACCTGCGCCTGCATCTCGCGCTCTGTCAAAAGTCCCGTCTTTTCGATGATCCGGTCAGCCAGTGTGGATTTTCCGTGATCGATATGCGCAATAATGCAGAAATTCCGAATTCTGCTCTGATCTGTCTGTACCATTTATCGTTCCCGTCCTTTGTTTTCAAAATTACGTTCCCAGTATAACACGAGAAAAGCCCGGCGCGCAAGCATACAATAGAGAAGCGAACGCGGCGGAAAACGGAATTAGGCGGATAAATTCCATTTGCAGCGAATTTGGCGAGTACGTCTTTGAGACCTAGGCTCAAAGCGAACGCAGCCTGAGCGAAAAATGGATTTTATCCGCCCGATTCCGTTTTCCGCCGCAGTTCTTCACTCCTCTCCCGACAGGACGAGGTGCAGGATATGCGCAAGCGGGTCGCAGGCGTTCATCGCCTCCTCCAGTGTGTTATTCTGGGCGCCCAGCTCGATCAGAAGCGTTTTGCCGCGGTAATGCATGTTATAGCGGTAGCCCTTTAAGTAAATCTTTCTTGTAATGCCCGGATAATATTCGCAGCTTACGCGCTGCATCTGAAAGGAAAACGCCAGATTTTCCTCCAGATATGGATTTTTCAGGTATTCGATCTCTCCGGTCCTTGTCGTTCGGGAAAGCCCGTTGAAAAACATGAATTGGGCGGTCTGTCTGCCGCCGACTTCCGTTACAAGGCGCCGCTCCTCCGGTACCTCGTCGCGGTGCAGATCGATGATTACCTCAATGCTCGGATTTTCCGCAAGCACCGCTTCCAGCCCCGGCTCCGCATTGGAATACGCGTGGTCCCGGCTTTCGACGTCATATTTTCCCATATGATGAATGACGTTATAACCGTACTTTTCACGCAGAATTTCCGCAAGACGCTCTCCCACGCCCATGATCGTCGTCGCATCGTCCCCCGCAGCAGAATCGGCAAACCCTTCCTGCGAATGCGTGTGATAAATCAGTATCTGCGGCTTGGACGCGTCCTTCTGCGCAAGGCTCATGTCCTTTTCCGTCAGCTTTTTGATATTGAGCTGCTCTCTGTCGATATAAGTCGTACTGTCTACGGCGTAAAAACGGGAAACGAGCGTGTCAAAATCCGACAGCTCTGTCATATTGACCGAATCCGCTTTTTTTGCCTCGGCAAATTCAGGTTCTGCGTCCGAGGCATCCGTTTCCTCCTGATTTCCGTTTTCATTTTCCCGCTTGACTGCCTCAATCAGATCGTTCTCCGCCTCCAGTACGCCCTCGTCCTGCGCGGGCGTCTCTTCGTCCTCTGATAAGCCCGGAGAGGCGCCGTCCACCCCAAAAACGCCGGCAGCCGCCTGCGAGGAAGCGTAAACGCTGCCGGCATATCCATACAGAGGGAAAACTCTTTCGAATATTTCCGCCAGAAAAGCCGGCGTTTCCCCTGTTCCCGCATCCTTCCATACAAAAGAAAATACAGGAAAATACGTCCGATACGCCCTTTCCTGTATACTTCCCGCCAACGCGCCCTTTACCCCGGATACGCCGTGAGACGGCATACTGCCGCCTTCCTTTTTTTCACTGTCCTGTCCATACGGCGCGCGGCATAGCAGAACGCTGCACAGCAGTACAAGCAGCGCAGCGGCAGGAAAACGATGCGCTCTGCGCCATGTTCCATGCCATGTCCTATACCGTCTTTCAGTCATTATGCCGTTTTTCAGCCCTATGCCGTTTTCAATCCTGAGTTTCCGCATAGACAAGTATATGCGGGGCAGGATGTTTTTTATAACTCAAATGCAAGATTCAATGCTTCCGATATTGTAAAGCTCAGACGTTTTATAACCTCATCGATGTCCTTGCCTGTCACATACATGTTGTTTAACTCGGAAATAGTACGGATGCTGTCGATCCGCAGCCCGCTCTGACCTTCTTTTTCCCATGTGAGCTTCTCCACGGCGTCCCCTACGATCGTCGCCGCATCGACAACGGTCGGCACGCCGATCGCAATCACCGGCACGCCGAGGCTTTCCTCCGTCAGCGCATTCCGGTGGTTGCCGACGCCGGAGCCGGGCTGAATTCCGGTATCCGTGATCTGGATCGTGCGGTTCAACCGTTTCGTGCTTCTTGCCGCCAGCGCGTCGACGACAATGATCAGATCCGGCTTCGTCTGACCTGCGACGCCGCGCACGATCTCCGCCGCTTCCATGCCGGTCGCCGCCATGACGCCGGGCACAATGCCGCTGACCTGATTCATGCGCTCTTTATTATAGGCAGCCTTTCCGTATTCCCGCACGATATGCCGCGTTACGAACAGATTGTCAACAACGCCCGGCCCGAGCGCATCCGCCGTCACGTCCCGGTTGCCCAGTCCGACAACAAGAATCGACTGTTCTTCATCCGCTCTCGGAATAATGCTTCTGATCTGCCTTGCCAGTTCTTCTGAAATTTCTCTGTGATAATCCTCATCCGCCTCCTGCATAGCAGGCGCTTCCAGCGTAATATAACTTCCCATCGGCTTATTCATTGCCTTTGCGCCGTTTTTGGAAGAAATAACGACCTTGGTAATGTGTACCTGTATCTCTTCATGGTCATATTCCTCTACCGTAACGCCTCTCAGACCTTCTTCTGTTTTCTCTATGCTCTCTCTTGCTTCCAACGCCAAATCGGTTCTAACCTGAAAACAACTCATCTGACAATCCCTGTTTCTTTCCCAGCAAAAGCAGTCCTTCCGCATTGCTTTTGCTGCACTTTCTCTATATTATTCATTTCTGACCTTATTTTCTACCAAAATGTCAAAAATATGTATTGACAGAAAACAGCAATTCTCCTATAATACATTCGTATGTTTACATTAGAACGTCCGTGTCCGGCTTTAATGAAACATCTCTGAAACACAGTAAATTTACAATGGGAGGTGTAGACCTTGGCAAATATCAAATCTGCAAAGAAAAGAATCCTTGTGAACCGCACAAAAATGGAGAGAAACAAAGCGATCAAATCCGGAGTGAAGACAGCGGTCAAGAAAGTATACGCCGCAATCGAGGCAAATGACAAAGAAGCTGCAAAAGCCGCTCTTCTGAACGCTACTTCCACGATTGATAAAGCAACCCGTAAGGGCGTATTCCACAAGAATACTTCTGCAAGAAAGGTTTCTCGTTTGAACCTTGCCGTAAATAAAATGGCATAATCGTTATTCGAAAAATAATATTGACATAAAAAAAGAACCTATACCGTCATGTAGGTTCTTTTTTTATATCAATAAGATTCGGGCATCAATAAATAATAATGTCTCTTCCATTCTCCTTGCCGATATAAAGCTTATGATCCGCTTCATTGATTGTTTCATCGGCGCCCTTGCGCAGATCATACTCCGCCACGCCGAATGTCAGGGAAATCTTGATTATGTCATCGGCAAACCGAAATTCGACGTCTCTGACTCTTTTACGGAGATCGGAAAGCATGAAGCTCGCCTCATCCCCATTGATATCGTTGAAAATGAAAAGAAATTCCTCTCCGCCCCATCTGACGGCTTTTCCTTTTCCTTCCATGAAATTCTCAAAAATATCCGCTAAAGTCTTGAGCACCACGTCGCCGCAGTTATGTCCGTACGTATCGTTGACACGTTTAAAGAAATCAATATCTCCAATCGCGATCGTCAAGGCATTCGTCTCGCCGCCCTGATATTTCTTTGCCTTTTCACAAATATATTCCATTCCGCTGCGCCTGTTGGGAAGACCCGTCAGCGGATCGACGCTTGCAATATTTTTCAGCTTTCTATTATAGGATACAAGCTTTTTCTGCATCTCCCGAAAATCCTGCGTCGAAAAGGAAATTGTAAACACAAGGAGAAGGCACATTGTCAAAATATGGAATATCTGCGTAACCGCGATCTCTTCCCCTTCAACAAGGTATACCGCGGGATGATACATCAGATAAACAAAAAGCCCGATGCGCAAAGCAACCACCCCGCCTACCCATGTAAGCTTCCACTTAAAAGACAGATAATCAATCGCATAAACAAGAATAATCTGCAAATAGAAAAAATTATATACCGGCACCATATTGCCGAACATCAGCCCGAAACAGATGATCAGCGCCGATAAGGACACATTGAAAACATACGATACTAACTCCGTCTTATTATGATATGTCGCATGGAACATCCATGCGCACAGCAAAAATCCTATCACTGTGACGGTGCCTGCAGCCTCCCTGCGCATAATGACCGACTGTGTCAGTGAAAGAAGATAATATCCCATCATAATAAGAAGGTTTATTCTCAGAATAACCGCATATCTTTTTATTTCGTTTTCATTTTCCACATCCTGCAGAATCAAATCCGCCGCTTTTTTCCACATGCCGTTAAATCCTGTTACCTTCTGGTTTCTAATAACCGCGCAAATCAAGTACTTTCGTACTATTTTAGTATATCATTTTACTAATTACAGTTCAAGGGCGATCTCCATCATACTGCCGAAACCTGTCTGCCTCTCCTGCGCCGAAAGCTCCTCCGGATAATACAGATGATCCGATATTGTCAAAATGCACAGAGCTTTCTTACCGGCGCGCGCCGCATTCATATAAAGCGCCGCCGCCTCCATCTCTACCGCAAGCACGCCCATCTTTTTCCATTTGTCCTTTGCCTCCGCATCGTCCGAATAAAACGTATCGGAAGACAAAATATTACCTACCTTTACGGTCTTTCCCTGCGCTTTCGCTACGTCGACCGCCTTCTGCATCAGCTCATAATCCGCAATCGGCGCAAACGTACCGGGGAGACCGAACTGATGCGCATAATTGGAATTGGTGCATGCGCCCATGCCGATCACGATGTCCATCACCCTGACGTCGTCCGCATAGCCTCCGGCGGAACCGATCCTGATAATACTGTCCACATCATAAAAATGATACAGTTCGTAAGAGTAAATGCCGATCGACGGAATCCCCATACCGCCTCCCATGACGGAAATCTTTTTTCCTTTATAAGTTCCGGTATACCCAAGCATATTGCGCACTGTGTTAAAGCATACCGCATCCTCCAAATACGTATCCGCAATGTATTTTGCGCGCAGCGGATCGCCCGGCATCAGCACCGTCTTTGCAATCTCACCCGGCCCGGCTCCATTGTGCGGCGTTGGTATCGGTAAACCTGTCATCGTCATCTCCACCTTTCTCATCATTGTTTGCACTGCGTATGCCGTTCTTTCATTTTACACAAAAAAGCAGCCTATATTCGGAAATATCATAGCATATTTTGATATTTCACACAATATAAGCTGACATTTTTTATCACTTTTTTAGTTACATCGGACAGTTTTCCTATCTGGCGCTATGCAAAACGTCCTGTTTTAGTTTCCGTTATGTATTTTTACGCTTGTATAGAAGCAATATTGATTTTTCCCATTCTTTTTGGCTGCATACAGCGCCTTATCCGCCTTTTCGAACAGCTCCTCATACGTTCCGGCGTCCTCGGGATACATGGCGACGCCGATACTCTGGTGGACGCCGTTTTGGTTTTCTTCTCCCATGACGCCCTTTTCCATCAATTCCTTAAAATGATCCAGCCGCTCCATAATAAGCTTCCGGCTCTTTACTCCCGGCAGAAATACGATAAATTCATCGCCGCCGAATCTCCCTTTGATATCGCCTGCCCGGAACGCGCTGCTAATACTCTCGCCCGTCAGCTTCAAAATAACGTCGCCGTAGGCATGTCCCTTTGTATCGTTGACCTGCTTAAAATTATCCAGATCGATCATGATCAAAGCGCCTTCTTCCTTTGTCGCTTCAATATAGCGGCGGATATCACGCTCCGCCGCCTTCTTGATCATCAGCTTCGTCAGTCCGTCCGTATCCAGCTCGCGCTGCGTATTCCTGTTATAAAGAATTCCTTGAAGTCTTGTCTGAAGCAGATAAACGCTGCATATGATACCAAGCATCAGAGAAGAAACCGCATTCGCCGTATCAATAACGGCGATCTCCGGCTGCTTGCAGGAATGCGCCGTCACACAGAAAACGATCGTCATAACAATCTGCAGAAACAGGATGCGGTACGGTCTGTCGATCACGAGAAACGCCGTAATAAACAACAAAACGCTGAATCCTGCCGCCGGAATCTCAGGCTGTGTCAAAACGCTCTGAGAAATGGTAAACGCATATAAAAGAATCAGAACGAGATAGCAGCCCGGCAGCGCCGCTTTCTTTTTTACGCCTTTGACCGTACGCCGCAGCCCAAGAAACGCGCTCAAAGCAAAAAAGCAGACCGCGTATAATACGCGGTTCGCCTCTAACGCACGGCTGAAATAAGACACAAGATACAGTATACCGAAGAACGCTACGGAAATGCTCGTCCCGATTATAAGCAGCTCCCCGTTTTTTTCACGGATGTCATCTATAATATCCTGATAATCCTGTTTCCCGATTCCCGCATATATCAGAACTTTGACCAATCTTTTTCTCCAGTTTTCCATATGTATCTCCCATCCGGCATATTCTTATATGAATGTATTGTATCATGCGAAACAATATTTCGTACACCCATAATTTATCTTTTATGCCTTTCTATCATGAAAGGCAAACGCCGCATCGGCAGAAAAAGACGGCACGCTGGCTCGCCGCCCTGTGCCGTCTCTTTGCGTTTCTTTTTTTTAAAATACCGCTTAGTGCAGTTTAAATCTGCTTACCAGATTATCCAGTTCCGCCGCTCTTGCCGCCAGCTCTTCACTGATCGCCGAGCATTCTTCCGAAGATGCTGCATTCTGGGACGTTACGAGAGAAATCTGATCGATACCCTTTTCGATCTGCTGCAGACCAACCGACTGTTCCTTGGATACCTCGCTGTTTTTCTTTGCCTTATCGGCAAAGTCTTCCAGATCTTTAATGATGCGTTCAAAGCTTGTAACCGTCTTCTGCGTTACCGCATTGCCCTTGTCGATTTCTTCTACCGTCTTGCCGATCAGGCTCTTCGTGCTGACAACCGCATTGGCGCTGTCTGTCGCCAGCTTGCCGATCTGATCCGCTACGACCGCAAAGCCTCTTCCCGCTTCGCCGGCTCTTGCCGCCTCGATCGATGCATTCAATGCAAGCAGGCTCGTCTGGGAAGCAATCTCTTCGATCGAAGTAACGATCTCCTCGATCTCTCCGGATATTTCTTTGATACGGCGCATTTCCTCCTGAAGCTCCTGCATCTGTACCTTTTCTCCCTGCGCCTCATTCACGGATTCCATCATCAGGGTAAACGATCTCTCCGCTTCCGCCGCCGCGCTTTCCGACATGCTGCTTACCGAGCCGATCGTTGCAGTCAGCTCTTCTACCGCGCTTACCTGCTCCCCTGTGCCGGCCGCCAGATCGTTTGCCGCCGCAGCGACTTCATCGGAACCGCTGTCTACCTGGTTTGCAACTTCCTTGATCTGATTCAGCGTCTTATTGAATTCCTTTAAAATAACGACAAAGGAATCTTTGATGCTTTCAAAATCGCCGAGAAAATCCGTAATCTCGTTGAAATCCGTACTTAGATCGCCGCCAGCAACCAGCTTAAAGTTTGCACAGATTTCCTGCACATAACCGCTCAGAATATTGACGGATTCACGCATCGCTTTTGCCAGAACGCCGATCTCATCCTCCGATTCATATGTAATGTCGTCTCCATGAGACAGATCGCCGCTGCGGAGGTATTCCGCCACTGCTTTAATCTGGTCGATCGGCTCTACAAGACCTGCCGTTACCTTTAACGAAAGCTTGACTGCTATCGTTGTAATTACGATCAGCAGAACAACGCCGATGGCGATCAGAACAATCGCAAGGATGGTAGAACTCGTTTTATAGCTTTCCGCCGTATCTATAATGGATGCCTGCAGCTCTTCGATCATTCCCTTTGCTTCATCTACGGCAGGCTTATAATAAGTATCGTTATATTCCTGCGCAGCGTCAAAATCCTTTGCCGAGATCATTTGGAGCAGCTCTTCCCGGTATCCGGCGACCTCTCCGTTTAAGAATGTATTGATCTCCTCCAGTCTGTCCTTATCTTCCTTCGTCAACAGATTTTGGGAAAGATACTGATACGCGCCGTCCATAACCGCCAAATCCTTATTAACGGTTTCTTCGAGCTGCGGATACAGCTCGTCCGCATGTTCAGCGCCCTTCGCCAACATTCTGTTTACTGCCCGCTGAATATGCTCATGTACGGTAAGGAAGCAAGCAACCGAAAACAAGAGATAGACCGCCAGCACTACACTATTCCGAACCAAAGACCAAAAGATAAGCATTGTGGGAAAATCTAAACTTTTGGATTTTCCTACAATGCCAACTACGG
>JAGARW010000021.1 GCA_017621975.1 Lachnospiraceae bacterium | reverse complement strand
GGAGCTAACTATATAAAAAGCAAGTAGTTTTTTAAAAACATTGAATTTTAGTTAGCAAAAGTATGTACCTTGAAAATATGTGAATAATTATGGATTTTGTGGCACAACAAATAAACCTTTCAAAGAAGGCTTGTTTTATAAGCTGGGGTGTATCTATGGCTATATCAGTAACACAGGATCAAAGGTCTGTCCGGTACTTAAAAGATGATAGATGATTCTTAAAAGTTTCCTGATGCAGTGCCCCTGAGCACATCTGTGACCTTTGCCTTCGGCTAACTTTTTGTTGTAATAAGCAGTAAAGACTCTGTTGTGATTGATAACCGGCAAAATAATCTGATACAGCGTTTTTCTCAGATACCGGGAACCTTTCTTGGTTATTGCAGTGTGCTGGGCTGTAAACTGGCTGGATTCATAATGATATGGAGCAACACCTGCAAATTTAATGATTTGAGATGCTTTTGTATAGTTGCAAATATCTCCTAATTCCGCTAAAATGGAAGTACCAGAGAAGTGTGAAATTCCTGGTATGGAGAGGATAGGAGAGTTGTTTTGCAAGGAGAACTCTTCTATCTTTTTGTCTATTTCAGAAAGTTGTTCTTCTATCATTTCAATCTGGCATACAAGGTGTCTGATCTGAATTTCTTCAGCAACAGAAGGTATGCCGACAGAAGCTTTGGCTGCTGTTTTAAGCTGATCGGCAGAAAGCGGGATCCGTTTTCCACGTCCCTCATATTCAAAACACTTTCGGATGGTTCGAATATCTGAGTCTGCAATTTTTTCAGCAGAAGCAAATGTTTTCAAAACATTCATGTAAACAATGCCATACTTTGAACGGAATAAGGAATTAAATTCAGGAAATACGATATCAATGCATTTCTGAAGCCGGTTTTTGTAAATATTTAATTCCTCTTTCAGGTTGTGATGATGGCGTGTCAGCTGCTTTTGTTCATAAAGGTCGAAACGGTTTACTTTGGTAATGCGATAAGGTTTTTTACGCTGATTAGAGCCAATCACATCACAAATGGTAAGAGAATCAAGGGGATCGTTTTTCGTAATGCCGCCCTGAAGTTTTCTGGTAAGGTCAGTAGTCGTTGGGTTGATCAAAGCAACCGTATAACGGCTGTCAAGAAGATATTTGAGTAAGGCAAAGTGATAATGCCCGGTATCTTCCATACCAATAAGAAGTTCTGGTTTGGCATAGCTGCTTAGTTTTTTGATGAGTAACAGAAATCCTTCTTGATTATTATTAAAAACAGAAGGAGTTGATAGGATTTCCCCAGTTTCTTTTTCAATGATGGAGAAAGTGTGTTGGTTTTTACCAATGTCAATTCCGACTAAAATCATGATAATACATTCCTTTCAAAAAAATATGTAATGTGTTATCCACAGCACTTACTTCGTAAAACCTGGTACGAGATACGAATTCAAGACTCATCTAACTAATCATTATTTAGAAATAAGGTGTGGTAAGAGCCTCCATAAAGTAGTCAAAGCCACAGGATAGAAAAATACAAATCCACATCACATATTTACATCATACAAATGTACAATACCGTAATCAACCACGGATTAAAAGGTTGGTAGAAAGTAGAAGGTATATCTGTAAGTGACTGTTAGATGAGTCAACTACAATATACCAGGACAAGAATTATGAAACCTGTTAAGATCGCGTTTTTTGATATAGACGGAACACTGATCGATATGGGCCGGAAACGTATATCGGAAAAAATGCTGGAAACATTATTCCGGTTAAAAGAAAATCACATTCAGATCTGGATCGCGACGGGAAGATCGCCGCTTAGTCTGCCTCATTTTCCGGACATAGAGTTCGACGGCTTTCTGACGTTTAACGGTTCCTACTGTTTTGACAGGGAGCGCACGCTTTACAGCCGCTGTATTCCGGTGGACGATGTGCGGAAAATTATCCGGAACGCGGAGGGACTCGGCAGACCTGTCTGCCTTGCGGCGAAGGACAGATTTGCGGCGAACGGAAAGGACGACGATCTTGTAGAATATTTTTCCTTTGCTAAAATGGAAGTAGAGATTGCAGATGATTTTGACGACGTGGCAGGGCGCGAGGTTTTTCAGATCATGGCGGGCTGCAGGATAGAGGAGCGCGGAGCGATGCTGCAGGGAGCGGACGGCGCGGAAATTACGGCGTGGTGGGATCGGGCGGTGGACATCATTCCGGCGGGAAGCGGTAAGGGAACGGGCGTTGCGAAAGTTTTGGAACGCTGCGGCTTTAACCGGGAAGAGGCGATCGCTTTTGGCGACGGCAACAACGATATTGAACTGCTACAGGCGGTCGGACGGGGCGTAGCGATGGGAAACGCTTCGACAGAGCTGAAGCGGATTGCGGATGATGTGTGCGGTCATGTCGCGCAGGACGGGATTTATCATTATTGTATGGAGCATGGACTGATCGTATAAACGGGTTTCGTTATTTCCTTATAGGAGCGTTGCCGTGCGTGCCAGGAAATCTTACTCAGAGTGGAAATAAACTTTTCATCTCAGTATGATATTTTGATGGTAAAATTCAGAATAACTACTTGACAAAACGGATAAAACCGTATAGAATAATGCTGTTGCGATCGATAGATCGTTTCGATGGTAAGTGCGTTTAGCTCAGCTGGATAGAGCGTTTGGCTACGGACCAAAAGGTCGGGGGTTCGAATCCTCTAACGCACGCGAAGAGTGCGTTTACGTACGTGAAGGATGCGTTTATGCACGGTGCTTGAGAAATCGGGACTCTTTGAGAAATCAAAGAGTTCCGATTTTTTGTTTCATTTATAGATTGTGTCCGTCATTATTTTATGATAGACTTATGTCAAGCAATGAAGGACATATCTGAGATTCTGTAAAATCTTACGCTGTATTTCAGTAAATTCAAGCCATATCTGAAATGCAGTTCGTCAAAAGGCATTCGCCTGAGAACTCCTTGCTTACAACTGAATAACCGGCGGGGAGGAAAAGCCTCTCTGCACTTGATTGGAAAGAGAGGAAATACGATGAACGATGAAATGAAAAAGGAGCTTCTTCCTGCGGACTACCAGTTTAACCTGAGCGATTTCGCCCTGTTTTTGTCTGTGATGAAGAACAAAAAGGCATACGAGGATGTGCTCAGCATCATACTGGAGGAAGAAGACCTTGCGTTAAAGGAAGTCAAGGCGGAACAGGTCGTGCTGAACGAAAGCGGCAGGCGTGCGATCCGTCTGGACGCATGGGCGGTCGATTATGCAGACCGTCAGTTCAATACGGAGATGCAGAACGATACGGCGCACGACGACATCAGGAAGCGGGCGAGGTTTTATCAGGGGATGATCGACACGCCGCTGCTGAAATCGGGAAAACGGACGAGATATAGAAATCTGCCTTCGACGGCGATCATTTTCATCACGCAGGAAGACATTTTTAAAAGAGGGCTGGCGAAATATACGTTCAGCGAACAGTGCGAGGAGATCGCGGGGCTGAAGCTGGGAGACGGGACGAAGAAGCTGTTTTTAAATATGTCGAGCAGAAAGGGCAGGCCGGAGCTTGTCAGCCTGCTGCAGTATATGAGAAATACGACGCTTGACAATCCTGAGATCCTTGTAAAGGACAGGAGGATCGTGGAGCTGGACAGGATCGTAACGGAAGTAAAGCAATCGGAAGAATGGGAGGCTGTGAAGATGAATATTCTGGAGATTGGGATCGAAAAGGGACATGAGGAAGGGTTACAGGAAGGGATTCTGAAAGGTACGCAGGAGGGAACATTTTTGGCGCTTGCGGATTTGGTGAGGGACGGCTTGCTTTCTATAGAGGAAGCCGCGAAGCGGGCGCAGATGACGACGGAAGCGTTTGAGAAAAGAATGGCGGAAGGATAGCGCGTTTCAAAACGCGATCCAATCCGCATTCCATAAATTAACGCCCGATACGTAATGCGGGATCACGACGCGGACGAGCGTCAGCGTCAGAGCGCCGGATAAAAAAAGCAGCAGTCCGCCCATAATAACGGGGCGGCAATACCTGCGCAGCGCGGCAACAGGCAGCCGGTTTGTAAAAAGAGCAGTCAGCTTGTCAAAGCCGAGCGTGACAAAGTACATAAACGGAATGAGCATCGGCATAATATAGCGTCCCTGCGGCTGATAGTCGCTTGTATAGGAATAGTAAACGCACAGTCCGAATGTGATCAGGATGACGAGCAGCAGGGCGAGATGGAACAGAAGCCTCTGCGACTGCCGCTTCCACGGCTCCGGTTCTACAGCTTCGTTATTTTCACACGGCATGTTCGATGCGCCGCGTTCCGCTTGTGAGATTTTGGACTCTGCCGTCTGCGTTTTCTGTCCGCCGCGGATTAACGACGCCGGAATCAGCGCAAATACAAACCCCCAGAAAAAGATACGGTAATACCAGATGTAGAGAAACGGCAGCGTCGGCAGCGTCATAGGACCGAAGCGGGCAACAAAGCTGTTCCAGAGAAAATAAAGGAAATCCATACGAAACAGCATATCGCTCAGAGAGGCGCCGGAGGCGGCGACAGTCACGCGCGTTGCCGGGTTGTACTCCGGGAGGGCGGTACGGATCGAATTTGCGATCCTTGCCTGCAGTCCGAGAAAGTCTCCGTCATGGATGATATAATTGCGGATGAACCACCAGCCGATGCCGAGCAGTACGATGGCAGAGATCATAAGTCCCTTGCGGAGCAGACCGCTCCAGTCGACCGCCAGCCGTCCGTCCGTGCGTTTTTTCAGATGCGAGATCGCAAAGAGCAGAACCGCCGCCACGATCAGACCATACGCATTATAATAGGAAAGCGCGCAGCAGATGATACCGGCGCACAGTGTCAGACAGTCGCGCCGCCGCCAATCGCTTCGCATTCCGCTGACGCAGGCATAGAGAATGACCGCGCCGGACATAGACGCCATAGAATCCGTATTGACATAAGAATGCAGAAACAGATTCTGCGGCAGAAACATAATAAGAAAACAAAACAGCCATCCCGCAGTGCGTTCCCGAAATAAAAGAACGGACAGGCGGCGGACATAAACAGCCATGATAACGCCGAATAAGGCGTTTACTATGCGCGCGCACAAAAGCAGCGCCAGATTCTCTTTTGTAAAGAGAGAGACAAAGCGCATGAGAAAGCCCTGGATCATATAGGGCAGGATCGGCTGAAAGGCGTAAGAACCGCCGTAGCCGCCGATCGCGACTTCGAATTCCTCGCCGGTCGGCAGCGCGGCGTAGCGGCAGATAAACTGCGCGACCTTATAGCGGTTTACTTCATCGGGCGGGTCGCCGAACGGCTGAAGCAGCGCAAAGGTTAAGATAGCAGCCAGAACTGCAAGATAGAACAAAGTATTCAAATGAGAGAGCCGGGTTTGTTTTTTCAAAAAGTCATTGTTTTCCCTTCTGTAGAATTACGATAAAGCATGCCCATTCGGGACGGTATTATCTGTCGATATTATATCATATTTATCAGACAAGTGCACTTGCAATACCCTATCAACTCATGTAAAATGAAAAAGATAACGGGCATGGCAGGAAGGTATTGGAAAAAGAACATGCGGTAAGAAAAAAAGTATGATATAATGGGACATCGAAAATCACGTGTATGAGGAGTGAAAGGACATGGCAGAGACAGAAAAGACAGAATTAAATGAGAAAGAGACTGTTTCCAAAAATTTTATCGAGCAGATCATCGAAAAGGATCTGGCGGAGGGCGTATATGATACCGTGCATACCCGTTTCCCACCGGAGCCGAACGGCTATCTGCATATCGGACATGCCAAAAGCATTCTTCTGAACTATGGACTGGCGAAAAAATATCACGGCAAATTTAATATGCGTTTTGACGATACGAATCCGACAAAAGAAAAGACGGAATTTGTAGAGTCGATTAAAAAGGATATTGAATGGCTTGGCGCGGATTGGGAGGATAGGCTGTTTTTTGCTTCCAATTATTTCGACCAGATGTACGAGGGCGCGGTTAAGCTGATCAAAAAGGGAAAGGCATATGTGTCGGATTTGTCTGCGGATGAGATTCGCGAGTATAGAGGCACGCTGACGGAGCCGGGCAAAGAAGATCCGGGCAGCAGCCGCAGCATAGAAGAAAATCTGACTCTGTTTGAAGAGATGAAAAACGGCGTATACGAAGACGGCTCCAAGGTACTGCGCGCCAGAATCGATATGGCGTCTCCGAATATGAATATGCGCGATCCGGTCATTTACCGTGTCGCCCATATGACGCATCACAATACGGGAGATAAGTGGTGCATTTATCCGATGTATGATTTTGCGCATCCGATCGAAGATGCGATTGAAGGAATCACCCATTCGATCTGTACGCTGGAATTTGAGGATCACAGACCTCTGTATGACTGGGTCGTCAGAGAACTGGAATACCCGCATCCGCCGAAGCAGATCGAGTTTGCAAAACTGTATCTTAAAAATGTTGTGACCGGTAAGCGCTATATTAAGAAGCTCGTAGAGGAAGGCATTGTGGACGGATGGGACGATCCGCGCCTTGTTTCGATCGCGGCGCTGCGCAGACGCGGCTTTACGCCGGAATCGATCCAGAAGTTTGTCGAGCTGTGCGGGGTATCAAAAGCAAATTCGATCGCGGAATATCCGGCGCTTGAGTACTGCATCCGCGAGGATCTCAAGATGAAGCGCCCCCGTATGATGGCGGTGCTCGATCCGGTGAAGCTGATCATCGACAATTATCCCGAAGGAGAGACCGAGCTGCTTACCGTGGCGAACAATCTCGAAAACGAGGCGCTCGGCAGCCGCAAAGTACCGTTCGGACGGGAGCTTTATATTGAACGCGACGATTTCATGGAAGAACCGCCGAAAAAATATTTCCGTATGTTCCCCGGTAATGAGGTGCGTCTGATGCACGCTTATTTTGTAACGTGCACCGGATGCGTCAAGGATGAAAACGGCAGAATTACGGAAGTACACTGTACCTATGATCCGGAAACGAAGTGCGGCAGCGGCTTTAACGGCAGAAAAGTGAAGGGAACGATTCATTGGGTACCCGCAAACGAGGCAGTAAAGGCGGAAGTCAGATTATATGAGAATATCATCGACGAGGAAAAAGGCGTTTACAATGAAGACGGCAGCCTCAATTTAAATCCGAATTCTTTGACAAAGCTGACGGATTGCTATCTGGAGCCGGCGCTTCTTGATGTGAAGCCGGAAGAGAGCTTTCAATTTGTGCGTCAGGGATATTTCTGTGTCGATTACAAGGATTCAAAGGAAGGAGCGCCTGTCTTTAACAGAATCGTTTCCTTAAAGAGTTCTTATGTGCTGCCCAAATAAATAGAAAGGCATGGTTATTAAAATGAGTGAAGAACGGAACGGATGTCCGTCCGATCAGGAATACGTATTCGGGAAAAGCTATTCCTGTCCGGTCTGCGGAACGGATTTTAAAAATCCGACGGTAAAGTCATCCAAAGCAAGGATGATCGGTTCGGATCAGGATTTACGTCCGATTTATGAAACGGTCAATACGATCAAGTACGACGTCGTGCTTTGTCCGCATTGCGGCTATACAGCGCTTGAGCGGTATTTCAAGACGGTGACGCAGGTGCAGAAGAGCCTGATTCAGGAAAAGGTCTGCTCTGCGTATAAGCCGCGGGAGGAAAAAGATACGTTTTCCTACGAGGACGCTTTCGTCCGCTATAAAATGGCGCTTTTATGCAGCATTACCAAGCAGGCGTACGACAGCGAGAAGGCATATGTCTGTCTGAAGGCGGGATGGCTTCTGCGCGGATGGCGGGAAAGCCTTGCGGAAAGCGGGCAAAACACAGTGATAGAAAAGCTTGCCGCACAGGAAGACGAATTTCTGAAAAACGCCTTGGAAGGCTTTCAACAGGCAAATATAAAAGAAGAATATCCGATCTGCGGCATGGATGAGAATACGGTCGATTATCTGATAGCGGCGCTTTCCGCCCGCTTTGAGGATTACGAAATGGCGCTCAAGCTTGCCTCCAATGTAATCGCTTCCCGTGTGGCGAGCAACCGCGTAAAAGACCGCGCGAGAGATTTGAAAGACGATATTATGGCAAAACAAAAGGGAAGAACTGACATATGAACGATTTGGTTATGGAGCTTGACAGCCATAGCGGCAGACATTTATATGAACAGATATACGATCATATCAAACGGGAAATCAGAGAGGGGAAGCTTCTTTATGATGAGAAGCTTCCCTCTACCCGTTTATTGGCGGAATACTTACAGGTATCCCGAAGCACGGTCGATCTGGCGTACGAACAGCTTTTGTCGGAAGGGTATATCGAATCCCGGCCGTACAGGGGCTTTTTTGTATGCAAGATAGAAGGACTTTATGATTTTCAGGCGCAGAGGGCGGAAACGGCAGAGCGCGAGACTGTAGTCGTTCCTAAATACCGGTATGACTTTTCTCCGAACGGCGTGGAACTGAACAGCTTTCCTTTTAGAACATGGAAAAAAATTACAAAAGAGACGCTGACGGGCGACAGAAAAGAAATGTTTGCGCTTGGGCATCCTCAGGGAGATATGGAACTGCGGACAACGATCTGCCGGTATCTGCATGCGTCGCGCGGCGTCAACTGCTCGCCGGAACAGATCGTGATCGGCGCGGGAAACGATTATCTGCTGCTTCTATTGGAAAAAATATTGGGACGCCATCGCAGTGTGGCGTTGGAAAATCCGACTTATAAGCGTGCATACCGCATTTTTGAGTCCTTTGCATATGACGTCAGAACTGTTCCAATGGACGAGAACGGGATGTGCGTGGACGCTTTGTATGAGTGCGGAGCCGATCTTGCTTATGTGATGCCGTCACACCAGTTTCCGACGGGAATCGTGATGCCGATCGGCAGGAGAATGGAGTTGTTGAAGTGGGCGTCGCAGAAAGAGCAGCGTTATTTGATCGAGGATGATTACGACAGTGAGTTCCGTTACCGGGGAAAGCCGATCCCGTCGCTGCAGGCGTCGGACAGGGAGGAAAAGGTCATTTATATCGGTACCTTTTCAAAAGCGATCGCCCCTGCGATCCGCATCAGCTATATGGTACTGCCCCAACGGCTGCTGGAATGTTACCGCTGCCAATGTATGTTTTTTTCTTCGACGGTATCGAGAATCGACCAGTCGATCCTCAATGTTTTTATCCGGGACGGCGCTTTTGAACGCCATTTGAACAAGATGCGCAAAATCTATAAAAGCAGGCATGACGCTCTGCTTGGCGCGTGCCGGACGTATTTTCCGGGTATGGAGGTGTCGGGGGAGAATGCGGGACTGCATCTGCTGCTGCATTATAAAGGAAACAGAACGGAAAAAGAACTGCTGGAGGCGGCTGCCGGAAACGGGATCAAGGTGTACGGGATGTCCGAAACCTATATCGGAAGACTGCCAGAAAACTGGCAGCCTACATTGATATTAGGATATGCCGGACTTCATGAAACGGAAATCGAAGACGGCGTCAGAATACTCGCAGGCTGTATTAAGCATCAGCCTTAATATTAAATTGCGTTGAGAGAGCCGTCCTCTTCATCGTCATCGTCAAAAAATTCTTCTACGGTTGTACCGGAAGCGGATGACTGACCAGATGCTTCGGAGACTTTTCCCTCAGGATTCAGAGACACATAGGAACGCTCGCCGTCGGAAGAGTCGTCTGTAACCTCGTAAGAGTCGTTATCCAGATCGTCATAATCGTCTTCTTCTGCAGAGTTTGTATTCTTGCTCTTCATGAAATAGTAAGCGCCTGCGAAAGCAGCGCCGACTGTAGAAACGAAAAGAAGAAATTTCCCAAATTTTTTGGCCATAGCTTTACTCCTTTCACTTTTGTATGAGTACATGCAGCGTCTTTCGGGCTGCGCCTCTTTACTTATCCCTATTATAATATTATTTTATGAAAATGAAAAGAGAATATACGAGAAATCTGACAGATCATTTTGGAAAAGATTTTAGCGGCGGAATCAAGGCAAATAGCTTGAAAGAGACTTGTAACTATGATAAGATAGAAATCGACCCGCATGGTCAATTACAAAAGAGGAGCGTTTGATTTCATGAATGAGAAGTTTTTTGATTTAAAAAAGGAAAAACAGGATCGGATGATGAATGCGGCGCTTAAAATATTTGCGGAGAATGGTTTCCGAAGGGCAAGCACGGACGAAATGGTAAAAGAAGCGGGGATCAGCAAAGGGCTTCTGTTCCATTATTTTACGAGTAAGACAGGCTTATATGGGTTTCTTTACGACTATAGCGTCAAATATATGATAATGGAAATGACTCCGTTAGTCAATAGAACGGAAACCGATTATTTCCATATTCGGAGACAGGTTGAAAAGGCAAAATGTGAGGCAATGAAAAACTTCCCGTATATGCAGATGTTTTTGCTGCAGGCAGAGCGGGAGGATACGCCGGAAGCGGTGGAAGTCATGCGGGAGTCGGCGGAGGCGCTGCTTACGACGTACGATACGATCTATAGCAGGGTTGCGTTTGACGGGATGATGGCGATGCCGTCCGAACGGCTCGTTCGGATCGTGGAATATACGCTGAACGGGTTGCTGGCAGAGATGATAAGCGAGCCGCGTTTTACGCCTGAGCTGTATTATAAAGAAGCGTGCGCGTATTTGCAGGCGCTTGAGCAGGCATGTATGTAGAAGCTTGCTTTGCCCGCACAGAAACTGTATAACGGACAAAACGTGCGTTTTATCTGATATATGCGAAATGTGTCTGATAAAATACAATTTTTTGTATTGACGCATAAAAATTTTTGTACTATAGTAAACGCAGAATCAAGTTGTATACAATATTTGGAGACGATCCATATTCAGACAAAGAAGTCGTTTGTCGGAATATGGATTTTTTTGTTTGGCGGACAGCTTGCGCGGTCTCGGCAAATGGCTTCGGATATTCGGAATGGAGGAGAAAAAATGAAGACAGTAGGATATTACAACGGCAGGATCGGTGAAATTGAAGAAATGACAGTGCCGATGAACGATCGTGCAATGTATTTCGGAGACGGCGTCTATGATGCTGCCTATGCGGCAAACCGGCGCATCTTTGAACTGGAAGGACATTTGCAGCGTTTCTTTAACAGTTTTCAGGCGCTTGAGATTCCATTTCGGATGTCTAAGGAGGAATTGACGGCAGAGCTGCAAAAGTGCGTCGATCTGATGGACAGCGACGGCGAGGTGATGGTGTACTGGCAGGCGACGAGAGGAACGGGCATGCGCAATCATTTATTCCCGACGGACGGAAAACCTGCAAATCTGCTCATTACGGTCAGAGAAATACCGTTAAGCGATCTGCGTGAAAAATATAAGGTCATTACATTGGAAGATACGAGATTCCTCCATTGCAATATTAAAACGCTGAATC
>JAGARW010000174.1 GCA_017621975.1 Lachnospiraceae bacterium | reverse complement strand
TCAGTTCCCGGTTAGACTTATTTTCCTTTGCGTATTCGATCGTCTCCAGAATTTCCCGATCGTTAATAAACTCTTCTGCCTTTGGAGACATCACATCATATTTGTATTCCATTTTCTCATTCCCTTTCTTTTTCTATAGAAACATAATCCCCTCGTGAAGAAACGATTTCGTATCCAATACTCTGCATTCTCCGCTTCATGCAGACAATACACTCCGCCGCCTCGTCCCCCGTACAGATCTTATCGTCGTAGAGAGAATATTTCTTTCTCACCGAAACAGGCGACAGATTCGGCATAACGACATTGGCGCCTGCCAGAATGCCTTCCTCCCTGCCCTTCGGATGTATCGTTCCAAGCGCCGTCGTCGCCGGGAGCAATACGTTCCTTTCCATGAGCCGGATCAGACTCAGCAAAAATAACGTCAGCTCATAGCCGCCCTTCTCTTTTCCCGCAAAGGGCGTGTCCTTATGCGGAAGGAAAGGACCGATCCCAACCATCTGCGGATGCAGTTCATGGATAAAAGCCATATCCTCCGCCAGCGTCTCCGGCGTCTGCCCGGGCGAGCCGACCATAAATCCGCAGCCTGTCTGAAATCCGATTCTCTTAAGCTGCCGCAGGCATTCCTTCCGATGGGGAAGCGACATTTCAGGCGGATGCAGAAGATTGTAATGCGCCTCCTGCGCCGTTTCATGCCGAAGCAGATAGCGGTCGGCTCCCGCCTCATAAAACCTGCGGTAAGACGCCTCCTCCTTCTCACCGACCGAAAGCGTCAGGGCACAGTCGGGAAACCGCGCCTTGATCTCCCGGATAATCGTTTCCATCCTCTCGTCCGTGTAATAGGAGTCCTCGCCGCCCTGCAGCACAAAGGTACGGAAGCCAAGCTCATAACCCGCCTTACAGCAGGAAAGAATCTCTTCCGGCAAAAGACGGTAGCGCTGCGCCTTTTCATTACTGCGGCGCAGCCCGCAGTAGTAACAGTCGTTCCGGCAGAAGCTCGTAAATTCGATCAGTCCCCGGATATAAACCTGCTTTCCGAAATAGCGGTCCGCCGTTTTTCTTGCGCGCTCCGCAGCATACGCGCGGTCTTCCCCGTCATAGCTGCTAAAGAGCGCTATCCACTCTTCTTTTTGCAAATATGCCTTTTGTTCCAATCTGTCAATGAAATCTTTATTTTTCATAGCGCCGCTTTCAATGTTTCATTTTATATCATAGGAAAGGCATCGGATTTTCTGCTCCGCATCGCCAAAGTCTTTTCTATGATGTGAAAAAGAGTCAGACAAATCTGACTCTTTTCTTATTAAACCAGTTGTCTCATATCTTCCTGAAGCTCTACCGCAATATCCGAAATCACATCATTCTGGGCTGAAATCTCCTGTGCGCTCGCTGCGATCGTCATAATCTTCTCATTAAACTCGCGTACAGTCGCCACAACATGATTAATATCGTCAATACATTTGTTAATTGCAGGAATCAGTTCATTGCCGTTTGCCGTATTGCGCTCGATCAGCTGCTTCGTATTGTCCGATAAGTTTCTTACTTCTTCCGCGATGACAGCGAAACCGCGTCCCGCCTCGCCCGCGCGCGCCGCTTCAATCGAAGCGTTCAGCGCAAGCAGGTTTGTCTGGGAAGAAACGTCGATAATCTCTGCATTGCTTGCCTTATAATCGTCCAGAAACTCGGTCACTTTCCCCATCTCTTCCTTGACTGCCTGACAATAACCGTTCAGTTCGCTCACTGCGGACGCCATAGCGGTCGCCTCGTTCGCCGACTGCTGGTTGCCTGCGGAAAGCTCGGACAAAGAAGTCTGCATCTCGCTGAAAGTCTGCATGATTTTTACAAATTCTTCATCACGATGCTTCTGCGCCGCTTTTTCTTCCGTATTACGTCTTAAAATCTCTTCTTTTTCCCGCTGTACCTCATCCTTGATATAATGAATACAATTTTCTTTTATATTGACGCCATTGTAAATTGCCGTCACCATCTGACTGCACGTATTATAGCCGCAGGCGGAGCAGTTAATCGTACGATCCGCCTCAGTCAGCTTGTTCATAGAATCAAATATCTTATTCCGTTCTGCTGCCGACGGTTCCTTAACCGCAATATGCTTATCCGAGTAAGAGCGCATAAAGTCTTCTAATTTGAGATCCTTAAATTGTGCGTAAAAATTCTTCAGACGTTCCTGCGGCGTCAGGTTCTTTGCCCACGGACTGACTTCTTTTTTGCCAAATCCTCTTTTACGCACATCCGATTTGTAAGCATTGCGCAGTTTATTAATTTCGAACAGCACGTCCTCCGTGTTTTTCTCCGGCTCTGTCGCCGTACCGTAAATACATCCTTTTTCACAATTCAGAGCGTCCACCATAAACGGCAGCGCCTTTTTGTCCTTAACGCGTTTCAAATATTCATGCAGAAATTCATATGCTCTTTTTTCGCCCTCGATCTGGCGAATCATATATTCCTTTCCGAGGAAATGCTCCACATTCTCACGCAAGCCTCCCGGCGTCGGATAAATGGAGCCAAAGCCGTACTCGATCTCGTCTTTCGCTTCCTGACACCCCATATACGCATTGCCGATCGCCTTCATCATATGGTCATAGGTGACATTATATTTTACATAACCGCCTGTATTCGGATCGTCGATTTCCGTTTTCTTGGCAATGCAAGGGCTTAAAAACGCCAGATCGTCCGTGAGCTTCAAATATTTTTTGACATAAATCGCCGTACACATCATCGGACTGTGAACCGGCACCAGTTTCGGAATCAGCTCCGGAATATATTTTTCTATGTAGCTGACGACCGCCGGGCACGGCTGTGAAATTCCTCCGATAAAATTATGCTCCGTAATGTAACGCAGGTATCCCCACGTTGTAATATCCGCGCCAAAGCTGACGCTGTAAATATGATTCACCCCTCTTTTTTTGAGGTAGCCTAACACTTTTCCATACTCTTTCGGATAATTGGCAAGAAACGCCGGCGCAATGATAACGGAAATCTTTTTTCCCTTGTCAAGATCCGAGAAGAAGTCTTCCGTATCATCCGCAAATTCTCTCGCTCCATGTCCGCACGAGTCAAAGCAGCTTCCGCATTGAACACAGGCGTCCGTGTCCACAACGATCTTGCCTGCCTCTCCTTCCGTCTCCGCACGGTTTGCAAGGAGAGCAGGACAAGCCGAAATACACTTGTTGCAGCCTACGCATTTATCATTCGTAAAAATAATTGATTTCCCCACTTATATTTTCCCCTTTTTCTCTTGTATTCTGCTAATCCCCAATTAAAAATATTATACACAATTTTCCGCGGAATGAAAAGGGATTCCCATAAAAAAGTCTCATGGGAACCCCTTTGTTTTATGCCGGGTCTTTTCGCTCCTGCAAATATTCTCTGATCAGTCCGGCCGCGTCCAGCGCCGTCATCTTTGCCTCCTGAAGCACATCGTTCAGAGTCTGTAGATCCTCGTCTCTTTTTTCTTTGTTCAGCAGATCCAACTCATGCTGTTCCGATTTCAGGCGAACCTTTAAAGCTTCTATGAGTTTTTCCTTTTCCGCGATCTTTTCTTCTATTGTTTTGCGTTGTCCTCTTGCCATGCTGATACCCTCCTGCATTTTTAAATCAGTATAGTATATGGACAACCTTTCCATTATATTCCTCTTTGGCAGAGCATTTTTTCAAATTCCGTCTCCGGCACAGGTCTCGAATACAGATAACCCTGCAAATACGAAACGCCTATCCCCCGGATCACGTCCTGAATCTCTTCCGTTTCAATGCCCTCCGCAACCGTTTGGATCGCAAGCTTACCGCACATATCGACAACGCTCTCGATGATCGCCATGTCCGCTTTATTGCCCTGCTTAACAAGACCTCGTACAAATTTCTGATCGATCTTCAGCACATCCATATTCACATCATGCAGCAATCCGAACGATGCGTACTCCGTACCAAAATCATCCATCGCGATCTTAAAGCCAAGCCCCCGCAGGCGGTCAAATTGTCTGGACAGCATCTCGGTATCTTCCGCATTACAGCTTTCCGTCAGTTCTATCATGACCCGTTTCGGATCGACCTGATATTCCTCCGCCTTTTCCACAAGCTTTTCGACAAACTCTTCATCCGTGAGCTGCAAATAAGAAACATTGAAGCTGACGCTGATGTCGCCGTATTTGCGCTGCCATTTTGCTGCATGACGGAGAGCTTCTTCCATCACCCAGCCGCCGACCTCCCTTATCTCGCCGCTGTCTTCCAATATCTTAATAAACTCATACGGCGTCGCATCCTGAATTTCCGGCGTTTTCCACCGAAGCAGCGCTTCACACTCGACGATCCGTTTTGTGCCGCTGTCCAGAATCGGCTGAAAATACAATTCAAATCCGCGGAAATTATTTTTGATGCTGCGCGTCAAAGCTTCATGCAGCCTGTTTATACGGTTATGTCTGTCCGCGATCTTTTTGCAAAACACGACTGCCTGCTCCGTTTTGCGTTCTTTGGCGTATTCTAAGGAATGCTCCAGATTGCTCAGCAGATCGTCATAGCCGCTTCCGTCCTTTGGATAAGCAACAATTCCGGCAGAAACAGAAAAGCTTTTTACGCCGTCCGTCGAAAAACGCATATTACGGCATCGCTCCCGAACCTTCTCATACAGAGCCGTCATGTCCGCTTCCGCAGCGCCCGGAGAAACAATCAGAAATTCATCGCCCTGCAGGCGGCATACGAGATCATCCGCTCCGGCGAGCTGCTGCAGCACGCCGGCAAAAACGGAAAGCACCTTATTTCCGTATATATAACCTCTCGTGTTATTGATCTTGCGGAAACCGTCTATTCCAAACAAAATCACCGCTCCGCTTCCCTTGGAAAAATCATAATCACGCATCTCAAAGCCAACAAGCAGATGGGTGAGCGAATCGTATTTATTCTGTCCGTCCAGACGCGTCATAAGTCCTGCAAAAACAGCAGGCTCTCCGTTCTCGTCATGAATCACGCTTCCTTTGCATTCCAGCCAAACGTAATCGCCGTATTTGCTTTTTGCCCTATACTGGCAGCTATGACGCACCGACCTCCCGGAAAAAACAGCGTCAATATCTTCGAAATATTCCGACCGGTCATCGGGATGAATCTTCTGCATCCATCTCTCGCCCGCATGCTCCATGTATTCAGAATCAAGTCCAAAAAAATCGACCGTATTTTTAGACCAACGGGATATGTCCGACTTCATATCGCATACATAAATGTAAATATTATCCGAAGCATTCGCAAAAGCCTCAAACAATTTGTCGTTAAAAATAGTTGCTCCTGACGGCATATTACTTTCCTCAATTTTCTACTTTAAACTTGCTGATTTCAACATTCAGATGCTCCGCGCTGCTCTTCGTCTTTCCGACCAGATCAAGCACCTTTACCGACTCTTCCATAATATTCGCCGTTCTTGCCGCAATATCCGTCGTTCCTTCCGCGCCTTCCTCAGCCGCACGGGAAATATCTTCTACCGATTCTTTGATGTTGTCTACCGTCGCGTTCAGTTCCTGAGCCGCCGCGCTGAAATCCGTTACAAGCTGTGCAAAGTATCCTGCGTCCTGGCTATACTGCTTTCCGACCTGCAAAAAGTCAGCGTAATCGTTCGTTACGTCCGTCATAACAAACTGAAGCAGTCTCTGTGCATGTTCAGAAAGATTTTTAACGGCGTCCGTTACGCTTCCCGTCACATTCTGGATACGCAATACCGTCTCCTTGGACTGATCCGCCAGATTGCCGATCTCGCTTGCTACGACCGCGAAGCCTCTTCCGACCTCCCCGGCTCTTGCCGCCTCAATCGAAGCGTTGAGCGCGAGCAGGTTTGTCTGCGAAGTGATTCCCATAATAGCGTCCGCCAGTTCATAAATCTGGTCTACGACTTTAACCTGTCCAAGCGCTTCCTCTAAGTCCTTCTGGATGCCTTCCCAAAGGGCAACTGATTTCCGCTGGGACTCCTGTACCTTCTTAACGGTTTCATCCGCACGATCGTTAATCTCAACCGCCTTTTCCGCACCGTCCTGCGAGCGTTCCGAAATACTCGATACCGCCTGCGCCATCTGTTCGGTCGATTCTCTTACTACCGTCGATGTAGCCGCCGTTTCTTCCATCCCTGCCGACAGTTCCTGTGTTGTGGCGGAAACGCTCTGGATATTGTCATGAAGCTGTACGACTTCATCATTGACTCTTGCGACAATATCATGAATGCTTCCGGATTCCGCTTTGACTTCATAAACCAGAGCAGACTGTTCCTGCCTCATATTTTCCATAGCTTTCGCCAAATCGCCGAAGTCGTCCTTACGCTTTTGTAAGTTCATCGGCACTTCATGCGTAAAATCTCCTTTGGAAACCCGATCCATAAATTCAGCCGATGTATGAAGCGCCTTTACGATGTCCCGTACGATCATGATTACGGACGCGGTCAATATGACAAAAACAGAGACAAGCAGCGAAACGACAACGACAAACGTATGCTCGTAAGCAGTCTTCTGTCCTGCATTTTTGGAGAGCGCCAGCGCATCCAGTTCATCGATGTAATTACCGGTTCCTACAACCCATTGCCACGGTTCAAACGCTTTACTGTAGCCGCGCTTCGGAAACGCTTCCGTCGTGCCTTCCTTTGTGAAATAATACTCCGTAAAACCGCCTTCCGGTTTCTGACCGTTTGCAATAATCTCCTGGATAAAAGGAGTTCCATTGACGTCCTTGGAATCCATACGGTTTGTTCCCTCTGTTTCATTTCCAAGCAGGACAACGTTCGTCCCTTCATATGTATCGATCCAGAAATAGCCGCTCTCTCCGTAGCGAAGCTCTCTGACGAGATCCGCCGCCAGCTTTTTCGCCTCTTCCTCGGTATATTCGCCCGCCTGCTGCTTCGCATAAATTCCTTCCAGCAATGTAATGACGTTTTCCGTCTCTCCCTGAATCTGTTCATCATAATCGTCATACAGAGTCTGCTTCATTGTCTCTACCGACAATTCATAGGAATACGACATCCGGTTTAATGCAAAAAGCCCGACGCCTAATAATCCCAGCATCGCTATGACAGACAGAAAAATCAGCTTGGTTCTAACTCTTAAATTACGAAACATATGGTCCCCTCCTAAGATTGTAGATGAAATTTTTCACTATTTTTTGTTTTGTCGCAAAATAATGAATATAAAATTATTTTATCGCTATCTTACAAAATACACAATACTATTTTCACTTTTTTTGTTACTTTCGACCCATTTTTTTGTTGCTGTCCTTCTTGTCATTGGCAGTAAAAATTTGTAATTTACAGTTGATTTTTTGTCCTATTATTGTTATACTAACCGCATGGGGCATTAGCGCAGTTGGGAGCGCGCAACATTCGCATTGTTGAGGTCACGGGTTCGAATCCCGTATGCTCCAGCACAAAAAAGCCCGGTAAATCAAAATTACATGATTTACCGGGCTTTTTCAATGGAGTAGATGGGAGTCGAACCCATGTCCGAAAGCCTATTCCCCGTCCTTCTACTATCATAGTCGGTTCTTTGCATTCCCTCCGGCATCCGAAAACCAACATCCTGATACCGTCGGTAGCTTCATGATACGCCCGTATACGCAAAGCTTAATATACGTCGTTTCCTACATAGTCGATGCCTGGGTCTTAAAGTGTAGGTGCCCTAAGTCAGACAGCCGCCCTTAGGCAGCGTAAGCTAAATTATCGTTAGCGTTTATATTTAGGTTTGTGATTTAACGCATCACCTGCGGATAGCTTCTCCGGCTGCAAAACCCCCGTCGAAACCTTTACTACCCCGTATTCTGTTTTCCATATGCAAAACGTCCGTTCTGCATTTTTATTATAAAAGTATTTTCAGGCGCGGTCAACCGCCTGCGGCATATTTTATAAATTCTTAATGATACGGCCCTTGTGTCTGAATCTGCTGCGGGCGACGCCTGTGCCCGCTGCGTTACAGATTGCGTATTTTGAATTCCTTTTCCGCTTCGCGTCGCTGATCCTTTTTCGCAATATCCTGCCGCTTGTCATACAGCTTTTTGCCCTTTGCAAGACCGATTTCCACCTTAACGAGTCCGTCCTTGAAATAGACCTGAAGCGGCACGAGCGTGTAGCCCTTCTCCGCGATCTTGCCCGACAGCTTATGGATCTCCTGACGGTGCAGCAAAAGCTTTTTCACACGCAGCGGGTCCTTATTGAAAATATTGCCTTTTTCGTAAGGGCTTACATGCATACCGTAGACGAACACCTCACCTCCTTCAATGCGGACGAACGCTTCTTTGATCGAGCACTTGCCGAGCCGCAGGGATTTTACCTCCGTCCCATGCAGAGCAACGCCCGCCTCATATTTTTCTTCGATAAAATAATCGTGGTACGCCTTTTTGTTATTGGCTACCAGTTTGAAATTTTCCTTCCCCATTGTCTGCCTCTATTCCTCCGGTATACAGAAATCGATCGTCCGGTTGAACCGGTCTGTTTCCTTTACCTGTATCGTAATCCGTTCGCCAAGTTTATAACGTCTGCCCGTCGTCTGTCCGACCATTTCATAGCTGCTCTCTTCGTAATAAAAGAAATCGCCCGGCAGATCACCGACGCGTATCATGCCTTCCACCGTATTTTCCAGTTCCACATAAACGCCCCAGCTTGTCACGCCGGAAATGACGCCTTCGTAGATCTCGCCGATATGCGCTTCCATGAACTGAACCTTTTTCAGTTTATCCGTCTCGCGTTCCGCCTCATCTGCGCGCCGTTCCATCTGTGACGAATGCTTGGCTACCTCCGGCAGGATTTCGTTATAATGGGAAATCCTGCCCGCGCCGAGCCTTCCCCTCAGATTCTCTTTGATAATACGGTGAATCTGCAGATCGGGATACCGCCTGATCGGCGAAGTAAAATGACAGTAATAAGCGCACGCAAGACCGAAATGTCCGGTGTTTTCCGTCGTATAACGCGCCTGCTTCATACTCCGCAGCGTCAGTCTGCTGATCAGCGCCTCTTCTGTCGTCCCTTCGATCCTGCCAAGGAGCTTTTGAAGCTCCTTCGGATGCACTTCCTCCTGCGTCGTCTTAATGGAATATCCGAACCCCCGGATGAACGCCGCCAGCTTCTCGATCTTTTCCGGATCGGGCGTATCGTGCGTCCTATATACAAACGGCAGCTCTTGCCAGTAAAAGTGCTGCGCGACCGTCTCATTGGCGATCAGCATAAATTCTTCGATCAGCTTTGTCGCCGTATTGCGTTCATACGGCCTGATCTCCACGGGCTTTCCGTCCGGCGCAAGAACGATCTTTGTCTCCGGAAAGTCGAAGTCGATCGATCCTCTCGCCTTTCTCTTCCTGCGAAGCAGCGCCGCCAGATCTGCCATCTGCTCAAACATCGGCACAAGCTCTCTGTATTCCCCGATCACCGCCTCGTCCCGGTCCTCCAATATCTTTTTCACATTGGTATAAGACATACGGCGGTCTACATGGATGACCGTTTCCGCGATCTTGTAATCCGCGACTCTGCCCTTTTGGTCGATCTTCATCAGACAGGAAAGCGCCAGACGGTCTTCCCCTGCGTTCAGGGAGCAAATCCCGTTCGACAGCGTATGCGGCAGCATCGGAATCACCCGATCGACAAGATATACGCTTGTACCGCGTTTTAACGCTTCCCGGTCAAGCGCAGAATTTTCCTGCACATAATTCGTCACATCGGCGATGTGCACGCCAAGGCAGTAAAGTTCCCCTTCCATCGAAAGGCTGACGGCGTCGTCCAGATCCTTTGCATCCTCTCCGTCGATCGTAACCATCGTCACGCCGCGCAGGTCAAGTCTGCCCGCCATATCGGCGGCGGACACCGGACTGCTAACGCGCTCCGCCTGATGCAGTACCCGCTCCGGAAATTCAAGCGGCAGGTCATAGCCCTTGATAATGCTCATAATATCGACGCCGGGATCATTCACATGACCGAGAATTTCCTTCACGATGCCTTCCGGACTTTTCCTGCCGTCTCCGTAGCTTGTGATCTCCACCACTACTTTATGACCGTCTACCGCCCCTTTAGAACGCTCCGGCGGTACAAATATATCCGCCGGAATTTTAGCGTTGTCGGGAATGACAAAGCCGAATCCCTTACTCTTCTGAAACGTACCGACAAGCTGTTTTACGCTGCGTTCCAATATCCTTACGATCTCAGCCTCCTGACGCTTCCCACGTCTGCCGGGCAGCAGGCGCGCCTGCACCTGATCTCCCGGGAACGCGCCGCCCGTCTTTGTCTCTGGGATAAAAAGGTCTTCCGCAAGTCCCTCCGCTTCGACAAAGCCGAACCCCTTCTGGCTGCCTGCAAAGACGCCGGTGATCAGCTTCTCTTCCGCTTTTTTGTACCTGCCCCGCTTCGTGACCTCAAGCTTTCCCTCCGCAAGCAGC
>JAGARW010000020.1 GCA_017621975.1 Lachnospiraceae bacterium | reverse complement strand
TGCAGACCGATTCCTTGACGGAGCTGATCCATATCGTCGATATGATCCATCCAGCGGCGGTCGATCACCTTGAGCAGTACGACGCGCTCCAGCTCGCGGATCGCCTCTGTCTCCGGGAATTCCGCTTCCTTGCTCTCGTAGAGCTTAACGGCTTCTTCCTTTAACTGATGCTTTAAGCTGTTCTTTTTCAGCTTTTCGATCCTGCCCCGGTTAATGACCTTGAGCGGAATGATCGGCAGAAGCAGCGTATTTAACTCTGTCAGATCCCAGTCGTCGGAATCGATATCGTCTCCGATACACATATCGACCGTATTTTCAACAATGTCCGTAATCATCTTGTAGATCACGTCGCGCATGCTCTCGCCGTCCAGTACGCGGCGGCGCTCCGCATAGATGATCTCTCTCTGCTCGTTCATGACCTGATCGTATTCCAACAGATTTTTACGGATGCCAAAGTTATTGCTTTCAATCTTCTTCTGCGCCGTCTCGATCGCGTTCGTCAGCATCTTATGCTCGATTTCCTGATTTTCGGGAATGCCGAGCGCATTGAACATATTGATCAGACGTTCGGAACCAAACAGACGCATCAGATCGTCTTCCAGAGAGATATAGAACTTGGACTCGCCCGGATCGCCCTGACGGCCGGACCGTCCGCGGAGCTGATTGTCGATACGTCTCGACTCATGACGCTCCGTACCGATGATCTTCAGACCGCCGAGCGCCTTCGCTTCCTCGTCCAGCTTAATATCCGTACCTCGTCCCGCCATATTGGTCGCGATCGTAACGGAACCGTGAATACCCGCGTCGGCTACGATCTCAGCCTCAAGCTCATGAAACTTGGCGTTCAGCACCTTATGCTCAATCCCCTCCTTGCGGAGCAGGCGGCTTAATTCCTCCGACATCTCGATCGTAATCGTGCCGACAAGCACGGGCTGTCCTTTGGCGTTCGCCTCCTTGACCGCCTCTACGACCGCATGCAGCTTTTCTTTCTTTGTCTTATAAACGGCGTCCTGATGGTCGATTCTCTGCACCGGTTTATTCGTCGGGATCTCGATCACGTCCATCCCGTAAATATCGCGGAATTCCTTCTCTTCCGTCAGTGCCGTACCGGTCATACCGCATTTCTTTTCAAATTTATTAAAGAAGTTCTGGAACGTGATCGTTGCCAGCGTCTTGCTTTCTCTCTTGACCTTAACATGCTCTTTCGCTTCGATCGCCTGATGGAGACCGTCGGAATAACGGCGTCCCGGCATAATACGTCCTGTAAACTCATCGACGATAAGCACCTGATCGTCCTTAACGACATAATCCTGATCGCGGAACATAAGATTATGGGCGCGCAGCGCCAGAATGATGTTATGCTGAATTTCCAGGTTGTCCGGATCGGCCAGATTTTCGATCTGGAAAAATTTCTCGACCTTCGACACGCCTTCCGCCGTCAGGTTAACTACCTTATCCTTTTCATTGACGATGAAATCGCCGCTTTCCTCCTGCTCGATTCCCATGATGGCGTCGATCTTGGACAGGTCCTCAACGTCGGCGCCTCGCGTCATCTGCCTTGCCAGAATATCGCACGCCTCATAAAGCTTCGTCGATTTACCGCTCTGTCCCGAAATAATGAGCGGCGTTCGCGCTTCGTCGATCAGGACGGAGTCCACTTCGTCGATGATCGCGTAGTGAAGATCGCGCAGCACGAGCTGTTCTTTGTAAATCACCATATTGTCACGCAGGTAATCAAATCCAAGCTCGTTGTTTGTCACATACGTGATATCGCAGTTATAAGCTTCACGGCGTTCCTCCGGCTTCATGGAGTTGAGAACAACGCCTACCTTCAGACCGAGGAACTCGTGCACCTGTCCCATCCATTCCGCATCTCGCTTTGCCAGATAATCGTTGACCGTGACAACATGCACGCCCTTGCCGGAAAGTGCATTCAAATATGCAGGCAGCGTCGATACAAGCGTTTTTCCTTCGCCCGTTTTCATCTCGGCAATACGTCCCTGATGCAGGATAATGCCGCCGATGATCTGTACCCGGTAATGCTCCATATTCATAACGCGCCTTGCCGCCTCGCGCACAGTCGCATACGCTTCAGGAAGCAAATCGTCAAGCGTCTCGCCTTCGCCGAGACGCTTTTTATATTCCTGCGTCTTGCCCCGCAGCTCGTCGTCCGTCAGAGCCTGCATCTGCGACCGGAGCGCTTCGATCCGGTCGACAAGCGGCATAATACGCTTTAGTTCCCGTTCACTGTGAGTGCCAAATAATTTTTGTACAACATTCATAATCAATACGACTCCTATTCCATTTACCCAACCTGCTATATTCTAACAGATTTGCCGCTATAATTCAACCTTTCGTAAGGCCTTTTCGCCTTGACCTTTATTCCTATAAGTGTTATTATTTTAACGAAGATTTTCCCGATCAATACGGGAAAAAGCGCTAGTGAACAAATTTTTAATAAGAGGTGTGACAAATGAGCAAAACTTTTGACGAATTAGTATCCAAAGTATCCGAATTTGACATGAAAAAAGTTTCTGTCGCAGTCGCTCAGGATTCCGCTGTTCTGGAAGCGGTCAGAGCTGCAAAGGACAGGAAGATCGCAGACGCGATTCTTGTCGGCGACAAGGACAAGATCGAAGCTGTCGCAAAGGAAACCGGCGTCGATATTTCCGATTTTGAGATCATTGACGTAAAGGACGATATCGAAGCGTCCCTCGCGGCTGTAAAGCTCGTCCATGACGGCGCGGCGGATATGTATATGAAAGGTCTCATCAGTACGAAGGATTTCTTAAAGAGCGTACTGAATAAAGAAGTCGGTCTGCGCACGGGCAGCGCGCTTTCCCACGTATGCGTATTCGACGTAAAAGGAATCGACCATCTGTTATTCTTAACGGACGTTGCTTTCATTCCTTATCCAACTCTGGAGGACAAGGTCAATATCATCAACAATACGCTGGAGATCACAAAAGCGTGCGGCATTGAAAATCCTAAAGTCGCTCCGCTTGCCGCGGTAGAGGTCGTTAATCCGAAAATGCCCGTTACCGTAGAAGCTGCGGAACTGACGCAGATGAATAAAGACGGCAAGATCACAGGCTGCGTCGTAGACGGTCCTCTTTCCCTCGATCTGGCGATCGACGCAGAGGCTGCAAAGCACAAAGGCGCTACGGACCGCGCGATTCAGGGCGACGCCGACATCCTCTTATTCCCCGATATTCACTCCGGCAACCTCGTTTACAAAGCGATGGTTCATACGGCGGAAGTTACAAACGGCAACATGCTGACCGGTACAAAGGCTCCGGTTATCCTTACCTCCCGTTCCGATTCCTTCGAGGTAAAGGTAAACTCCCTCGCGCTCGGCGCCGTTGTCGCAGAATATATGAAAAACAACCAATAATCCAAAAGCGCGGAAAGGCGCGGAAATGAGGTAACCAAATGTCTGTTAAAAGTTTAATCATCAATCCGGGATCCACATCGACCAAAATCGGCGTATTCGAGGACGAAACGCTCTTATTTGAAGAAACGCTCCGTCACTCTACCGAAGAGATCGCGCAGTATGCGACGATCGTAGACCAGAAGGATTTCCGTAAGGAGATCATCATTAATCTGTTAAAAGAAAAAGAATTCGATATTAATTCCCTGAATGTCGTCGTAGGACGCGGCGGTATGTTAAAGCCGATTCCGGGCGGCACCTACCCTGTTACGGACGCTCTGCTGGCAGACTTAAAGGTCGGCGTACAGGGACAGCACGCTTCCAACCTCGGCGGTATTCTGGCGCGTGAGATCGGCGATTCCATCGGCGTTCCCTCCTATATCGTAGATCCCGTCGTCGTAGACGAGCTGATGCCGGAGGCAAGATATTCCGGCGTGCCGGAGCTTCCGAGAATCAGTGTTTTCCATGCGCTGAATCAGAAAGCGGTCGCAAAGCGTTATGCAAAAGAAGCGGGTAAGGCTTATGATTCTATGAATCTGATCGTTGTCCATATGGGCGGCGGCGTTTCCGTCGGCGCGCACAAAGCGGGCAAGGTCGTAGACGTATTCAACGCACTCGACGGCGACGGCGCATTCTCTCCCGAACGGGCGGGCGGCGTTCCGAGCGGCGCGCTGATCAAAATGTGCTTCTCAGGCAAGTATACGCAGGCTGAGGTTTATAAGAAAGTCGTTGGAAACGGCGGCTTCAACGCGTACCTCGGTACAAACGATATGCGCAATGTCGACAAGATCATCGAAGACGGCAACGAAGAGGCTAAGGTCATCCGCGACGCATTCATCCTTCAGGTTGCAAAGGATATGGGCTCTATGGCATGCGTACTGGAAGGAAAGGTCGACCAGATCATCATTACCGGCGGCATCGCTTACGATAACTATGTTGTCGGCGCGTTAAAAGAAAAAGCGGGCTGGATCGCTCCCGTAACCGTATATCCGGGCGAAGACGAGCTGCTTGCGCTTACACAGGGCGCGCTCCGCGTATTAAACGGTGAAGAAGCCGCTATGGAATACTAATCCGGTTCAGATCACAATATTGGAGATATTTGCTATGACAAAAAAAGAACAGGCGATCGCCTTACATAATAAGCGTTATAATTGCTGTCAGGCGGTTGCCTGCGCTTTTGCCGAGGAATCCGGCGTCCCGCTCGAGACATTGTTCAGGGCGGGCGAAGGCTTCGGTCTCGGTATGGGCTGCATGGAATGCACATGCGGCGCCGTCTCGGGCGCCGTTATGCTCGCAGGCTTTACGCGCAGCGACGGCAATACCGACGCTCCCGCTACCAAAGCGGAGACCTATAAGCTAGCAAGGGAGATCGTAACGAAATTTATCGAAAAGAACGGTTCCATGATCTGTAAAGAATTAAAAGGGATCGAAACCGGAAAGGCGCTCAGGAGCTGTCAGGGCTGCATTGAGGACGCCGTGGAGTTGGTACAGGAAGTGTTAAAATACTGACGCCGGGTCGGGCTTAACGCTTACTCCATGCTTCAAGAATAGCTTTTTCAGCTTTTGTGACGATCTCGAACGTCCGCCCGGATACCGGTTTGTCCGAAACAGCTTTCATGATAATGCACCCGCAGTCTAACGCCTCCTGTGCAATCTGCAGAAACTCCTCATATCCAAGCCAATAGTTGATTTGTTTTCCCATGCTTTACTCATCTTCCGCATCATTTTCTATCCCGA
>JAGARW010000173.1 GCA_017621975.1 Lachnospiraceae bacterium | reverse complement strand
CCGTATATTGACGAGATCACGATCAAGTGCCCGGAATGCGGCAAGGAAATGCACCGCGTACCGGAAGTGATCGACTGTTGGTTCGATTCCGGCGCAATGCCGTTCGCACAGCATCATTATCCGTTTGAAAATAAAGAGCTGTTTGAGCAGCAGTTCCCGGCGCAGTTTATTTCCGAAGCGGTAGACCAGACGAGAGGATGGTTCTATTCTCTGCTCGCGGAGTCAACTTTGCTATTTAACAAAGCGCCTTATGAAAACGTGATCGTGCTAGGACATGTACAGGATGAGAACGGACAGAAGATGAGCAAATCCAAAGGAAACGCGGTAGATCCGTTCGACGCGTTGGCGCAGTACGGCGCGGACGCGATCCGCTGGTATTTCTATATCAATTCCGCGCCGTGGCTTCCAAACCGTTTCCACGGCAAGGCGGTCATGGAAGGACAGCGCAAGTTCATGGGCACGCTTTGGAATACGTACGCATTCTTTGTCCTGTATGCGAACATCGATAACTTCGACGCAACGAAATACAAATTAGAATATGACAAACTGCCGGTTATGGACAAATGGCTGCTGTCTAAATTAAATACGCTCGTAAAGGACGTGGACTGCAATCTGGACAATTACCGAATCCCGGAGGCGGCGAGAGCACTTCAGGACTTTGTCGATGAAATGAGCAACTGGTATGTCAGACGCTGCAGGGAGCGTTTCTGGGCGAAGGGCATGGAACAGGATAAGATCAACGCTTATATGACGCTGTATACGGCGCTCGTTACCGTATCGAAGGCGGCGGCTCCGATGATCCCGTTCATGACGGAGCAGATTTATCAGAACCTTGTCAGAAGCATCGACAAGGAAGCGCCGGAAAGCGTTCATTTATGCGATTTCCCGACGGCGGACGAAGCTGTGATCGACAAGAAGCTGGAAGAGGACATGGAATCCGTTCTGGAAACGGTCGTACTCGGCCGCGCGGCAAGAAATACGGCGAATATCAAAAACCGCCAGCCGATCGGTAAAATGTATGTGAAAGCAGAGGAAGAGCTTTCCGAGTTTTATAAAGAGATCATCGAAGACGAGCTGAATGTCAAAGAGGTTATTTATTCGCAGGATGTGAGAAACTTTACTTCTTATACGTTCAAACCGCAGCTCAAGACGCTCGGCAGACGTTTCGGTAAGCAGTTGAACGCTTTGAAGGAAGCGCTTGCGCAGCTTGACGGCAATGCGGCGATGGACGAGCTCAATGAAAAGGGCACGCTGACGATCACGCTTGACAGAAAAGAAGAGATACTGGAGAAGGATGACTTGCTCATCGACGCGGCGCAGGTGGAAGGCTTCGTGTCAGAGAGCTATGGCGGTATTACCGTTGTGCTTGATACGAATCTGTCGCCGGAGCTGATTGAAGAAGGCTTTGTATACGAAATCATCAGTAAGATTCAGACGATGAGAAAAGAGACCGGATTTGAAGTCATGGATCATATCAAAGTATCGGTGAACGGCAACGCGAAGATCGAAGAGATCGTAAGAAGCAATGCTGAGAGCATCAGCGGCAAGGTACTTGCCGACACGATTGTCTATGGCGAGGACGCTGTGTCTGCAAAAGAATGGAATATCAACGGCGAGAAGGTAACGATCGGCGTTGAAAAGTTATAAAGGGAATGGAGAGAAAAAGATGAAAACACTGGAAAAGATAAGCGATCTGGTAGGTAAATATATGGCGGTTATCGTACTTGCAGTGGCTGCATTGGCGCTGTTTGTACCGTCGTCCTTGAGTTGGATCAAAACGAGCTGGGTCAATCCGCTGCTCATGGTCGTTATGTTCGGTATGGGACTGACATTAAAGCTGTCGGATTTTGCGATCGTATTCAAAAGACCGGTTGATATTTTGATCGGCTGTGTGGCGCAGTTTACGATCATGCCGATTCTTGCATTTTTGCTCGGTAAGGCGTTCGGTCTGGAAGCAGGATTGATGGCGGGCGTGATTCTGGTAGGAACCTGTCCGGGAGGAACCTCGTCCAACGTTATGACATTCCTGTCAAAAGGGGATGTAGCGCTTTCTGTCGGCATGACGAGCGTGAATACGTTATTGGCGCCGTTCATAACGCCTGCGGTTACCTACTTATTATTAAAGACGACGGTATCTGTCGATATTGTGAGCATGTTCCTTTCTATTATTAAGGTCGTTATCCTGCCGATCGGGCTGGGATTTCTGATCAATAAATTTTTCGGAAAGACAACGCAGAAATGCGTTAAGGTACTGCCGCTTATTTCGGTAACGGCGATCGTTATGATCGTAGCGGCTGTCGTATCTGCAAACTCCGAAAAGATTCTGACGACAGGAGCGATCGTATTTGTCGTCGTGATTCTGCACAATCTGCTTGGTTATGGCTGCGGCTTTCTGCTTGGACGTCTTCTGCGTACAACTCCGGAAAAGACAAAGGCGCTTTCGATCGAGATCGGTATGCAGAATTCCGGCCTGGCAACAAGCCTTGCGGCAACTTCCTTCCCGGATCTTGCTATGGCGACCGTACCGGGCGCAATCTTCTCCGTATGGCATAATATATCCGGCGCAATCCTCGCCAATATTTATGCGAACTGGAAAACGGAAGAAAAATCTAAGTAAAATAAAAATTTTGAGAGAACAGATTGCGGTCTGTTCTTTCGCTTTTGTAAGAAACGTGATATAATACCAACGATATTACATTTATAGGAAGAAAGTACATAATGAGGAGGATGACATGATCAAAAAACAAATAAAAAAACCGGTAAAAAAGCTTTCTTTTGATAAAGAATTGTTTAAACGCAGCGTTTTGTACAATGTAAAGACGTTGTATCGCAAGACGATGGAGGAAGCGACGCCGCAGCAGATCTTTCAGGCGGTATCCTACGCCATTAAGGACGCGATCATCGATCACTGGATGGAAAGCCAGAAGGAGTATGAAAAACAGGACGTAAAAATCGTTTATTATATGTCGATGGAGTTTTTGATGGGCAGGGCGCTCGGCAACAATATGATCAATCTGCAGGCGTATGACGACGTCGCGGAAGCGCTGGAAGAGCTTGGCGTCGACATCAATCTGATCGAGGATCAGGAGCCGGACGCGGCGCTCGGCAACGGCGGTCTCGGCCGTCTGGCGGCGTGCTTTCTGGATTCCCTTGCAACGCTCGGATACGCGGCGTATGGCTGCGGCGTCCGTTACCGCTACGGGATGTTCAAGCAGGAGATCAGAGACGGCTATCAGGTAGAAGTACCGGATAACTGGCTTGTCGACGGCAATCCGTTTGAGCTGCGCCGTCCCGAATACACAAAAGAAGTTAAATTCGGCGGTTACGTAACGGTACGTACCGACGAGACGGGCAGACAGCATTTCGTTCAGGAAGGGTATCAGTCGGTACAGGCGGTTCCGTACGATCTGCCGATCGTAGGCTATGGCAATGGCATTGTCAACACGCTCCGTATCTGGGACGCGCAGCCGATGGAGTGCTTTAAGCTGGATTCCTTTGACAAGGGCGATTATCAGAAAGCGGTCGAGCAGGAAAATCTTGCGAGAAATATCGTAGAAGTATTGTATCCGAACGACAATCATTACGCAGGAAAGGAACTGCGTCTGAAACAGCAGTATTTCTTTATTTCCGCTTCCGTACAGGCAGCCGTGGCAAAATATATGAGAAGCCACAGCGACGTGCGCAAATTTTATGAGAAGGCGACGTTCCAGCTGAACGATACGCACCCGACCGTTGCGGTTGCGGAGCTGATGCGCGTGCTGATGGACGAATATTATCTGACGTGGGATGAGGCGTGGGACGTTACGACAAAGACGTGCGCGTATACAAACCATACTATTATGGCAGAGGCACTTGAAAAATGGCCGATCGAGCTGTTTTCCAGACTGCTTCCGCGTATTTATCAGATCATTGAAGAGATCAACCGCAGATTCATTCAGTCTATCGAGGCAAAATATCCGGGCAACCATAATAAGGTAGCTAAGATGGCGATCATTTATGACGGACAGGTGAAGATGGCGCATCTTGCGATTGCGGCGGGCTATTCCGTCAACGGCGTTGCAAGGCTGCATACGGAGATTCTGAAAAAACAGGAGCTGCGCGATTTCTATGAAATGATGCCGGAGAAATTCAACAATAAGACGAACGGCATTACGCAGAGAAGATTCCTGCTGCACGGCAATCCGCTGCTTGCGAAGTGGGTAACGGAAAAGGTAGGAGACGAATGGATTACAGACCTTCCTGCGATCCATAAGCTGGCTCTTTATGCGGACGACAAAAAGGCGCAGCATGAATTTATGAACATCAAATACCGCAATAAGGTACGTCTTGCTTCCT
>JAGARW010000172.1 GCA_017621975.1 Lachnospiraceae bacterium | reverse complement strand
TTGGAAAATGGATATACTGAAATCAAGGCTCATTTTGCAGCGGATGAGGACAGCCCGTGAAAAAATGGAGCCAATGTGATATACTTGCGATCATTGAGGGGAAACGAAATGCCTGTAGCTTTGAAAACGGTATGGGATGCGGCGGCGTTCCTGTACGATCATCTGCTGGTCGTCAACTGCATACTGTCGGTCGTCATTATTTTCTTTCAGCGTAAAAATCCGACGTCCGTCTGGACGTGGCTGCTGCTTTTGTATTTTATCCCGATCGTCGGATTCATCCTGTATCTGCTGATCGGCGGCGATATGCACAAAAGCAAGATGTTCCGTACAAAAGAGGTGGAGGATCATATCCATGAGGCGATCCGCAGCCAGGAGGCGAGCATCCGGACGAGGACGCTCTGGACGGAATATCCGAATCTGAAAAAGTATTCCGATCTGATCTATTATAATCTGGAGAGCGCCGGAGTTGTGCTGACGGACAATAACCGGATCAAAATCTTTACGGACGGCAACGAAAAGTTCGACGCGCTGCTGGAAGACATGCGGCGGGCGGAAAAGTCGATCCATATCCAATATTATATTATTAAAAACGACGTATTGTTCGCGAGAATCAAAGAAGTGCTGCGCGAGCGGGCGAAGACCGGGGTGGAGGTACGCGTTCTTTACGACGGCATGGGAGGAAGATTCGCCGGTAAAAGGTGCTGGCGGGAGCTTAACGCGGACGGCGTACAGACGGCGGTATTTTTTCCGCCGCTTCTGGGGAAGCTGAATCTGCGCGTCAATTACCGCAATCACCGTAAAATCGCGGTGATCGACGGGCGTATCGGCTATGTCGGCGGTTTTAACATCGGGAAGGAATATATCGGACTGGACGAGAGATTCGGTTATTGGCGCGATACGCACCTTCGGATGGAGGGGCTGGCGGTCTCCCAGCTTCAGCTTCGGTTTATTCTCGACTGGAATTATGCGGCGCGGGAAAACCTGCTGCAGGACGACAACGAGTATTTTTCGGCTTCGGAAGAGCGGCTCGGCAGCAGCGGCGTGCAGATCGTATCAAGCGGACCGGATTCGGCGATGCAGAATGTGCGCAACAATTATCTGCGCCTGATCCATAAGGCGGAGCGGAGCATTTATATCCAGACGCCGTACTTTGTTCCCGATGAGGCGGTATACAGCGCGCTTCTTGTGGCGGTTTATTCGGGCGTGGACGTCAATATTATGATCCCGTGCAAGCCGGATCATCCGTTTGTTTATTGGGCAACCTACTCTTATATCGGCGATCTTGTCATGGCGGGGGCGAAGTGTTATACGTATGACAACGGCTTTTTGCACGCGAAAGGGCTTGTCGTAGACGAACAGGTATTGTGCTACGGCACTGCCAATATGGATATCCGCAGCTTCCGGCTGAATTTTGAAGTCAATGCGGTCGTCTATGACGAGAAGGAAGCGGAAAAGATGGTTGAGGCGTTCCGAAAAGATTTAGCGGTATGCACGCGGATCACAAAGGAGCGTTATACTTCGAGGAAGCTGCGTATCCGTGTGAAGGAGCAGGTGAGCCGTCTGCTTTCCCCGTTGTTGTAAAATCCGGCGTTTCGTGCTACATTATTTAAAGAATATATCAGTCGGGGCAGAAGATTGTCCCGACATGGAGGAAGATTATGAAACAGAAAATCGCATTGTTATTGGGGCTTGTCCTGACGGCCGCGTCGCTTTCCGGATGCGGCAGCGTCGTATTATCGGAAATGAAAACGGAAAAGTATGTGACGCTCGGGGAATATAAGGGTCTGGAGGTGTCGGTGCCTTCCGCGGAGGTGACGGAGGAATACAGGCAGAATTATATCAATTATGTCCTCAGCCAGCACGCGCAGTGGGAGAAGATTACGGAAGACCGCGCGGTACAGGAAGGCGATCTCGTCAATATTGACTACGAAGGCAAAAAGGACGGCGTCGCGTTTTCGGGCGGCACGGATCAGGGCTTTGATCTGGAGATCGGTTCCCATACGTTTATCGAAGGGTTTGAAGAAGGACTGGTAGGCGCGCGGGTCGGCGAGACAAGAGACGTCGACGCGACGTTTCCCGACCCGTATCCGCAGAACTCCGATCTGGCGGGAGCGCCGGTCGTATTTACCGTCACGGTAAACGAAATTTCGGAAAAGCGGATACCGGAGCTGACGGACGAATTTGTACAGACGCTCGGCGTCGGATGCGATACGACGGAGGAATACGAAGCGTATGTGCAGGAACTTCTGACGGAAAGCGCGCAGGAAACGTACCGCAGGAATGTGGACGAGGCGCTGGTGGACGCCGCGATGGCAAATTGCACGTTTCAGGAGCCGCCGAAAGCGATGGTCGATCAGTATTACGACAGAGTGGTAAACCGTATGAAGAAGGTAGCGGCGGCGAGCGGCATGAGCTTTGAAACGCTGATTACGCAGTATTATCAGTCTACTATGGAAGAGTTTGAAGAGCAGGCGAGAGAAGGCGCGGCTGCATCGTGCAGGGAGTCGATCATGCTTCAGGCGATCGCCAACAAGGAAGGGATCACGGTCACGCAGGAGGAGATCGACGCCGCGCTTCAGGAAGGCGCGGAAAACGGCGGTTATGAAAGCGCCGATGAGCTGAAGGCGGATCTGGATACGGACAATTACGAGGACTATGTCATGAGCGATAAGGTCATGGAACTGCTTCGGGAAAACGCGGTCATTACCGAACAGTAAGGGATAAAGAAAAAACGGCGCGGGCGCGCCGGACGGAGGGAAAAGGGAAAAATGGAATTGGTAAGCATCAGGGAGTTGTATCGTGAAAAAGAAAAGTTTATCGGGAAGAAACTAACGGTAGGCGGATGGGTAAGGAGCATCCGGGATTCGAAGACGTTCGGATTCATCGTACTGCACGACGGTTCTTTTTTTGAAACGCTGCAGATTGTTTACGGGGATCAGCTCGATAATTTTGATAAAATCTGTAAGCTGAACGTCGGCAGCGCGCTGATTATTACAGGCACGCTTGTAGAGACGCCTCAGGCGAAGCAGCCGTTTGAGATTCAGGCGGAGCATGTCGAGATCGAAGGAGAATCTACGGCGGATTACCCGCTTCAGAAAAAACGTCACAGTCTGGAATATCTGCGGACGATCACGCATCTGCGTCCGCGTACCAACACGTTTCAGGCTGTTTTCCGGGTACGTTCCATGATCGCTTATGCGATTCACCAGTTTTTTCAGGAAAGAGGATTCGTCTATGTGCATACGCCGCTGATTACGGGCAGCGACTGTGAGGGAGCGGGCGAGATGTTTCAGGTGACGACGCTTGATCTGCAAAATCCGCCGCTTAGGGACGACGGCAGCATAGATTACAGTCAGGATTTCTTCGGAAAAGAAACGAATCTGACGGTGAGCGGTCAGTTGAATGTGGAAACTTTTGCAATGGCATTCCGCAACGTGTATACGTTCGGGCCAACCTTCCGCGCGGAAAATTCGAATACGACGCGTCATGCGGCGGAATTCTGGATGATCGAGCCGGAGATGGCGTTTGCAGACCTGAGCGACGATATGGCTCTGGCAGAGAGTATGATCAAATTTGTCATCCGTTACGTGCTTGAGCACGCGCCGGAGGAAATGAATTTCTTCAACCAGTTTGTGGATAAGGGGCTTCTGGAACGTCTGAATCATGTTGTGAATTCCGACTTCGGGCATGTGACTTATACGGACGCGATCCGCATTCTGGAGCAGCATAACGACGAGTTTGAATATAAGGTATTCTGGGGCTGCGATCTTCAGACAGAGCATGAGCGTTTCCTGACGGAAAAGGAATTTAAGCGTCCTGTCTTTGTGACCGATTATCCGAAGGAGATCAAAGCGTTTTATATGAAGCTGAATGAAGACGGCAAGACGGTCGCAGCGATGGACTGTCTCGTACCGGGCATCGGCGAGATCATCGGCGGAAGCCAGAGAGAGGACAATTTAGAGCTTCTGGAGAAACGTATGGAGGAACTTGGACTCAAAAAAGAAGATTATGATTTTTATCTGGATCTGCGCAAGTACGGCAGCGCGAGACATGCGGGCTTCGGACTTGGGTTTGAGAGGTGCGTGATGTATCTGACCGGAATGGGCAATATCCGCGACGTCGTACCGTTCCCGAGAACCGTAAAGAACTGCGATCTGTAGGCTTTGCGCATGATCGGGCACGCGGGTGAGAAAAGGCAGGTGGGAAAGTACATGAAGAAAAGAATGCTCTGCGCGGCGCTGACGGGGATATTTTGTCTGTTGCAGATACTTCCGGCGCAGGCGGCGACGATCGATCAGCTCAAAAAGGAGCTTGCGGAAACGCAAAGCCAGTTAAATGCCATCAACGGTCAGGCGTCCGGATTGGAAGGGGAAAAGGACGCGGTTGACGAGGAGATCGACGAGCTTGACGGGACGCTTGTAGAACTGATGAGCAGCATCAGCCTTCTGGAAGATCAGATCGAGACAAAAAAAGGGGAGATCAAGCAGGCGCAGGCAGACCTTGACGCTGCGATCGCCAAAGAGCGGGAACAGTACGACGCAATGAAAAAGCGCATCAAGTTCATGTACGAAAAAGGGAATGTTACATATGCCCAGCTTTTGTTTGAAGCTAAGAGCATCAGCGATATGATGAATAAGGCGGATTATATCGAGAAGCTGTACGAATATGACAGAAAGCTCCTGACGGAGTATCAGGAAACCTGCAAGGAAGTAGAAGCGTTAAAAGAGGCTCTGGAAGAAGAAAAAGCAGATCTGGAAGCGGAAGAATACGAGCTGAAGGAAGAGCAGGCCGCTTTAGAGGAAGCGCTGGAGGAGAAAAAGGCGGAAGCGGAAAACTACGAAGTGCAGATCGCGCAGATCCGCCAGTCAGCAGCGGCATATAAGGCGTTGATCAAGCAGCAGACGGCTCAGATCAAGCAGCTTGAGGCGGAGGAAGCGGCAAAGAGAGCAAAGGAAGAGGCGGAGCGAAAGGCAAAGGAAGGCAAAAACAACGCGTCTTCCACAACGAAGCCGACGACATCTTCGAAAGCGGCAAGCGCGGAGATCGTATCGATGATCAACAGCGCGTCCGGCAGCGCGAAGGGGAAGGAGATCGCCCGCTTTGCGTGTCAGTTTATCGGCAATCCTTATGTGGCGGGCGGGACAAGCCTGACAAACGGCGCGGACTGCTCCGGCTTTACGCAGGCGGTATACAGAGAATTCGGCATCAGCATTCCGCGGAATTCAACGGCGCAGCGAAGCTATGGAACGAGCGTATCGTACGCGGACGCCCAGCCGGGCGATCTGATCTGTTATGCGGGGCATGTGGGAATGTACATCGGAAACGGATATATTGTACATGCAAGCACACAAAGGACAGGTATTAAGATTACGGCGGCGACGTACCGTGAAATACTTTCCGTAAGGCGCATCATATAACACGCCGGGAGGTAACCGGAAACAGAGGACTTGAATAGGGGAGAAACAAGCGATGAAAAAGAAGATTTCCGGAAGTCTGTATGGAACAATGCTTAGGATGGTAATGCTGCCGATGGCAGTTCTCGGCATACTCGTTACGCTCTTCTGTGTTCATCAATATACAAAGATTATTCACAGCGAGGTAGAAGCGTCGCTTGAAAATGTCTGCAATCTGACGCTGACCGCGATTGATACGTGGTATCCGGGAGATTATACGCTGGAAGGCGATGAACAGAAGACGGTCCGTAAGGGAGACACCGTATTAAACGGTCATTTCCAGATCATAGATAAGGTGAAAGAAGCGACGGGCATTGATGTGACGCTTTTCTATTATGATACGAGAATCTTGACGACGATCGCTGATGAAAACGGCAGCAGGATTATCGGAACAGGATGCAATGCGCTTGTCCTTCAGGACGTCTATGAAACGGGGACGCCGAAATTTTATGAAGACATCGATGTGATGGGACAGCGTTACTTCAGTTATTACAAACCGGTATTTAACAGCGACGGAAGTGTCGTAGGTATGGTATTCGCCGGGAAACCGTCGCAGGAGATTGCGGAGAAAATACGCTATCTGCTGATTCCGACCGTGCTGATTATGATAGCGATTTTGACGATCGCCACTTATATTTGTTTCCAGTGGGCGCACGGCGCGATCGTTCATATTCAGGTGATACAAAGGTTTCTGGAGTCGATGTCGGAAGGAAAGTTTTCGCAGAAAATACCGTCTATGATCAGCAGACGGAATGATGAGATCGGCAGGATGGGAAAATCCGTCGTGCAGATGCAGAATTCGTTTCGGAATCTTGTAGAACGGGATGTTCTGACAGGGTTAAATAACAGACGTTTTGGTATTGTGAAGCTGGAAGAGACGCAGGAACGGGCAAAGATAACAGGGATGCCGTTTGCCATAGCGCTCGGAGACATCGACTTTTTCAAGACGGTCAACGATACCTACGGACATGATTGCGGCGATCTCGTGTTAAAAGAGGTTTCCGCGCTGATGCGCAGGCATATGTCGGGAAAGGGATTCGCCGTCCGCTGGGGCGGAGAGGAATTTCTGCTCGTGTATACGAAAGCCCGGCTGAAGGAGGCGTCGGAAGCTGTGGAAGAGATTTTGCAGGAGATACGGGAGCTTGCAATCTCGTATGAGGGGCGGATCGTCCGTCTGACGATGTCGTTCGGCGTAACGCAGGGAGAAGCTTTCGAGCATCACGACGATTTTATCCGGGCGGCCGACCGGAAGCTCTATTATGCGAAACGGCACGGCAGGAACCGGGCGGTCAGCGTCCTGCCGGAGGAGACTGACGGCGCTTCGGGAAAAGCGGACGGCTCTGCGGAAAACGATTTGTCCGCGCAGGGCGTACAAACGAAAGGCGATGGTTTAAATGGAGTGGAAGCAGCTTCTTTGTGACGACAGAATCCGCAGTTATCGCGGCAAAGGAAGCGGCGATCTGCGTACAGAGTTTGAAAAGGATTATCACAGGATCATACAGAGCGCTTCTTTCAGGCGGCTTCAGGATAAGACACAGGTATTTCCGCTCGACAAAAGCGATTTTATCAGAACAAGGCTGACGCATTCCCTTGAGGTTTCTTCCTATGGGAAATCATTGGGACAAAATATTGCGCAAAATATTATAAAAGTCATCGGGGATGAGAGCTTTTTGCCGGAGTATGCGGCGGATATTTGCGATATTCTGCAATGCGCGGGGCTGCTGCACGATATCGGGAACCCGCCGTTCGGGCATTTTGGGGAAACGGTGATCCGCGACTGGTTTACGAAAAATCTGCCGGAGCTTACGTACCGCGGCAGGAGGCTGACGGAAGTGCTGACGCCGCAGATGCTTGCGGATTTTTATCAGTTTGAAGGCAATACGCAGGCGCTCCGCGTTGTGACAAAGCTGCATTATCTTGTCGATGAGCATGGCATGAATTTAACGAAGGCGCTTCTTGGAACGATGATAAAATATCCGGTGTCTTCTCTGGAGATCAATAAGAAGAGCGGCGATATCAAGACAAAAAAAATGGGATATTTTTATGCGGATCGGGAAATTTTTACGGAGCTTCAGGAAAGTCTGGGAACGAACGGCAGCCGTCATCCGCTCTCTTATATTTTGGAAGCGGCGGACGATATCGCTTATCTGACGGCGGATATTGAGGATGCGTTTAAGAAAGGATGCATTTCTTATATGGAGCTTGCGCAGGAACTGGAGCGCGCAGAGGACGCGGCGGCTCAGAAAGGAATCGCTCCGGAGAGCATTGAAGAATATCATAGGATGGCGGCGCGGCTTACCGATAAGTATGAAAAGGCGTTGAAAAACGGAGAAGACAGCCCGGAAATGTATGCGGTGCAGAACTGGATCGTGCAGGTACAGGGACATCTGATTGCAAGCGCGACCGCCGGATTTACCGGAAATTATGAGGCGATTATGGCGGGCACGCATACGAAAGAACTGCTCTTCGGAACGCCGGGAGAGCTGATGGCACAGACGCTTGGCGATATTGCTTACCGGTACGCGTTTATTTCAAAGCCGATCCTGAAGCTGGAGATCGCGGCAGAGAATATTTTGAATTTTCTGCTGGAATCGTTTGTCCGTGCAGTCATTTATTATGACACAGAGACGAAGCTGACGGGGGTACAGGAAAAGCTGATTGCGCTTATTTCCGAGAACTACCGTACGATCTATAAGCGTTATTCGGAAGGAAAATCAGAAACAGAAAAGCTTTACCTGCGGCTTTTGCTCGTGACGGACGATATCTGCGGCATGACCGACAGCTATGCGAAACGCCTGTATCAGGAACTGAGCGGACAGTGGCAGGGATAAAAAGGTGCATCTTCTTTAAATTGTATTCAAATATGATACATTGCAGCGAATTTGTCGAGCACATCTTTGAGACCTTAGGCTCAAAGTGAGCGCAGACTGAGCGGAATATGTATCATATTTGTAAAACAAGTAAAAGAAGATGCTCTTTTTTTATTTCAGGATTTTCGCGGCGTAAATTTCTGGGTGAATAAGTCCTTCCAGATCGCCGGGTGGAAAAGAATGAGCAGCGGGAAGAGTTCAAGCCGCCCTGCCAACATGTCAAACATCAAAATATACTTGGAAAACGGAGAAAACAGGCCGAAATTCTGCGTCGGTCCGACCATCTCCAGTCCGGGTCCGATATTGTTGATCGTTGCCGCAACGGCGGTAAAGTTTGTGATCAGGTCTTTGCCTTCAAAGGAAATGGCAAGGACGGAGGCGGAAAACAGGATCATGTAAGTAATGAAGTATACGTTGGTAGAACGCACGACTTCATGCTCTACCGGCTTTCCGTCAATTTTAATTTTTTTGATGCTCTTCGGATGGATATAGGAGTGCAGTTCCTTTCCAAGCGTCTTGATCAGGATGACGAAACGCGATACCTTGATGCCGCCGCCGGTACTGCCCGCGCAGGCGCCGATGAACATCAGAAGCACAAGCACGGTCTTGCTTGCCTGCGACCAGAGGTCGAAATCGCTCGTGGAAAATCCTGTCGTCGTAATGATGGAAGCCACCTGAAACGAAGCGTGCGTCAGGGCCTGAAAAGCGCTGCCGTATACGTCGAGAAGCTGGAAAAACACAATGCCGATGGCGGCGGCGATGATTCCGAAGTAATACCGGACTTCTTCGATGCCGAACGCTTTTTTGAAATTATGGAAGAGCATGAAATAATAGGCGTTGAAATTGACGCCGAACAGGATCATAAAGATCGTAACGACCCATTGCAGATAAGGGGAATAGCTCATCATGCTGTCGTTTTTGATCCCGAAGCCGCCCGTGCCCGCCGTGCCGAGGGAAGTCGTAACCGCGTCGAACAGCGGCATCTTGCCGAGCAGGAGCAGAATAATTTCAATGACTGTCATGGCAAAGTAGATCACGTACAGGATCTGCGCCGTATATTTCATTTTGGGCACGAGCTTGCCGACCGAGGGTCCCGGGCTTTCCGCACGCATCAGATTGATGTGAGAACCGCCGCTTAACGGGATAATGGCGAGCAGGAATACGAGCACGCCCATGCCGCCGATCCAGTGTGTGAAGCTGCGCCAGAACAGCGCCGTGCGTGACAGCGCTTCCACGTCGCTTAAAATACTGGCTCCGGTCGTCGTAAAGCCGGAGACCGTTTCAAACAGCGCGTCGGTCAGAGACGGTATTTCACCGGAGATCCAGAACGGCAGCGCGCCGAAAAAACTTAAAAAGATCCAACTGAGGGCCGTGGCAACGCAGCCTTCTTTTAAATAGAACACATAATTTTCTGGCTTCCGGCGCGCCATCAGAGCGCCGAGCAGAAAACACAATACCGCTGTGCCAAGATAATAAGAACCGATCCATTCCCTGTAAAGCAATGAAACCAGACAGGGGAGCAGCAGCAAAATGGCTTCTATTTTTAATACGCTTCCTAAAATATAACGAATGACCGAACTGTTCATAGCTTCCTCCGTTACCGCAGAATATCCAGAATATCGTTAAAGCCCGTGTGCGTCGTTACGATCATGACCGTATCGCCGACTTCGATGGAATCATGACCGCTTGGAATGATAATTTTACCGTTGCGGTTGATAAAGGAGATCAGCAGATTTTTTTTGAGCGTAAGATCCATCAGCGGAATGCCGGTAACGGTGGACTTTTCGGAAACGCGGAATTCGATCGCTTCTACACGATGGTCGAACATATGATAGAGCGTTTCGATATTGCTGTCCATAGAATTCTTTTTTGCGCGGACGTACGCGATGATCGCTTCCGAGGTAATGTATTTCGGATAAATAACGCTGCCGAGGTCAAGGCTGTTGATTACGTCGCGGAATGAGATCCGGTTGATCTTCGTAATGACCTTTGCGTTTGAAATCTGGCGCGCAAACAGCGTCAGCAGAATATTTTCTTCATCGATCCCGGTCAGAGGAATGAAGGATTCCGCGTATTCGATCCCTTCCTCTTTCAGCAGCTCTTCGTTCGTGCCGTCGCCGTTGATAATAACGGCTTTTGGAAGAAGGATGCTGAGCTCCTCGCAGCGCGCGCGGCTGCTTTCGATGATCTTGACGGAAATTCCCGTGTTCAGAAGCAGATTCGCCAGATAATAAGCGGCCTTACCGCCTCCGATGATCATGGCGTTTTTGACCTGATTGGTCTTGAAACCGATATGCGCGAGGAAGGATTTCGCCACCATTCTTGAGGCAACGAAAGAAATAACATCTCCCGCTTCCAGACGGAAATCTCCGGAGGGGATATAGACCTCTCCGCCGCGTTCGACCGCGCAGATCAGAATGTCGTTTGTAATGTCCTTACCGAGCCGTACGATCGGCATACCCGCCAGCATATTGCCTTCGGGCACTTTGAATTTGATCATTTCCGCCTGACCGTGCGCGAAAGAATTGACCTCTAAGGCGGTCGGCAGATAGAGAATGCGGGAAGCTTCCTTTGCCGCTTCCAGTTCCGGATTGATGATCATGGCAAGTCCGAGCTTTTCGCGCAGATAACCGACCTCCCTGCTATAGTCCGGCGTGCGGACTCTGGCAATGGCGGCGCAGTTGCCGACCTGCTTTGCAACCGTGCAGCAGAGCAGATTCAGCTCGTCGGAATCCGTTACCGCAATGATCAGATCGGTGTTCTCGATACCGGCGTCGATCTGTACGCTGTAGCTGGCTCCGTTTCCGACGATGCCCATCACGTCGTACAGACTGCTCATTGTCTGAACCTTTTCTGCGCTTTTATCGATAATCGTTATGTCGTGTCCCTCGCGGGAGAGCTGCTGAATCAGCGTGACGCCGACCTTACCGCAGCCGACGATGATGATCTGCAGCCCGCGCTTTGTATTTTTTGGTGATTTGCTGAACATGTACCGTCCTCTTTTCTGCGCTGCCTTTTGCGCATCAGCAGCTTTTTATACTTTATATAATATACCATTAATCAGGGGAAAGAAGCAATAGGGTTGTAAACGCAGCAGACAATATGGCGCAGACGCCGTAAATAATGTGGTCTAAGGGGTCCGCCCTCTTCATACAATGTAAAAAAGTGTTCCGAGGGGTTTTCCTTTGAAAGATTATATTGAGGAGAGAGCAGTTGGAATTGCCAGATATATTATTGAAAACAATTCTACGGTGAGACAGACGGCGAAACAGTTCGGCATTAGTAAAAGTACGGTACATAAGGATGTAACGGAGCGGTTGGAGCAGATCAATCCGGGACTTGCGAAGGAAGCAAGAAAGGTACTTGATATCAATAAGTCCGAGCGACATATCCGGGGCGGTATGGCGACGAAAGAAAAATATCAGCACAGGATGCAGCAGGCGTAACGGGCATGCGCCGCTTCATAATGGGAAAACGATAAAAAGGGGCTGGAACTTATGCGAATCGTTTCGCGGCGGGGCGACAGCGCCTTTTGCCCGTTTAATTAGGAAAGAAAGGCGGCAGGAATCTGATCGAAAAGCCAAATGGCGTTTTTGCTATCTTTTTTTGCGTTATTTTGTTTTCGGCGTTATAATGATGGAAATAAAAACGCCGGCGCGTAGTTTCGGATCGCTTTGAACGCATCTGTTTTGCGCGCAGGCGGACGAAGGCAGGAGCGGAAGCATATGAAGATAGACAGAAACAGAGTGCAGCGGCGCTTTCAAGAATATACCGACGCGTACGACGCTTCGGATGAGAAGATCGCTTTGAAAATAAAACATACCTACCGTGTGGCGGGACTGTGCGAACAGATCGCCCGCTCGGAAAAAAGAAGCGAAGAAGAACAGGCTCTTGCGTGGCTGCTTGGGATGCTTCATGATATCGGGCGGTTCGAGCAGCTTCGCCGCTATGATACGTTCAGCGACGCCGATTCGGTAGACCACGCGCAGCTCGGCGCGGAGATCCTGTTCGGAAATGCGGACGGCGGGGACAGAGCGGCTTCGGTGGCGGATGCAGACGGCGGGGATGGAGCGGTTTTGGTGGAGAATGCAGGCGGAAGCGGCGGTTTGATTCGTGAATTTATCGACGATGCGTCGGAGGATAGCCTGATTGAAACGGCGGTCCGCGTTCACAGCGCGTATCGCGTGCCGGAAGGACTGGATAAGCGCACGGAGTTATTCTGCCATATGCTGCGCGACGCGGACAAGATCGATATCCTTCGGGTCAATATTGAGACGCCGCTTGAGGAGATCTATAATACGACGAAAGAGACGCTTTATCACGCGGAGATAAGCGACGCCGTTATGAGGAGCTTTTATGAGCATCATGCGACGCTGCGCAGCATCAAACGGACGCCCGTCGACCATATTGCGGGGCATATTTCGCTGATCTATGAGCTTGTGTTTCCGGAGAGCTTCCGCATCGTGCAGGAGCAGGGATACTGGGAGCGTCTGATCGCTTTTCCGTCGGAAAATCCCAAAACGGTCCGGCAGCTTTTAGAGCTTCGCACAGAGATGGAGAAATTTCTTGCGGAGAAAGAACGGCTTCGGATCAAATCAAGGCGATGAATCCGAACGGACAGGCATATCGGAAAACGGCAGCCGGGCGGCGCGGGTGGGACGCGGTCAGCAGAAAAGACTTGTAAAGCGCCGTAAGCCACTTTATAATGGATAAAACAGACGAAATACAACAGGAGGAGTAAGCAATGGATCAGGAAAAGGTGATCGTGATCGACTTTGGCGGTCAATACAACCAGCTTGTTGCCAGACGCGTTCGTGAATGTAACGTATACTGCGAGATTTATTCCTACAGAACGGCTCTGGATCAAATCAAGGCGATGAATCCGAAGGGAATTATTCTGACAGGCGGTCCGAATAGCTGCTATGAAGAAAATTCCCCGACTTATCAGAAGGAATTGTTCGAACTGGGGATTCCGGTATTGGGGCTGTGCTACGGCGCGCAGCTGATGACGCATGTGCTTGGCGGCAGGGTAGAAAAGGCTCCCGTACGCGAGTACGGAAAAATAGAAGTTACGGTGGACCAGACTTCCCCATTGTTTATGGACGTTCAGCAGAAGACGATCTGCTGGATGAGCCATAACGATTATATAGCGCAGACTGCGCCGGGATTTTCTATCACAGCCCATACGGCCGACTGTCCTGTTGCGGCGGCGGAAAACAAAGAACGGAAATTGTATGCGATCCAGTTCCATCCAGAGGTGCTCCATACGCAGGAAGGAACGAAGATGCTTTATCATTTTGTCAGAGACGTGTGCGGCTGCTCCGGCACGTGGCGCATGGATTCCTTTGTGGAAAATTCAATTGCGGAGATCCGGGAAAAGGTAGGAAACGGCAAGGTGCTTTGCGCGCTTTCGGGCGGCGTGGATTCTTCCGTGGCGGCGGTCATGCTTGCGAAAGCGATCGGCAGTCAGCTTACCTGTGTGTTTGTCGACCACGGTCTTCTGCGCAAGAATGAGGGCGACGAAGTAGAAGAAGTATTCGGACCGAACGGTCCTTATCGTCTGAACTTTATCCGCATCAACGCACAGGAGCGTTTCTACAGAAAGCTCGCTGGCGTAACGGAACCGGAAAAGAAGCGCAAGATCATCGGCGAAGAGTTCATCCGGGTGTTTGAAGAGGAAGCAAAGAAGATCGGCGCGGTCGATTTCCTTGTGCAGGGAACGATCTACCCGGACGTTGTAGAAAGCGGTCTGGGCGGTGAATCCGCAGTAATCAAATCGCATCATAATGTCGGCGGTCTGCCGGACTGCGTTGATTTCAAGGAAATCATCGAACCGCTCCGCAATCTGTTTAAGGACGAGGTGCGTAAGGCCGGACTGGAGCTTGGCATCCCTGAAAAGCTCGTATTCCGTCAGCCGTTCCCCGGCCCCGGACTCGGCATCCGTATCATCGGCGAGGTAACGGCGGAGAAGGTCAGAATCGTGCAGGACGCGGACGCGATCTATCGGGAAGAAGTGGACAGGGCGGCTGAGACGTATGCCAAAGAGCATGGCGAGCCGGCACCGTGGAAGCCGGATCAGTACTTTGCGGCGCTTACAAATATGCGTTCCGTCGGGGTCATGGGAGACGAGCGTACCTATGACTATGCCGTGGCGTTGCGCGCGGTGAATACGATCGATTTCATGACCGCGGAGAGCGCGGAGATTCCGTCTGAAGTGCTGCAGAAGGTGATGAGCAGGATCATCAACGAGGTCAGGGGAGTGAACAGAGTATTTTATGACCTGACGAGCAAGCCACCGGGGACGATTGAGTTTGAATAATGGACATGAGCCAAGAAATGCCGAATTTACGGCGTTTCTTGGCTCGTTTTGGGTTGAGTGACAATCAAATGACAATAATTTTGTCAAAAATTATAACTCTTCTTCAGCAAAAAACTCAAAATTAACTTTTTCTGATATATTGTGTATATTAGTTGAATAAAAAGCTTCAACTTTACCTTGAATACGTTCTTTTTGCGATTTTGGGGTAACAACAACGATTACATATTCAAAGTCATGGTCGGTAGTTCTTTTATAGTTTTCGCCTAAACAATTTATATGAGAGAAAAGTTGATTTAGTCGAGCATCTGTAGGTAATATTATCCAGTATTTTATTTCAAATATTAAATCTGTATAATTCCGTTTGGAGATACCGACTATATCATATTCAACATTTCCAATCAGTAGATTTTGTTTAAGATGGTATCTTCTTGACAGTTTTGGCAGGAAATGATTAAAACACTTATCTTCTACTTCCATATATCTCACAACTTTTTCGGTTGATACTTGGGAAGCTGATTCTTGCTCAGATGTTAGTTC
>JAGARW010000171.1 GCA_017621975.1 Lachnospiraceae bacterium | reverse complement strand
GGCTTTCCTGCTTGTACCGGCAGGCTATGTATGGCTGAAGGAAAAGGAAAATAAGGGAGTGTCATTTGCATGAGAGAAAGGCATGAGGCGTATTTGTACCATGTAACCTTTAACGCAATGCACAATATGGCTGTCGACGATCCCAGAAAGATGCATGCCCACACATTCCGTGTGGGTATGTATGCTGTGAAAAAACAGGATGCGAATCCTGTTTTTTTAAGTAATGAGAGGATGCTCAGAGAATATTTCAACAAATATCAGGGCATACGGCTCAATGAGCTGCAGATTTTTAAGGATGTTGTTCCGACATTGGAAAATATGGGAGAGATTTTTTACAAAGAACTGACTTCTCTTTTTGAGAAAAACGGAATGCGTCTGATTTCCTTGGAGATCGGCGACAGTCCGGTCTCTACGTATTATGTCGGCGAACGGCTTCTGCTCGGCAGTATTTTTAATCTGAACGAGGAGCAGGCGGTAGAGGATTACTGCAGGCGGGTGCGGCAAAGATATGAGAAGAAACCGGCGGGAGAAGGCGAAAGACGCTTTGGAACGGAGGAACTATGAAACAATATATCGTCACAGCAATTCTGTTTGCCGTATGGATTTATGTGCTGACGGTCTTTAAGAGAAGAAAGCTGGAATTTTATTATTTTTTGTTTGGCAGTATCGGGACGTTTTTATTTTCCTTTACCCTTTTGCGGAACGTGATGACGCAGGCGCTGACGAGGATGACGTGTTATCTGACAGGGCTGCTCGGCAATGCGCTTGGGATTTTTAAAGCATATACGACGCACTCGATCCTGTTCGTCGAAAATGCGGACGGACCGATCTCCCTGTATGTTGATTTTGAGTGCGGAGGCGTCATAGAGATTCTTGTGTTTGTTTCGCTGATTTTCTTTTTTGCCGTTTATAATCTGCGGGAAAAGATTTTGACGTCGCTGGTCGGAGTTGCCTGGATTGTGGCGGCGAATATTATCCGCCTGTTTTCGATCTGTGTCATCATCAACCGGTTTGGCAACGAATCGTATTATATGGCGCATACGATCGTCGGAAGAATGATATTTTATACGCTTTCGATCATTCTCTATTTTTACGTCTTTACAAGAGCGCAGATACGCAAGCAGAGAGTAGGAGAATTCGGTTATGATAGCGAAACTGGCAAATGAGATATTTTTCTGGGCTGCATGGATCATTATCCCGCTTCTTTTGGAGATCGTACCGGCAATCGGCAATTTTGTGATTCTTCTGATGAAACGCATCAGGACGTCAGACGAGATCGACGTGGATTTCCTGCCGAATATTACGCTGATGATCCCGGTGTACAATTCGGGAGGGACGCTGTACCGCTGTATTGAATCGATTCACCGTTCGACGTATCCGGATCATCTCGTAGAGATCATGCTTGTGGACAATGGTTCGAAGGACGACAGCTTTGCCGTTTTTCAAAAAGCGCAGATGGATTTTCCGACTCTGCCGATGTGGTGGATGAATTCCAAACAGGGAAAATCAAAGGCGCTGAATAAGGCGATCTTCAACAGTAACGGAAAATATATTATCAATATTGACAGCGACGGCGTTCTGCATGAAAAGGCGCTGATGAATATTGTGCGGCGTTTTGAAACATGTTCTGACGTCGATTGCATGACGGGTGTTATTTTAATTGAGCCTGCTCTGATCGAGCAGACAAAGGGCTTTTTCTTAAAGCAGTTCCGCAAGCTGGAATTTATGGAATATGCGCAGGCGTTTCTTGCGGGAAGAAATTTTGAATCCCAGTTCAACAGCATTTACACATTGTCGGGCGCGTTTTCTTCGTTTCGGAAATCGGTGCTTTTAAAGACCTTTTTGTATAATACGAATACGATCTGCGAGGATACCCATCTGACGTTTCAGGTAAGGTCGATCCTTGGGAAGAAGGTGCATCTGTGCAACGACGCGGTCTTTATGGTCGATCCGATCGAAAGCGTCAATAAGTTTTATACGCAGCGGCAGAGGTGGCAGATCGGCGAATTGGAAGTGGCCCATATGTTTTTAAAGGAGAAGCTTCACAATCCGATTTCCGGCTACTTCAATAATTTTGTCATCCGTCTGCTGATGACGGACCATACCTTTGCGTTTCCGCGCATGATCTGGTACTTTGTACTGATTGCGCTCGGCTGTATGAATTATTCGTTCCACAACATTGCGGTAGCGTGTATTCTGATTTATCTGCTGTACGTATTCAGTTCGTTTTTGTATTATTTGAATATTATCTCGTTTTTGCGGGTATTTCCCGACTTGAGACGCTATTATGCGAGGAAGCTGCTATATGTGGCGGTGATGCCGATCTTTAATTTGTTCGCATTTTTTGTCAGGTTTGCAGGCATCATCAATTCCATCCGGCGGAAGAGCAGCTGGAAGACGCTGACATTTACGGAAGAGAGCAGGATGGTAGAGGAAACGGTCAAAGGAGATTTTTCTCCTGTGCTCGGTGTCCGCAGGCTTTTGTTGAAAATATTGGAAAAGCAGGAAAAGAAGGAAGAGCAGAATGTCAAAGCTGTTTAGGCAATATAAATTTAAGTTTTATCTGAACATGAATCATTTTATCATGAACGGCGATAAGCCCGGAGCAGTGCATCCGCATACGTGGGAACTGACGGTCAGCGTGATTTCGGACCGGAGCGAGATGACGCCGTTCCGTAATATCGAAAAGGAAATTGACGAGGCTATGGAGCAGTATCAGGACAAGCTTTTAAATGAGTGTCATCCGTTTGATAAGCTTGTGCCGACTGTGGAAAACGCCGCGCGTTATTTTTTCCGTCTGATTCAGGACAGGATCATGCGGGCAGGCTGGATCCTTTTGATGCTTGAACTGAGCGAGACGCCGACAAGATCGTATATTGTCAACGGAATCTTTGATGAGGAAAGTATCTGGAGCGAGTGGTATGAGGAGGCGACGGAGCGGAATATGAGTATGCTCCGGGAATGGTCGGATAATATTTGAGTTACTTTGAAAACGGCCGGATGATAGTTAAGGCGTTTCGGAAATGGAGGAAGGCATGAAAAAACGGCAAGATATGAAAAGCAGGCTTTTCATACGTAGAAGAATAAATGCATGGGGGAAACTGCGGACAGTATGGCCCTTGCAAAGAACGGCGGCGCTGATTGGAGCCGGCATCCTGTTTGCCGCAGCGCCCATGACGGTATGCGCGGAAGAGATGCCTGCGCGGACGGCAAATGAAGAAGCGGCGGGCATTACAGCCGAGTCGAGGGCGATCGCTGCATATACAGAAGACTATACGATGGGGACGGTCGCGTCGCTTTGCAACGGCGTGACATTCCAGAACAGCATATATGCCGGAAATTATGACAGTATTGTCGTTTCTGCTTATCCGAATAGCGGATATTCCTTCGCTTATTTTACCGATAACGGCGTGATCGTGACAAAGAGCGCCTATTATGCATTTAATCCGGGCTATTATGACCATACGGTCGTGGCTCATTTTGTGAAGCGTGGAGATAATGACGACGACGATGTGCCGCGTGTGAACTGGTCGAACAGCGCGTGCGTTTACGCGCCGGGCTATAAGATCGACGCCGTCAGCATTACGACCGATCAGGTTGTACAGGGCAAGCTGTGCCGCGAGGCGTTTGACAGCGTCCTTGGCGATTATCATTATATCGGTATGTATAATATTTCTTTTGCTCATGCGGGCAAGCCGCTTGAAAAGCTGGACGGCAGCGTACAGCTTTTGTTTGACATCCCGGCGCAGTACCAGAAGGCGGGACGGTCTTTTCGCATGCTGCGCGTTTATAAGGGACAGCCCGCCGTGCTTGAAGATCTGAGTGAACGCGGCAACAAAGTACAGTTTGAAACGGACTGTACGGCGGCGTATGCGCTTGTATATAAGGACTGGTAAAAATTTGACAAAAAAATATAAGAAAATTTCAAAAATCGTATTGACTTTATGAGTGTAAAATGATATTATACTGCTTGCGGCACGAAATGCGGGAGTGCTGGAATTGGCAGACAGGCAAGACTAAGGATCTTGTGTCTGTATAGACGTGTGGGTTCAAGTCCCATCTCCCGCACGCTTGCAGGAATGGCGGAATTGGCAGACGCGCACGGTTCAGGTCCGTGTGAACATTGCGTTCATGAGGGTTCAAGTCCCTTTTCCTGCACTATACGTGCCGCATTTTTTTGTAATTATTCGTTCTGTAAAATTCATTATATTTTATTTCAAAAAGCGCTTAACTTTCTTGCAAAATTCTCCGATACCATAGTATAATAAATATATAGCAACCGGATCAGTTAAGAAACAGCAGGCACGGATGCCGACCATGTTCAAAGGAGTGAGTGTATGAGCATAGGACTTATGAATTCAGGATTTTTATTTAATAACAGTTCGTCGTCTTCGTCGATTCTGGGTAATTATTCGTGGCTTTCTGAATACAACAATATCAAAAGCGGCACATATTACAAAGTATTAAAGGCATATTACGCAAAGATGTCGTCTGACGATACCGATAAGTCTTCTTCCACCAAGAAGGACAAGACGACTGTAGTTTCCGAGGAAGCCAAGACGCTTGATCAGATTCAGGGCGACGCCAAGTCGTTAAGCAGCGCGGCAGATGCGCTCATTACAAAGGGTACGGACAATCTTTTCAATAAGAAAGAGATTACGGTTAAGAACGAGGACGGTACGGAAACGACAAAGATAGGATACGATACGGATGCGATTTACAGCGCGGTTAAAAAGTTTGCCGAAAGCTACAACAGCCTGCTTGATTCGGCGTCTTCTTCGGATTCTTCCAGTATCCTGCGGTCAACGCTCAATATGACAAACATGACGAAGTCTTATTCTAAGCTTTTATCTTCGGTAGGCATTACGATCGGCTCGGACAATAAGCTGAGCGTCGACGAAACGAAGTTTAAGGCGTCCGATATGGGAACGGTGAAGACCTTGTTCAACGGAAATATGTCTTACGCGTACAACGCGGCGTCGAGAGCTTCTATGCTGAGCGTTTCCGCAAGCTCAGAGGCAAATAAGAATAAGCTGTATACGAGCAGCGGTCAGTACAACAATACATATTCGACAGGCAATCTGATGAACAGTATTTTTTAAAAGCAAAGATCGTGAGGGGCTGTGCATAAAAGTGCGCGGCCCTTGTTTTTTATAGCGGGAAATTTTTGAAATAAAAAAAGGAAATCGGGCGGAAGCGTAGAATAATAAAAACGGAGGATGGATTGTAAAATTGCTCTAACGAGCCGGAGGATAACGTGGTGGGAGATCAATCTGGGACGACGATCCGGGAAATGCTGGAACGCCGCGAAAAAGAGTACTTAAGTCCGTACGCAGCGTTCAGTATGGATTCGAAGGGACGTCTGAAAGAAGAAAAACAATGCGATATCAGACCTGTATTTCAGAGAGACAGGGACAGGATATTACATAGCAAATCGTTCCGCCGTCTGAAAGATAAAACGCAGGTGTTTCTGACGCCGGAAGGAGATCATTACAGGACGAGACTGACGCATACGCTGGAAGTATCGCAGAATGCCAGAACGATCGCCAAGGCGCTGCGCCTGAACGAGGATCTTGTGGAGGCGATCGCGCTTGGACATGATCTCGGACACACGCCGTTCGGACATGCCGGGGAACGCGCGCTCAACGAGATATGCCCCTATGGCTTCTGTCACAGCGAGCAGAGCGTGCGGACGGTCGATCTTTTGGAAAAGAGCGGTCAGGGACTGAATCTGACGTATGAGGTGCGCGACGGCATCCGTAACCATCAGACGAACGGCGTTCCGTGCACGCTGGAAGGAAAGATCGTGCGTATCTCGGACAAGATCGCCTATATCCATCACGATATGGACGACGCGATCCGCGCGGGGATTTTGCAGGAATCCGATATTCCGCGCGAAATTACGGATGTGATCGGCGATACGCTTGGAAAACGTCTGGATCATTTTATCCATGATCTTGTTATGACAAGTTTGGAATTGAACGATATTCGGATGTCTGAACCCGTTGCGGAAGCGATGCAGCGGCTTCGGGCGTTTCTGTTTGAACATTTATATACGAATCCGGCGGCAAAAAGCGAGGAGAAAAAGGCGGAGGCACTGATTCAGACGCTGTACGGCTATTACGGAAAGCATATGGAACGCCTGCCGCGCGATTATCATGAGCTGATGGATCGGGGAGAACCGAAGGAAAAGGTGCTTTGCGATTATATCGGCGCGATGACGGACCGGTTTGCGATCGCGCAGTACGAAGAGATTTATATTCCTCAGTGCTGGCACGGATAGGAGAGGGGAGCGCGCACATGTATTATCCGGAAGAACTGGTAGAAGAGATCCGTATGAAAAACGATATTGTAGACGTGATTTCCGGGTATGTGCGGCTGCAGAGAAAGGGCGGCAGCCATTTCGGACTGTGCCCGTTTCACAATGAAAAATCGCCTTCTTTTTCCGTTTCCCAGAGCAAACAGATGTATTACTGCTTCGGCTGCGGCGCAGGCGGTAATGTGTTTACATTTCTGATGGAATACGAGCATTATACGTTTCAGGAAGCGATCAAGGTATTGGCGGAGCGCGCGGGCGTCGCGCTGCCGGAAATCGAATATTCTGCGGAGATGAAACAGAAAGAAAGCCGCCGCGCAAGACTGCTTGAGGCAAATAAAGAGGCGGCAAAATATTTCTATTATCTGCTGCGCAGGCAGGAAGGCGCGCAGGGAATGCGTTATCTGCAAAAGCGGCAGCTTAGCGGCGAGACGATGAAGAAGTTCGGGCTTGGCTATGCAAGTAAGTACAGCGACGATCTGACGAAGTATTTAAAGAGTAAGGGCTATGAGGACGAGCTGATCAAGGAAGCAGGGCTTTGCACGATCGATGAAAAACACGGGGCGCACGATAAGTTCTGGAACCGCGTCATGTTCCCGATTCAGGATATGAATCATCGTGTCATCGGGTTCGGCGGCAGAGTCATGGGAGACGGGACGCCAAAGTATCTCAATTCCCCGGAAACGCCCGTCTTTGATAAGAGCCGGAATTTATACGGACTTAATTTTGCCCGTACCTCGCGGTCAGGCAATATGATTCTTTGCGAGGGCTATATGGATGTGATCGCGATGCACCAGGCGGGCTTTACGCAGGCGGTCGCTTCGCTTGGAACGGCTTTTACGGAAGGGCAGGCGGCGCTGATCCGGCGTTATACGACAAACGTCCTGCTTTCGTATGACAGCGACGGAGCGGGCGTCAAGGCGGCGCTGCGGGCGATCGGCATTTTGAAGGAATCGGGACTGACGGGGAAGGTCATTCATCTGGAACCGTATAAGGACCCGGACGAATTCATTAAAAATCTCGGCGCGGAGGAATTCCAGAAGCGTATCGATCAGGCGGAAAACAGCTTTTTCTTTGAACTGCGCATTCTGGAGCGAGATTATGACTTAAAGGACCCCGAGAGCAAGACGAAGTTCCATCAGGAGATTGCGAGGCGGCTGTGCGGTTTTTCTGAGGAAGTCGAGCGGGAAAATTATATCGAAGCGGCGGCGGAGCGTTACCATATCGGCTTTGAAAACCTGCGCAGGCTTGTCGGCAGCTACGCGGCGAAGACCGGGCTGGCAAAGGAGATCATCCGTCCTAAGTCGGGGATTCAGAAAAAGAGCACGCCCGAGGAAGGCGCAAAAAAAGCGCAGCGGCTGCTTATTACGTGGCTGAGCGAGGTGCCGGGGCTGTATGAGAAAGTAAAGAAATATCTTTCGCCGCATGATTTTACGGACGAGCTGTACCGCCGGGCGGCGGAAATGCTGTTTGAGGAATTGGAGAGCGGTTCGGGCAGTCCCGCCGCGATCGTAAGCCGTTTTGAGGAAGAAGAGCAGCAGAAGGAAGTGGCGGCGCTGTTTCACACGCGTCTTCCGGTGCAGAGGGAGGATAAAAAAGAGTGCGAAAAGGCATTTCACGATATTCTTGTCAGTGTGAAAACATACAGCTATGAATATTACAGCGCGCGGATGGGAAGCGATATTGATGCGCTCAGCAAGGTGATCGAGGGCAAAAAGGCGCTTCAGGAACTGAAGAATACGCATATTTCCTTAGATTAAGGTAAAAATAAATAACAAGTTATGGAAGGATGGACCACGAAAATGGACGAGAACACAAGGGCAAAGTTTGATGAGAAGTTAAAAGAAATCTTAAACATTGCCAAAAAGAAGAAAAATGTTCTGGACTATCAGGAAATCAATGAGTTCTTTGCGGACCTGTCTCTCGAAGAGGAGCAGTTCGATCAGATCATTGAGACATTGGAACAGAATCATGTTGATGTACTGCGCATGACCGACGATGACGACGTCAATGAGGAAGAGATCATTCTGAGCGAGGAAGACGAGGTGGATGTGGAAAATATCGATCTGTCCATTCCTGACGGCGTCAGCATCGAAGATCCTGTCAGAATGTATTTAAAGGAGATCGGTAAGGTGCCGCTTTTGAATGCGGAAGAGGAGATCGAACTGGCAAAGCGTATGGAGATGGGAGATGCGGAGGCAAAGAAACGTCTTGCCGAGGCGAATCTTCGTCTTGTTGTCAGCATCGCCAAGCGTTATGTCGGCAGAGGCATGCTGTTCCTCGATCTGATTCAGGAAGGCAATATGGGACTGATTAAGGCGGTTGAAAAATTTGACTACCGCAAGGGTTATAAATTTTCTACGTATGCTACCTGGTGGATTCGTCAGGCGATTACAAGAGCGATCGCCGATCAGGCAAGAACGATCCGTATTCCGGTGCATATGGTAGAAACGATCAATAAGTTGATCCGCGTGAGCAGGCAACTGCTTCAGGAGCTTGGAAGGGAGCCTACCCCGGAAGAGATCGCCGCAGAGATGAACATGCCGGAAGAGAGAGTGCGCGAGATTCTCAAAATCTCACAGGAGCCGGTTTCTTTAGAGACGCCGATCGGCGAAGAGGAAGACAGCCATCTTGGGGATTTCATTCAGGACGATAACGTACCGGTGCCGTCCGACGCGGCGGCGTTTACCTTATTAAAGGAGCAGCTTGTAGAGGTGCTCGGTACGCTGACCGAACGGGAACAGAAGGTGCTGCGCCTGCGGTTCGGGCTGGACGACGGACGGGCGCGGACACTGGAAGAAGTCGGCAAAGAATTTAACGTGACAAGAGAACGGATCCGTCAGATCGAGGCAAAGGCGCTCAGAAAGCTCCGTCATCCGAGCAGGAGCCGCAAGCTGAAGGATTATCTGGACTAGAGGGAAGACGTGGAATTATCAAAGCGATTAAAAGCGGTGGCAGATCTTGTATCTGCCGGAAGCGTTGTATGCGACGCCGGATGCGATCACGGCTATGTGCCGATCTATCTGGTAAAAAGCGGTATCTGCCGGAGAGCGATCGCGGCGGACGTGCGGGAGGGACCGCTTTCGTGCGCAAGAGAGAATATCAAAGCCTTTGGTCTGGAGCAGTACATAGAAACGCGTCTTTCCGACGGCGTTTCGGCTCTGAAAGCGGGAGAAGCGGACGCGCTCATACTGGCGGGCATGGGCGGCAGGCTTGTCATAAAAATACTGACAAGGGGGCGGACGGTGGTCCGTTCCATGAAGGAGCTGATCCTGCAGCCGCAGTCGGACATCGCGCTTGTGCGCGTATTTCTGCGGGAAGAAGGATACCGCGTCGTGCAGGAAGATATGGTATACGAGGACGGTAAATATTATCCGATGATGAAAGTGACAGTCGTGTCACAATGCGCCGGGGACGAAGAGGCAGATAACGGGACGCGCAGTCGGAGCGTAGCAGATACAGCGGAAGTTGGAGAGGGCGCAGAAAGGACGCGAAGTCTGGACGAAGCGGATGAAGAGGATGCTTTGCGTCTGCAGGCGTTCGACCGGTACGGCAGGTATCTGCTTGAGTGCAGGCATCCTGTGCTCAAGCAGTTTCTGCTGTGGGAGCAGGAACGCGAGAATGCGATTTTTCGGAAACTGACGGACGCGGCTGAGACAGAAGCCGGAGGGGGGCGTCTGACGGATGCGGCGAAAAACGGACAGGAGAGCCTGACGGACGCGCCTTGTATGAGGAAGGCGCCGGATCGAAACGCCCGGCGGATTGCAGAGCTTTTAGCGGCGGAGCGTGTCAGGGAATATGCG
>JAGARW010000170.1 GCA_017621975.1 Lachnospiraceae bacterium | reverse complement strand
TAAGCAGCTGCAGATATATCTTTTCAAGTTCGTACCTGACTGGATTTCCGTTTTCGTCTGTTTCGGGGTACTCTTTGCCGGTTGCGTTCTTTAAATATTCCTCTGCTGCTGTTATGAGCCTTTGCAATAACTGATCGTCCTCGTCAATATCAATCCTCGCATACTCTTTAACCTCTTTTAGCGTGATAATCATACATACACCGCCTTATACGGCGGCAAGTGTTACCCTGCCGCCTATATTGTTATTAGTTGTCCTGTGCTGTTGCCTGCTGTGCCATGAAATCGGTTACAATTTTATCTTTTGTATTTGTCTCGGTTGTTGTCATAGTGTACCCTAATTGGGTGCCTAATGCTAAAATGTCAGCCTTTGTCATTGCATTTAACTGACTTTCTGTGTATGTTGTGTTTTCATCGTCTCGACCTGCTGCCCCACCGTCCGATGCAATAAAATGTTCTGCCATAACGATCGCCTCCTCGTCCACGCTCTGAATATCCAAACGCTCGCGCACCTTAATACCGGTCTGATCGGTTTCCCACAACTTGCCTGCGGTGCTCGAAATGTCGATTGTCAGTGTTTCGCGGTCGAAAATCGTGATTGCCTCTTTCAGATCACCGCACACGATCGGCACCTTATAACCGCCCTCTGCCGCCGTACTCGGCAGCGTCTTATTGCTTACCTTTTTTACCGGATATTTGCCAAATAACAGCGTACTCATAGGCTTTGTAGGATCCGGCTGCATAATGTACCTGCTGTCTTTATCCTTTAAGGTGTCAAGCCAGTTATAGCCGTCCTGATTAGTAACCACGCACGCGCCTAAAGCGATTGCCGGATCAAGCAGGATATTGAAAATTCTTTTCAGATCGTCCAATCCCTCAACCGGCACCTCCGCATCTTTGGTAATCTCGCGGATTTTGGCAATAATCATAAAGTTTCTTGTTGCCTTTGCCTTCTTTGCGATCCACCTTTTCAGATAACCGATGATGTTTTCATCGCTATCGCTCAATAATTCCTGCGTAGCCTTTAAGATGCCGCCTTTTTTCTTTACCTTGTAATCAATCTTTTCAAACTGAGGAGTTGAAACCTCCGGAAACTCTGCTGCCTCGTCTACATTGTCAAATGGTGTCTGATCTGCGTAACGCTCAACAACTCTGCTTCCGCTTAATGTGCTTACACGTTCAACATTCACCAATGTTTCCAACGCGTCCTCCGATCTTCTTAATTCCTTTACGGCTGTTCTAATGTCCTTTGGCACTGTCAAGCCGCCGTCCTCGTCCTTTCCCTCATTCATGGAATTAAGTATCTCTTTATCGTCTTCCGACAAATCTCCCTTGCCTACTGCTGCCTTGATTGCGTTTACAAACGCGCCCATGATCTTCTTTGTCTGATCCACAACCTTTTTTGCAGTTCCGGCTGCTGCCTGATGCTGCATATCATCCAGTTTGTCCTGCTCCAAATCATAGAGTAAATCAAACTGTGCCTGCAGGTCTTTCAACTCGTCCTTTGCTTTTGCTGCATCTTCAATCCTGCCTGCCTTGCAAAAATCCCGCACTTCCTGCTTTTTCGCTTTGATGCTGTCTAACAGTTTCTTTAATTCTTCATTCATTGTATTTATGCCTCCTTAATTTTGCATTAAAAAAAGACTTAGATAATATCTAAATCCTCCAAAATTGCTGCTATCTTTTTTTCTTTGTCCTCGGCTGCTGCCGGTATGCAGCTTTCTTTGATTGTTTTTTCAATCCTTTTTGCCAGTGCATCGGCTATACTGTCAATATCAACCTCCTGCGGCTCATGATCCGCTTTCAGCTTTTCCGGCAGGTTGTTGTACTGGTCAAAATAGTCACTTGCGCAGGCTGCTGCACTGCTCTTTTCCGCTACCTCAATATCGAAGTATTCCTGCCATTCCTCGCCGTTTTTCCACGTTTCTGCATCAATCAGCGCGTTTATTTGTTCCGGTGTTACACCCTCTTTTGCGTGCTGCATATAGGTGTTTAAAATAACTTTTTGGCAGCCGTCTAAAATGTCTGCCTCCTTACGCATATCGTCCGCGTTGCCCCATGCAATGCTGCTCGGCTTATGTATCATCATCTGCGCATTTGCTGGTATAATAATTTTATCGCCTGCCATTGCTATTACGCTAGCGATGCTCGCCGCAAGTCCCTCCACATATACGGTTATTTCCGCGTTGTGCCGTTTTAAGATATTGTAAATAGCGATACCGCCAAATACTGAACCGCCGCCGCTGTTGATATGCACATTGATTTTTGAAACGCCGTCAAGCTGATCCAAAAAGTCCTGCACATCTTTCGGGGCTTTATCTTCGGGGTAATACTTTTGCCATTCTCCTAAACTCTCGCTGTTAATATCCCCGAAAAAGTAAATATCCGCCGCCATTTCTGTTTCGTTACGGATCTCGATGCTGCCAACTTCCCTATAACGGTTGTTTTTGTCTTTCTTTTGTAATTTTAAAATTTTCGCCACCTTCGCCGCCTCCTTCCTCTTGGTCTTTGCTAATGTCTGCAACTTTTATATAATTTCCATTGCATATCAGATCATCGCCGCCCTCTTTTCTCGGCTTATTCATTAGCGATCTTGCCTCATTTGGCGTGTATATGCCATTCTGCACATATCCGGTTAAAATTGTTGCTTGGCTTTTTGCATCGGTACGCAAAATAACATTTTCATTAAATTTAAAATGCTTTCCCTCTGCTGTTTCGCCCAGCTCCAACAACTTATAGTTTATTTCCTCCTCATACTGCTTTAAAATATATAATTCTGTATCAATATAAAAAGAAATGTTTTGCATTTCGCTGTTTGCATAGCTGCTTTTCTCGTAATCGTTTATTTGGTTCGGCTTGATGCCAAACGCGCCTGCAATCTGCAACGCGCTGTACTTTTTCAACTCAAAAAATTGGCTGTCTGTCAGTTTAATGTTAAGCGGCTCTAACTTCATGCCGATTGGGATCGGGATAAATTTGCCTGCATTGTTTGCGCCGTTGGCATATTCTTCCAATTTTGCAATCAACTGTTTTTCCAGTTTCGGGGATAAATCGCCGGTATACTGCAACGCCGCCCTCGCTGTCAAGCCGCCTTTGTAAAGGTTATTCATAAAGTTTTGGCTTTCTAAGCCTCCCTCTATGGTTGCCTTTAAAATATCCCGCACCGGTGCGCCGGTCAAACCGTCAAATGACATTGATGTTTTAAAGTGCATTACATCACTTGACGGAAAACAATAGCTTTCGCCGCTGTATTTGTCCGTATACCAATAATAAATATCACCTGCGGCACCGAATACGCCCTTATCATCAACTATTACGGTTGTATCGCTTGAAGGCATGATCCATAAGTTTTTTATTTCTATGTCGCCGCCGTACTTTTTCCGTTTAAATTCCCTTTGGATCCATACATAAGCGTTTCCATAATGGTTACGGTTGTTTTCAACCGTTCCCCAAAATGTTGTAGGAGTCATTTGTGGGTTAGGGCGTGTTTTTAATAATCTGTACGCCGCATTGCTCGCCGCCTCCTCGATCCCCCGGTCTGTCTGCTGATAAAATTTGATTGGCATTTTTCCCAATGTTTCAGACAGCATTTTAAGGCAGGTAAAATAGGTCACTTCCCCTAAAACCTTTTTAGGTGTTCCCGATATCCCCAGCCATTCTAACAGCCGTTCATCATCTGCGCCTGCTGCCGGTCTTATCGTTTTATTAAAAAACTCTCTGACTTTGTCAAATATCCTCATTTGCTGCCTTCTGCCGCCTCCTTCTCAAACATTTTCAGATACGCATCCACGCTCTGATCGGTTGTTATTTCTTCAACCTCTATCCCCATTCCTACCTTGTGGGCGCATATAACCGCATCGCATGGATCTATTCTGTTTTTCTGCAGCATCTTATCTATTTTTATTTCGCCGAAACTGTTCGGCTCGGACAAAATAGCGTCATTCATGGACCTTGTTAATAGTTTGTTGCGCTCGTCATACTCTATATTGTGCGCTTTTACCTCTAATTGGAAATCTACGGTTGCGTCGTTTAGGCTCCTTGCGCTCTGCTTAATCTCTATCAGATCACAGCCAAAATCTTCGAGGTCCAGTAAAAACGCGCTTGCATTATGCGGATCGTATGCAATCGCCGTTAAATCTATCTCATATGTGTCAACCAATGTGTGCAGGTGCGCTAAAATTGTTTTGTAATCTGTCTTTATGCCAGCCGCTGCCGTTGTTACTGTGAGCAGCCCTTCCTGCTGCCAAATTACATACGGCGCGTTGTCCTCTTGATCCATGTGTTCCTGCATACGCTGCTTTGGTATGAATGAATGGGAATAAATATAATATTTCTTGTCGCCGGTCTCTTCGTCCTCATAGGGAAATTCCAAAACAAGCGATGTAAGATCGCCGCCGCTTGACAAATCCAAACCGCATGTTGCTTTTTTGCCTCTGAAATCTTCAAGCGTTTTTTTGCATGCGCATTTCTCCCATTCTGCCAAATTAATAAATGCGGTTTCCGCGTTTGTTACCCAAATATTTAGCGATTTTGTCATAAAATCGCGTAATTCCTCGCCGCCCATTGATTTAGCTTTCTTTGCATCTTCCTGCATCTGCGAAACCAATTCCGGATCGTGTCCGGTCAGCGGGCAGCACTTGATCCAGTTTTTCGGATCCCAAATGTTGTCTTTTTCGTCCATTTGGGCTATATAAACAAATTGCCGCTCGTTTGTGTCAATTCCCCTCAACACTCGGCGGCAATACTTGAATAACTCATAGCAGGGCGCGTTCAGATTGAAACCCGCCGTTGTGATAACCGAAATAAGCGATTGTTTTAACTTCCTTGTACCGCCTTTTAACAGCTTATACATCTGGTTATCCTTGTGCGCGTGGTATTCGTCTACAATGCCTAAATACGGTCTGAAACCGTCTATTGACTTTGTATCTCTCCCCAACGCGCGAATAACCGTATTTGTTATTTTTCCGGTTATCTCGCTTTTGTAATCCTTTATGTCAAACAGTTCCTGCAGGTCTGCATCGGCATTTATGAATTTTGAAATCTCATTTAAGACAATCCGCGCTTGATCTGATTTTGTCGCCGTACAGTAAATTTGACCGTAATTGTAATTATCAAAATTACTGCACTTGATACCCAAAATAGCATTTAAAACGCTTTTGCCCTGCTGCCGCGCCACCTGCACATAGCTGTCAGTAAACCGGCGTTTTCCGGTTTCCTTATGCACCCAGCCAAAAAGCGAACCTAAAATAAACTCTTGGAAACCGGCGCAGGTAAATTCCTGATCCCCCTCGCCCTCTGCAATCGTTAATTTGTTCGCAAGTTCTATTATATCCTCTGCATTTTCCGGTATGAAAACATACGGAAAAGCCGGATCGTTTTTTTCTGATCTTTTCAGATCGTTTAAATGCCGTTTAAACGCAAGCCGCGCATCTTCTCCAAACTCTTTTTTATTTTTTAGGTTCTTTTCTGCAAACAGTGATACGCGATCCGTTGTCTTTAATACCCTGCTCATGCACCTACGCGCGTTTCGTGTGTTTCATAAACTTGTTTTCGGGCTTTTCGTCTTTTTCTTTCGGTATCACTAATTTACACCTGCTTGAAATCGTCAAGCCTAATTCCCTTGCGTTCTCATTGCAGGCTTTCATAAGCCTATTTTGAATTTTGGAAAGATAATTGTATTGCGCGTATTGTTCCGCAAGCTGCGCATCTTCTGTAACCATGCTTTTCTTATCCGGCAAAAATTTTATTTTCTGTATCTGCTTTGTAACTTTGATATACTCCGTTTCTGCCTTTATGTATCTTGCCAGTACATCGCAATCCAAATTTGACATGATTTTTAATTCGATCAACTGTTTTGCCAGTTCCTCGAATTTTTCACGCTCTTTTTTTGATAAAAAAGAAGGCGGTTTTATATTGTCTGCCGGTGCCGTAACCTCTGCCTGCTTGCGCTCGTTATATTCCTCGATCGTCAAGTGTTTTCGCCCTTTGGCGGCGATCAAGTCGATCGGTTCTCTTGGTCTTGCCATGCAATGCAACCCCCTTTCCGAAAAATGTTCATTTAGGGAGTTTTTGCGGAAATTTAGGGGGGCTGCGGTCTTGAGGAAAATGCCTTAAAACTTTTTCGCACCCCCTACTCCGCAAGCCTCCGTTTGTACTCTCTTATGCACTCCCTTAGTGTCTGCTGCATCGCTGCCTTCCTTGCAGCGTCCTTGTATGCCTTGCTTATCATGCTATGTGTTGCCTCTGATATGCTTATAAGGTTATCTATATCGCAACGCTTGGAATAGTCCTCCATTAACTCTACAATGTGATGCACTGTGTCAGCCGGTACGATCCTGCCCTCTGTGATATATAAATAAATATCTATGCCGGTATCTCTCGCCATTGCTCTAGCCCTTGCAGCTTTCCACTCTGCACTATTGTAAAACTCTTTCGCCTTTTTGTTCCGGCAATGTGCATCATATTCTTTGTGGCGTTCTCTGTTCTCTGCCGTCTTTCCTATCGTATGCGCCGCGCAATACTTAACGCCCTGCGGCACTAAACGATTGCAGCCGGATCTATTGCAATACTTCATCAATCCCATGTGCACACGCCTCCGTATATAGAAATAGCGCGGCATGATCCCAAACGGAAACCGCCGCGCTTTAATCTGCATAGTTTTGAAATTGTAAAAATTATAACATAGTTAAACAGACTTGTGAAGGGCGGCAAATCGGGCGCATTGTCAACCCCTCTTTTTCCTTGTATGTGCCGTAAATACGCGCTTTTCCCCCTCATGCTATACTGCATCGGATCCAAACAAAAAAATTGCCATATCGCGCACAAGCGCGTTTTTATAATTTCTTACGGTCTTTTCGTTCAAATTATCATTATATCCCTGCTGCCCGCTCAAAATATCCGCTATTTCCTCAAACGTGTAAACTTCCTCCGTCTGCTTTCCGTTCTCGGTTATCTTCTTACGCTGCAAATACCGCATCTGTATAACCTCATAGCCCTTTTTGCCCTCAATCTTTTTCAATGCCTTTTCTATGCGCTCCACATCGTTTTTACTGCGCCAGTATGATGCAAGGCGATCCTCCAGTAATTGATCCTCGTCCGGCTTTTCCACCTTGTTTTTTGAGTATCTAACCACGCTGCCGCTTTTCTTTTTGCCGATCATGCCTAAATATGCCTCCTCGTCTGCAACGTGTTCTTTTAGGACATTAAAGCAGTATAATATCTTTTCTGTATTCTTAAATGTCTCGTCCTTCATTGCCTTTTGGCGTTCCAACCACGAAATACTATTCATTTTCTTAAATACTTCGTCTATGGTTACTGCTATTGTTTCTTTAATTTCCTTTGTTACTGCCATTGTTATCCTTCCTCCACTTCTCCGAAAAATTCAATATATTTTTCCGGCTCATTTTCGCCGATTTTTCTTTTAATGTCCTTTTGATCCGGTATCGTTATTTTTTTGTCTGTTACATCGTATATGAATACTACACCTTTTTTTGTTATGTAGATCTCTTTTGCCTCATATCCAAAACCATTTTTTATTCCGCAAATTTTCTTTGCCTTTTCTGTGTCAAATAGCCTTGTTTCTTCTTTTGCTTTACCGCCTATCATGGTTTGATATGTTAATATTGCTTTCAATCCTCATTACCTCGCTTTCCTGCTGCCGCTGCTGCAATAATACTTTTGTTTGGAAATTTTTTAACGCCTCTACCAATTCTAACGCCGATTTCTTTACCTGTTCCCACAAGTCTAATATCGCTTTTTTCATTCTTTCAAAAGCTGCAATGATATTTTCTCTATTTTTCATAATCTGTGTAGCCCTATGAATGGAAATATTGCGCGGCGGGTTAAAACCAAAACGCTTTTTAAACTGTTTTTTACTTTGCCTTTTGTTCATGTAAAACCTCACTTTCTTTAAAACATCTTTTTGTAAATTCCCGTGTTAAAATAAATAAAGCTGTCTGCCCCATATCCCATTTTGTCACATAATACACTTAACCTGTAATTGCTTCCTCTAATGCTTTACACGTTGCTACCTGCTCATATAACATCATTGTGCGCCCTTTTCATATAATTTGTTTACTGCTGCCATAATCTCGGCGGCTTTCTTGGTGCCTACGCCCTTAATCTCAATCAGAACCGATGCAATATCGGAGGGCTTTATCCTTGGTTCTGCTGCCTCTTTTCCGTCCGTGTAACCCTCGTTGTACATATTGCAAATGAAATCTTCCATTTGCTTATGATCCATGCGTTTAACCCTTTTATACTGCTCTCTATTCAATTTTAACCCTTTTGCCATGATTGCGCCTCCTTACTTCTGAGCTCCAAACGTATTAAACAACATTGATACCGTTTGATCTTTTCCGAACACTAAAGCCGAAAAAAACAAGAAAACTATTCTTTCTGCCTGCTTACTGTTTTTAAATACTTCAAATGCGCCATTATACAGATACGCCGCCTGCCGTCCACTGTCTATAAACGCCTTTTTCTGTTCTTCGTTCACACTCTCTGCCTCCTAAAACAATCTAAAATAGATTGCGTATATTTTTTGTTCTGCGGTTAATTCATTTAACATCTTTACAAATTCTGTCTGCGGCATTATCTTTATTCTTATTTTCAATTCCCATAAAAAACAAATTATTTTCCGCACCGCCTCGCGCCCCGTCATGCTCTGGTGCTGCTGTTCGCTTTCTGCCATTGCCTTAACTGCCTCATAAAAACCTTTCGCGCCCATTGCCTGCAATGCTGCCGGTGCATTCACAAAAACATTATCATTTCGTGCAATCCATTCTTCCAAAAATTCCACCGTGTAAAGCGAATGATTAAGTTTTCTTACAATCTCTTTTTCCCTGTCTGTCATTCCGCGATCCTCGCCTCTCTCTTATCTTTTTTAATTTGCTTAATCTCTGCGTGCGACTGTTTCCATTTTGAGATATACCCTTCGCAATCCGGTGTATCTCTTAATTTGCTTATTACCGCGCCGCCGTAATATCCTGCCAATTTGCTAATATGCTTTTTGCAGTTTGTGTTATTGCACCGGTTATCACAAAATTTAGGCGCATTATCCATATTTACAAAAATAAGTGGTCTACCCATTATTTACCCGCCCTTTCCTTGCAGCGCATCATAAGATCCTGCAATACATAGATTTCGTTTTCCGTCAAGTAACTGCTAAACGAAACCAACTCTTTAGCGGTTCTGTTCGCCCAATACTTTAGGTCGCTTTCTATGGTCGTAATCTCAATTATTTTTGTATAGATCATAATGTCTATAAGTTCTGCCAGATCATCATACAATAATAACGCCTGCTGCCCTGCTGCCTCTCTTGTGACTTCTAATCCCTCATTTGTTAATACCGCTGTGCATTTTTCGGTTGTATCAGTCTGTACGGTGTATGTGGCTGTTGTTCCGGCGTAATCTGCTATGTATTCCCATTTTGCGCCGGTGTTTTCTTTCCAGCCTTCCCAAAATTGCGTATCGAATAGATCGGAACCGATAACCGCGCCCATAAAATAATTAACCGTCATGCCGTTAAATTCCTTGTATCGGTTAATTCTGCCGTTAATTATGAGTGATTGGCGGTCCGTGGTGTCCGGTAGCGGCTGATTATATGTTACTTTAGTTTCCGGTTCGTTCATAAATTGCGGCTGTGGCTCGTCCTGCGCCTCATTTTGGGGCGTTTCCGGTTTCTTCGTGGTTTCTTTCGCCTCTGCCTCTTTTGGTGGCTCTTTGGGTGCCTTCTGCTGCTTGTCCGGTTCCTTAATCGCTCTTGCATCTTTGGCAGTTAATGATCCAGTTTCCTTGTAAGTTTTATATAATGCCTGCTGCGCCACCTCATCTAATCCGGCTATCTCGTTTGCCGCATGGGTGCTAATCTTTCCCTCTGCAAATTCTTCTTTAAACGGTTCTATTAACTTGCCGTCTATGTGTTCCAATGTACCTACTTTGGTTTTGTTGGTGCCTAAAATCTCGGCAATGATGTTTTGCAGCTTGCCCGATAACTCGTTGTTTTTCTGCCATTCCTCTAACAACTGCCGAACCTCTTTTATTTCCTGCATTTTCTCGTAATCGGTTCTTTCTCTCTGTGTGGAATTTGTAAAGATTAAGATTAAACGGTTTTTTATGCTGTCTGCTGCGTTTTCAATCTTGCATGGTATCATTTCATATTCTGTTTTGCCCTCTGCGATTAACTTTAAAACTGCAAGCCGCCTTTTGTGTCCAGCAATAATCTCATATTCGTCTGTGCCCTCAACAGGTTTTACAACCGGATATTGCTGTATTCCCACTAATTCGATTGTGCGGGCAGTTTCCTCTATTTCCCGATCGTCCATGTGGTAAAAATTTTCTTTACCTGCTGCCGGTCTCAGCTTGTGTACGCTCAGTCTAACTGGTTTCCAATTGCTTTTTATTTCTTTCTTGCTTTCCTCGTTTAAAAAATTGCTGATATCAAAGCTCATTTGCCTGTCTCCTTTATGTACCTAATATGGGTATTTTCCTGTTACATTCTTCGGAGCATGTGTTCACATCAAACCTCCTCCTGATCTCTTTCAGCTTCCGCATCTGGTCCTTCTCCAAATTTCAGTTTAGCTGGATAATTCCTCTAACTTTTGCTCGGCTTCGGCTTGTGTGAGGAATACAGTTTTGCCAAACTCCGAAATGTCTGGTTCAATTTCGTCTAAACATTCACTTGGGCAATCCCCAATCGGTGCAGAATATG
>JAGARW010000169.1 GCA_017621975.1 Lachnospiraceae bacterium | reverse complement strand
TCCGGGAAACCGCTGACGCTGCAAAGACTTTATGAAGCGCAGGAGAGGCTTGATCATGGGACAGCCGGCGCGGCGTCAGAAAATATTACGGCACGCAGGCAGCTTGAAGAGATTCGCCTGCAAATGACGATAAGCGCGAACAGAGAGCTTTTGAAAAGCGGTTATGCGATCGAAACGAGCGAATTGGAACAGCTTGTAGAAGCGTTAAAAAATGTGGAAAACAGGCAGAATGAAATATTGTTTTGTGGAAAAGACGCGCAGGAAAATACAGACCGTGCGGCGCTTTATGCGGAAACCGTGCAGACTGTCAGGGAAATTCCGCAGATGCCGTTGTCCGTTGTCGGCAGAACGTTGTTTTCCGGCGAAGATTTTACGTTGTCTCATGTCAGGGAAACGGCGGATTTCCTTGCTGCCGCTTACCGGAAAGCAAATGAAAGCTATGAGACGTTCCAGACGGCTCCCCGCGCCGATATGGGCGATTCGATCAAAAAGGCGTTCCGAAACGCGGAAGTTTTGCTTGGCGAGCTTGATCTTCCGGCGACGGAAGACAATCAGCGGGCTGTCCGTATCCTCGGTTATAATAGGATGGAAATTACGTCGGAAAATATTCAGACGGTCAAGGAGGCAGATCAGGCGCTGCGCTGCGCCTTACATAAGCTGACTCCCGCGGCCGCGCTGAAGATGATCCGCGACGGAGAAAATCCGATGCAGATGAATATTGCCGAACTGGACGATTATTTGAGCGGCCAGCAGGACGCGGAAGCGGATCAGGAGAAATACGGTAGATTTTTATATAAATTAGAGCAGAAAAAAGAGATCACAGAAGAAGAAAAGCAGTCTTATATCGGTATTTACAGATTGCTGCGTCAGATTGAAAAGTCGGACGGCGCGGTGATCGGCGCTCTGATAAACGAAGGGGCGGAGCTTTCTTTCCGCAATCTGCTGTCAGCGGTGCGGACGTCCCGCGCGAAGCGAGTTGACGCGGCGATTGACGATGACTTTGGAACTGTGCGGGAAGTGAAAGCGGGCGGTACGGCAATCGACGCACAGATCAATGCGGCGTTTGCAGACAAGACGGATGGCGGCGCGGCAGCCGAAGCGGGTGCGGCAGATCAAGGCGATCCGAAGACGAGTTATTACAGGCGGCTTGCGCGGGAGGCATACGAGAATCTGGACGCCGATAAGCTCGTACAGATAGGGAATACGATTGGCGAGGAAACTGATCTCGAACGGTTTACAGAAGCGCTGAGGGGGGCGCAGGCAGAAAATACGCTTGACGCAGATTACCGGAGAATGCAGGTCGAGGCGTTCCGGCAGTCCCAGCGCTTTTCGGAAAACGGCGAAGAATTGTTAAAGCGTCTGGGAGAGAGCGTTACGCCGGAAAATATACAAGCGGCGCAGGAATATCAAAAAGACGGCAATAAAGCATTTAAGAAAATTAAAGAATATGCCGATATAACAAATAGCGGCGAAAAACTGAGAGGTCAGGCCGCAGAGCTTATGGAGCGTTTCGACAGCAGGGAAGATGCGGGCAAGGCGTATCGTTCTCTGACAGAAGCGCAGCGGCAGATTGCGGAGAATGCCGTTTTTGGAAGAGAAAACGTTACTTCTCTTGACGTCAGAGAAATGGGACTTGTCTATAAGCAGATTTCTTTTGCGGCAAAGCTGGCGGATACCGAGCGGTATGAGATTCCTGTTATGACAGAAGATTCCGTGATCGCTCTTCATTTACAGATCGTCCATTCCGGCAAAGAGCAGGGCGTGGTAGAGGCTTCGATGGATACGGAGCGGTATGGAAAGCTTCGTGTAAAGCTTTCTGTGACGCAAGAGCAGGTAAAGGGATTTTTGGTCGGTTCCGAAGAGGGAAGCAGGGAGCGGCTTGATACAATAAAGGAAGAAATTGCGCGGCGTCTTAGGAAAATGGGCTTTGCGGCGGACGATATGAATACCGCTGTCGGAAAGAATGTTCAGACGGGCTTTTCATTCGAAGAACCGGAAGCGGAGAAGACGCAGGTATCTACAAAGACGCTTTACCGGGTGGCAAAAGCGGTGGTCGGCACAATACATCAGCAGGCAGAAAGGGGTTTCCATTATGAGAATCAACTATAATATATCGGCAATTATTACAAACGACTGTTTAGCACGGTCTGAGAATCTGCTGTCGGATTCGACGGAAAAATTATCCTCAGGATATAAGATCAACCATGCGAAGGATAATCCGTCCGGCATCGCGCTTTCCAAGAGAATGCATGCGCAGATCCGCGGACTGTCAAGAGCGAGTCAGAACGCGAGCGACGGCGTTTCCGTGATTGAAACGGCGGAGGGCGCATTGACGGAAGTACATGATATGCTTCAGCGTCTGAATGAACTGAGTATCAAATCTGCAAACGGCACGATGTCGGATAGCGACAGGCAGACGGTGCAGGAAGAAGTAGATCAGTTGGTCGATGAAGTGAGCCGTATCGCAAATTCAACGGAATTTAACGGCAGCGTGCTTTTGGACGGCACATTCGACTTGAAAGGATATGTAGAAACATCGACGAAAGATCAGGCATTTAATACTTCCGCGGTTAAGGTAGAATCGTATTCCGACGAGGCGGCGATCGGTTATTATGAACTGTCGATCGAAACGGACGTCGACGCTGACGGCGAAAAATATATCAAATCTCTGACAGTCAATACGCCGGATGCGACGGGGAAGACGCAGGTGCACGACAGGACTGTCGATCAGGAAACGGTAGACAATCAGATCATGTCGATTGCAGACGACGGGCATACTGTAACGATCAAAGGAGACGGCAGCTTTTCTTTAACGCTTGACGTCGATCTGGAAACGCTCGGAGCTCCGGTAAACGGAACGTTTCTCGTCGATCTGACAGGAATCGGCGCTATGACGGTACAGATCGGCTCTAACGAGGGACAGACGCTTGATATCCGCATTCCGACCGTATCCCCGAAAACGCTTGGAATCAAGGATTTGGACGTATCGACAAAGGATGAGGCAAAGGCTTCCATCGACAGGGTATCCGACGCGATCGATATTGTTTCATCGATTCGTTCCCGTCTGGGCGCTTATCAGAACCGCCTGGAGCATTCGATTTCCAGTCTGGATATTACGGAAGAAAATATGACGGCAGCATATTCCAGAATTATGGATGTCGATATGGCGGAGGAAATGACGGAGTATACAACGAATCAGGTATTGAGTCAGGCGGGCACTTCTATGCTTGCACAGGCAAACGAGAGACCGTCTCAAGTATTGCAGCTGCTGCAGTAAACAGATTTGTTTAAAGGGAAAAAGAATGACGGACGAAGCAAAGAAAAATTTTACAATGCGTATCACACAGGCAAATAAAAGCGGTTTGATCGTTATTTTATACGAAATGTATCTGACTTATCTGGAGGATGCGTTTGCGGCGGAAGACGACCGGATGGAATTCCGTGAGGCGATCCGCAAAGCGAGAGGCTGCATTAACGAGCTGATGAATTCGCTTGATTTTGAGTATGAGATTTCGTATCAATTACTTCGGCTTTATGTTTATGTGAATAAACAAATGGCCGCCGCGGACGTCCGCGGCAGCGATGCGCCCCTTGTCGAATGCCGGAAGATTATGAGCAGACTGGCGGAAGCTTATCGTGAAATCAGCAAGGAAGATAATTCCGGTCCGGTTATGGAACATGCGCAGACGGTATATGCCGGTCTAACTTATGGAAAAGGGAAACTCACGGAAAGTCTGGTTCACGAGGGGAACAGAGGCTTCCTCGTATGAGTGTTCTTCTTTGGAATCCAGCGTAGCGGAGTCCTGCATGGCGGCATTGCGCCTTGCGGCTTCCTGAAGCAGATATTTATAGCGTTTTTGGACAGCGTTCATTTCATAAATATAGCAGTCGATGAGATCAGGATCCGTTGCGTTGTCGAAGCCCATATATGCGGTTTCGAGGGCGCAGCGGGTTTTTTCAATATCGCTTAAAAGACTGTTGTCTTCCTTTCCGGAGGGAACACTGTGGCTGAAATAGGATTTCATATTTTTCTCCATTCCAAGATAATATAAGATATTGCCTTTCTATAGAGTATGGGCTTACACTGGTAATTTATTCATGGAATATTGGAAAACTTTTCTGAATAGGATGGAACTAAGAAGGGGACAGGAAGAAGGAAGCCTTGGAATGGATTATGGATTTGGCGCGGTTATGATCGTTGTTATGTGCGTTGTGATTCTTTGTGTCATTTCCTTAAGGAGACACGCTGAATTTTTACTGAATTTTCTACTTCGGGGTATTACAGGAGCGCTTTCGATCGTTCTTGTCAATGAAATACTGGCGGCGCAAAATTTTGCTGCAATGGTTGGAATTAATTTGTGGACGGTTTTGACATCCGCAATCCTTGGATTACCGGGGGTTTTGCTGCTTTACGGCATTCACATTTTTAAATTTTTGTAACATATTGCCAATAGACATTTATGCAATCTATCTATATAATTCGACTTACAATCACACCGACTGAAAGCAAAGGAGGTGAAAAGCATTGTAAGTCTTTTATTATTCTTCGGTCTTGCCGTTTGGGAAGACTGTCATAAAAAAAGGATTTCCAATCTGCTTATTTTTATAGCACTGATCAGTGCGTTTCTTTATCAATTCAGACAAAATGGATCTCAAAGTATCATAAGCTCTTTTTTTCATGCAGGTTTTATACTTCTTATTTTATTTCCGTTGTATCTGTTTCAGGCTTTGGGCGCGGGCGATCTTAAATTACTTGGTGTGACGGCGGTATTTTTATCGTGGCGTCTGGCGCTCCTTGCATTTATCTATGGACTTTATCTTGCCTTGGTTCCGTCGGTCATCCTGCTTTTAAAAGGCGGGGGACGGAAAAGCAAAATTCCCATGTCATGCCCGATTCTGGGCGGTATCCTAATCGTTCTGTATAAGGAGGGATGTATTTGAAGAAAAAAATTCTTGCCGTATGCGACGCGGAAGCGGAGTATACAAGACGTTTTTGCGAGTATGTCGGCAAAAAGAAGGACTATCCGTTTGAAGCGGCGGCGTTTAGCTCTGTGGATAAGCTGCGTCAATTTTGTGAAGAAGAAGAGGTAGCGGTTCTTCTCATATCGGAAAATGATTATGAACTGTCTTTAAGGGAAATTGTGAAAGGCGGCGTGATCGTTTTAAGCGAAGAAGAAAAGAAGGAAACGGAGGTATGCAATATTTATAAATATCAGCCATGTGAGAATGTTCTGCGGGAAGTGATGTACTACTGTGCGGAAGGGGACATGATGCCCGCCGGCATTCCGCTTCCGGGAAATGCACAGTGCGGCAGGCTTCGGCTGATCGGGCTGTATACCCCCATTCATCGATGCATGCAGACGACCTTTGCAATGACGATGGGAGAAATACTGGCAAAAAAGCATAAGGTATTATATTTGAATTTTGAAAGTTTTTCCGGTCTGGAAAAACGGCTGCAGCGGGAATTTATGACGGATATGACAGATTTGATTTATTATATGACGAATGCGAGAGAAGCGTTTTTCTATAAGCTGAAGGGAATGACGCAGACGCTTCAAAGACTCGATTATGTTCCGCCGGTTTTTTCTTTTATGGATCTGGCGCGGATCACGCCGCAGCAGTGGACCGCGTTGTTTCAGGAGATAGAGCGTTTGACGTCCTATGAGTTTCTGATACTCGATCTTTCGGCGCATATGCAGGGACTGTTTGATATTCTTCGTATGTGTGAAAAAGTATTTACGCTTGTGCGGGAGGATGATGCGGCGCTGTCAAAATTGCAGCAATATGAGAAATTGCTGGAACGGACAGAATATGAGGACGTTCTTAAAAAGACGCGCCGGTGCCGACTGCCGCTGATCCGTAATATTCCGTTCAATCTGCTGGAGCTGACGCACAGCGACTTAGCGGATTATGTAGGTAAGCTTGTAAGGGAAGAATTTTATGGCGGTGAATAAAGAACTTCTGCTTCGTCAGATTCATGAAAAAATCGATTACTCGCGGGAAATGGAAGAAAGCGAGATTCGCCGGTTGATCGGCGAGACGCTGAACGAGTACGGTCGTCGGCAATATATCAGCCTGCAGGAAAAGGAAAAGCTCGGTAAGGAGTTATTCTATGCGATCCGTAAGCTCGATATTTTGCAGGAGATTTTTGAGGACAGTGAAATTACGGAAATTATGATCAACGGACCGGAACATATTTTCATTGAAAAAAACGGACGGCTGCTTGCATGGGAAAATCATTTTTCTTCCAAAGAAAAGCTTGAAGATATTATTCAGCAGATCGCATCAAAATGCAATCGCGTTGTGAATGAAGCGTCGCCGATCGTAGACGCAAGGCTGGAGGACGGTTCCCGCGTGAATGTTGTTCTGGCGCCGCTTGCTCTGGACGGTCCTGTCATGACGATACGCCGTTTCCCAAAGGAACCGATCAATATGGAAAAACTAGTCCGGATCGGCAGCCTGCCGCGCGAGGCAGCGAAGTGGCTGCAAATACTTGTGCAGGCAGGTTATAACATCTTGATCAGCGGAGGAACCGGGTCCGGTAAAACGACTTTTCTGAACGCTTTGTCGGAATATATCCCGAAAGAGGACAGAATCATTACGATCGAAGACAGCGCGGAACTGCAAATCAGAAATGCGCCGAATCTGGTACGGCTTGAGACGAGAAATGCAACGGCGGAGGGATGCCGGGAAATTACGATTCGTGATTTAATCAGGACAAGCCTGCGTATGCGTCCGACCAGGCTGATTGTCGGAGAGGTGAGAGGCGGAGAAGCGTTTGATCTGCTGCAATGTCTGAATACCGGACATGACGGTTCTCTTTCAACGGGTCATGCGAACAGCGCGGCGGATATGCTGTCCCGTCTGGAAACGATGGCGCTGATGGGAGTGGAACTGCCGCTTCCGGCAATCAGGCGGCAGATTGCGTCCGGAAT
>JAGARW010000168.1 GCA_017621975.1 Lachnospiraceae bacterium | reverse complement strand
TGTAGTTCTTCTGGATGAAGTCACGAACATTGACTTCAGAATCCCATTTTCCGCCTACAAAATCTTTCCATTCTGGTCTCATTTTGAAATAGCCTCCTATTAATTATTTAGATAAAACAACTGTTAACCTTGTAAAAATATTATAAGTGCTAAGGCATCCAAACGTCAAGGACAGCCATGTATTTTTTTGTATACAAACCTATAAAAAATATGAAAAAATTATAAATTTTTGTGAAAAACGTGGATAACTTGCTAATAACTGGTTAAAGTATTATAATAATAAGCGATTTTTAAAAACATGCATAGGAGGTATAAGAAATGGCAGGAATCACAAAGGATATGACAATCGGCGAGATTCTTCAGGCAAATCCTAAGGTTGCCCCGGTTTTGATGGCGGCGGGAATGCATTGTCTTGGATGTCCGTCCGCACAGGGCGAGACGTTGGAAGAAGCCGCAATGGTTCACGGAATGGATATTGACGATCTTATGAAGCAGATCGATGCACTGTAGGAGCAGGAATACGAAACATAAAAAAGAATCAGTTCTGTCAGCGGAACTGATTCTTTTTGCGTTATTGCCCATATTGTCTGATTTGTTAAATAAGCGCCAGGGACTGCAGGGCGTTACCATCGATGAACAGCTCGCAGTGCTCATTTAAATAAGCTTCCGTTGCGGAGGAATATTTCTCCGGGGTACCATATTCGGAAGTTATATTGCATACCTTATTAAATTCTTCCGGAGTGTGGCTGCCTTTTGCAAGAATCAGGGAATAACCGCCTGTAGATTCATTCTTATATAAAGAATTAGAGGCGTTATAATAATTCTTAAGAACATGCGCCAGCCGCGCCAGCTCGTTTAAGTGCGAGAAAGAAAATACGGTTGCCAGATCGGATTCGTCGGCGGAAACAGCAGAATCGCTGCCGTCTTTTACCAGATCGGCAAGGGAAGCGGAAACTTCCGGCGTACTGTCTGAAACTGCTGCGGGCGCTTCTTTGAATCTGCCTTCGTGGATGCGCTTGAACAGATCCAGAACATCATCCGCGCCTTCCAGATAGCCGTCTGCGCCGTCTTCCATGCCGTCGTCTTCTTCGTCATGGACAGAAGGGGCAAACTTGGAAAAACGGGTATCCAGTTCTTCGGGGTCTTCTACCTTTGTAATAATAAGGACAATACACTCGGAATTCAAAGGAATCGCTTCTATCATCAAAGGAATATTTTCCGCTTCAAAACCACACTCAAAGGAAGCCTGCTGCATCATATCACGGAATAAAGTTTTTGCTTTTTCGGTACCATAAGCCAGTTCGCTGATCTTTAACTCGCGATCGACAAGATCTGCCTTTGTCAGAGTACAACGAATCTGATTATCGTTTACTCGTTCAATTTTCATAGAATCACATCCTTACTTAAAAAATATGATACTGTATTACAGGTCGTTTGTGACTTGAAATTACCACAATAATATGCGGAAACTTCTGCGTTAAATGTATCTTATACTCATTAAATGTGCAAGTCAATAGAAGTATTTTACACTTTCATAAAATTTTCATAAATTTATAAAAAACCTTGTATTATAATAAGGCATACGCTATAATAGCGTCAGAGATGCTTTCGGACAATCGGTATTGGAAGGAGGCATGACGGTTTGCCGTTTCGCAGTGTGTATTTAAGTTTTGTACCTGTGGGAACGGTCGTATCAGAGGGCGGCTTATCTGCCTGTCTTACATTAAGTCCTGAAACGGAAAGTTTCATCAACAGCACCTCTGCTGATTAGTATGAGGAAGTCTTATAAGCTTATGTGTCTGCATAGGGCATCAAAATTTTCCAACTATATTCTTAATGTTATAATTCAAATGTTTGCAAAGTAGTATTTCTTTTATTTTATGTTGTAATACATGTCCGCGCATCTCGTCAGAACTGTTTTTGTACCATTTTTTACCAATCATGTCATGAAGATCCAAAGGAATAAAATATATCACGCGCGTCATCTATGCCTAAGCAATTTACTGTGATGACATCAGTTTCCTGTCTCTGGATTTTCAAATTGCGTAAAAAGGAGGGAGTCTATGTGTTGCAGAATGATATGATGCATGATATGAGAGAACATCTGGAAGGACTTGCACAAAAGGGCACAGACCTGTATCTTGACGGCAAAAAGGTATCTGCCGCAGAATTGGCATGGCAATGCTATGTAAATGAAGAGGCGGTTTATATGCCGGATTATGTGGTTGGTCAGGACGGCAGGCTGATTCAGCTCCGTTATGACAGAGTGAGGCAGACCTGACAGAATGGGGAAGCTGCGATAAATGAAGGAAACGGATCGAGGAGCCTTTACGCTGACAGAAGCAGAATCCCCTATAAAAATACAAAAAACGTCAAAATTGGTAATGACGGTATTAAAATAGTCTGGTATAATGGGGACGATTGGGAAAGGAGCAGGAAAAAGAATGAAAAAGGTGATTCCGGCACTGGTAGCAATCGTCCTTATTTTGGTGATTGTTGCGGGCAGCATAGGGGTAAAGCTGGTAGAAAAATACTCCTATTCAAAAGAAAGGGCGGATCTGGAAGAATATTATGATCTGCAGGATGAGAACGAAACAGCGATCGTGCTTCAGGATGAGATTCTGGAGGACAAGGCGCTTTTATTAGATGGAACTTATTACTTTGCACTCAGCACGGTGCATCAGTATTTGAACGAGCGTTTTTACGAGGACAGCGGAGAAGGGCTTTTGCTGTATACGACGCCGACGGATATCATCCGCGCGGAGATCGGGAGCGCGGTCTTTACGCAGGACGGATCAGGGCAGGATGCGGGATATGTGATTTCGCGTTATGTGGGCGATACGCTGTATGTGGCGGTTGACTATGTGAAGAAATTCACAAACTTTTCTTACGAAACGTTCACGAACCCGAACCGTATGCAGGTCTATACGCAGTGGGAGGAACAGATTCTTGCCGACGTTGGCAAAGATACGCAGATCCGTTATCAGGGCGGTATTAAAAGCGACATTTTGATCGACGCGGAAGCCGGAACGCAGGTCGTTGTCTTAGAAGAAATGGAAAAATGGGTCAAGGTGAAGGCAAAGGCCGTGATCGGTTATGTGGAAAAGAAGCGATTGAACAATATCCGGACGGAGCGGCTTACCGCCGTAACGGATTATGAAGAACCGGTCTATACAAATATTTCCAAAGATTACAAAATCTGCATGGGCTGGCATCAGGTGACGTCGGCGGCGGCCAACGCGACGCTGTCGGAGGCGACGTCTGCGACAGAAGGGATGAATACGATCTCTCCGACATGGTTTTCACTGAGCGATAACGAGGGAAATTTCACGAGCATCGCTTCGACGGAATACGTTGCGCAGGCGCATCAGAAAGGTTTGGAGGTGTGGGGACTGGTCGATAATTTCAGCGATGCGGTCGATTCCTACAGCGTTCTGTCTTCTACGACGAAACGCGCGCATTTGATCGACGGACTGATTCAGGCGGCGGCAGCCTGCGGAATGGACGGCATCAATATTGATTTTGAACAGCTGACGCCGGAAACGGGCAGGCATTTCGTACAGTTCCTGCGGGAGCTTTCGATCCCGTGCCGCGCAAACGGCATTGTGCTTTCGGTGGATAATTATGTGCCGATCGGCAATACCGATTATTACGGCAGGAGGCAGCAGGGCGAGGTTGTCGATTATGTCATTATTATGGGATATGACGAGCACTGGTCCGGCAGTGAGGAAGCGGGAAGCGTGGCGTCGATCGACTTTGTCGAGACCGGTATCGAGCGTACGCTGGAGGAAGTGCCGGCGGAAAAGGTCATTAACGGCATACCGTTCTATACGAGAATCTGGAAGACGGAGGGCGCTCAGGTAACGAGCGACGCGGTCGGTATGAATTCCGCGGAGCAGTTCCTTGCAAATAACGGCGTTTCTGCGCAGTGGGACGATACGACCTGTCAGAATTATGCGGAATTCGAGAAGGACGGAGCGGTATATCAGGTATGGCTTGAGGACGAGCAGTCGATTCAGGTAAAACTGAACGTGATGGCAAATTACGGGATCGCGGGCGTGAGCGCGTGGAAACTCGGATTTGAACGTCCGTCTGTCTGGAACGTGATCGACGGGTATCTGCATGGATAAATGAAAGAGATAGAGCAAAGGACTTGTCTGAAAGAAGGCAGGTCCTTTTTAGCTTATGGGTTTTGATACCCGAATCTTTATGGGAAAGACGGGGCGTCCTATCTCATACAATATGCATTCGTTTCATAAGATAGTAAAAAAACGGGATTTTGAGAATATGAAAAAATGGAAGGAAGCGTTTCTTTATCTTGCAATGGGAGCGATGCTTATTGTGACGGGATTTCTCGCAGTGAGGGAAACGGCGTTTTTTGTGACGAGCAGGCAGGCGGAGATTAAGAAAACGTGCGTTGTGATCGATGCCGGGCATGGCGGCGACGATCCGGGCAAGATCGGGATAAACGGAGCGGCGGAGAGGGATATCAATTTACAGGTCGCGCAAAAAGTAAAAATGTTTTTGGAGATGGAAGGAATAGAGACTGTCATGACGAGGAAGGATGAAAAGGGTCTGTATGACAGCGGCGCGGAAAATAAAAAAGTGCAGGACATGAAGCGGCGGATTGCAATGATAGAGGAGACCGCGCCGGAAATAACGGTCAGCATCCATCAAAACAGTTATCCTGAAGAATATGTGAAGGGAGCGCAGGTATTTTACTATAAGGACAGTCCCGAGAGCAAAACGGCGGCGGAGATCATGCAGAAGAGCTTAAAGCGGAGGCTCGATCCCGAAAATCACAGGGAGGCGAAAGCCAATGCAAGCTATTATCTGCTGAAAAAAACATCGACGCCGGTCATTATTGTAGAGTGCGGTTTTCTTTCCAATCGGGAAGAGGCGGCAAAGCTGGCGGAAGAAGATTATCAGGAGCAGGTTGCATGGGCGGTTTTCATGGGGATCATGCAGACGCTGAACGCAGGGAAATGATATGCCGGTTGCTAAGCGGCTTCCGGCAAAAACCGCTTTTCTCAAAAGCAGGACTGTGATATACTTAAAAATTAAGGGAGACTGCAAATGGAAAAGACAAAATTTGCCGCTGTTTCAGATGCGGCGACGGAGAAATGCGTTATAGAAGAAGCGGGCAGGATATTAAAGGAGGGCGGTCTGGTCGCGTTCCCGACAGAGACTGTGTACGGGCTTGGCGGAGATGCGCTCTGCAAAGAATCTTCCAAAAAGATTTATGCGGCGAAAGGACGCCCGTCTGACAATCCGCTCATCGTTCATATATGTAAATGGGAAGATATATATAAGATTACGTCGGAGATCCCGCCGGAGGCGGAAAAACTGGCGAAAGCATTCTGGCCGGGACCGCTTACAATGATTCTGAAAAAATCAGACGTCGTGCCGCCGGAGACGACGGGCGGGCTTATGACTGTAGCTGTGCGTATGCCGGAACATAAAATTGCGCTGGCGCTGATCGAAGCGGGCGGCGGCTATGTCGCGGCGCCGAGCGCGAATACGTCGGGCAGACCGAGTCCCACGACGGCGGAGCATGTAAAAGAAGACCTTGACGGAAAAATTGATATGATATTGGACGGCGGGAGCGTAGGTATCGGTCTGGAATCGACGATTGTTGATCTGACCGAAGGTGTGCCGACGATCCTGCGGCCGGGATATATTACGCAGGAAATGCTGGAGAGCGCGCTGAAAACAGATGTGAAGATCGACCGGACGCTGCTGGACGCAGACTGTGGACAGGCTCCGAAAGCGCCGGGAATGAAATACAGGCACTATGCACCGAGCGGGGCGTTGACGATCGTTTCGGGAGAACATAAAAAAGTAACGGAGACGATTGCGAGACTTGCCGGGGAAAAGGCGCAGGCTGGCGAAAAAGTCGGCGTGATCTGTACGGATGAAACAAAAGCGCTTTACCAGGCGGACTGCATCGAAAGCGTCGGAGCACGTAAGGACGAGGAAGCGATTGCAAGACATTTGTACGCGATCCTGCGGCGGTTTGACGACGAGCATGTGACCTGTATTTATTCGGAAGCATTTTCCGACAAGGGGATCGGGCAGGCGATCATGAACCGGCTGCTGAAGGCGGCGGGACATCACGTGTTATATGTATAGGGACGCGCTATATGCGTTGTCACAGATGTAAGGATACATTATATATAAATATATATAGAAGAAATGGAACAGCGCTTTAAAATTTTAAAATAATAATTGAGAAGAAACAGGAGGAAGAGAAGATGATAGCATTAGGAAGCGACCACGGCGGATATGATCTGAAACAGGAAATCAAAAGGTATTTGGACGAAGCGGGTTATGCGTACAAGGATTTCGGGTGCGACGATAAGAAATCCTGCGATTATCCGGTTTACGGACGCGCGGCGGCGCAGGCGGTAGCGGACGGAAGCTGCGAAAAGGGAATCGTGATCTGCACGACGGGAATCGGTATTTCGATCACGGCAAACAAGGTGCCGGGGATTCGCTGCGCCCTTTGCGCGGATTCGACTTCCGCAAAGCTGACAAGGCTGCATAACAACGCGAACATGCTCGCGCTCGGCGCAGGCATCGTCGGCAGCAATCTGGCGCTTGAGATTGTGAAGACGTTTCTGGAAACGGAATTTTCCGGGGAAGAGAGACATCAGAGGAGAATCGATCTGATCGAATCGAAATAAGGAAAGAAAATCGGGAAATTCTATTAGCAGAACAGGTTATGAAGCAGAGACACCACCGGACACAGGAGGAAAACAAAATGGCAAAGGTTGTAGTGATGGACCATCCGCTGATTCAGCATAAAATCGGTTATATCAGAAAAAAAGAGACAGGAACAAAGGATTTTCGTCAGACGATCAGCGAGATTGCAATGCTGATCTGCTATGAGGCGACGCGAGACCTGCAGCTTTCGGATGTGGAGATTGAGACGCCGATCTGTCGGACGACAGTTAAGGAGTTGAAGGGAAAGAAAATGGCGATCGTTCCGATCCTGCGCGCGGGACTCGGCATGGTGGACGGCGTGCTTAACTTGATTCCGGCGGCAAAGGTAGGGCATATTGGACTCTATAGAAACCCGGAGACGTTGGAGCCGGTAGAATATTACTGCAAGCTTCCGGCGGACTGCGCGGAGCGGGAGGTATTTGTCGTAGATCCGATGCTTGCGACGGGAGGCTCTTCCGTGGCGGCGATCCAGATGCTGAAAAACAAGGGCTGCAAAAGGATTCACTTTATGTGCATTATCGCGGCGCCGGAGGGCATTAAAAAGATGCAGGAGGCGCATCCCGACGTTGATATGTATGTCGGCGCATTGGATGAGAAGCTGAACGACCACGGCTATATCGTACCGGGGCTTGGAGATGCGGGAGACCGTATTTTCGGTACAAAATAAAAAGATACCGCTTGCGCGCAAAAAGCGTGTGCAGAAATGAGGATTAAAATGAAACGGGACGGCTATATTTCATGGGATGAATATTTCATGGGAATATCCAAGCTGTCGGGAATGCGCTCGAAAGACCCGAACACACAGGTGGGGGCATGCATTGTCAGCGAGGATAATAAGATACTTTCGATGGGGTACAACGGCTTTCCGATCGGCTGCTCGGACGACGAGTTTCCGTGGGAGCGGGAAGGCGGGACGCTTGAGACAAAATATGCGTTTGTTACGCACAGCGAGCTGAACGCGATCTTGAATTACCGGGGCGGAAGCCTTGCGGGCGCGAAGCTGTACGTATCCCTGTTCCCGTGCAATGAATGCGCCAAAGCGATCATTCAGGCGGGAATCAAGACGATCGTATATGAGTGCGATAAATATGCGGACACGCCGTCGACGAAAGCGTCCAAGCGTATGCTTGACGCCGCAGGCGTGAGGTATTACCAATATACGCCGACCGGACGTGAGGTAACATTGGAATTGTAGAAAGGGTTCCGGTAGAAAACGGTGAAGAACGCTGTAAGATGGAGGAAGAGATGAAACGTGCCGGTAGACAGATTGCCATATTGCTTTTTATGGTAATTCTGGTTGCCAGCGCGCCGGAAACGGTTCGCGCGACCAGTACACAGGAAAAACTGGATAAGGCAAAGGAAGAAAAGGCGCAGACGGAATCCGCCTTGCAGCAGACGAAAGAAAACATTCAGGGAATGCAGGGTGCAAAAGATTCTTTGCAGGGACAGCTTTCCATCCTGAACGATAATCTGGAAGAAGTGAGCCAGAACCTGAGCGAGCTGGAGGAGAGCATTGCGGATAAGGAGCAGGAGATTTCCGACACGCAGAAGGCTCTGGAGGAGGCTCAGGAAACGGTCGAGTGGCAGTACGACTGCATGAAAAAACGGATCAAGTTCATCTATGAGCGGAGCGACGCCGCTTATATGGAGATCCTTTTTTCTTCGGGAAGTTTCGGGGATTTCCTGAACAAGAGCCAGTACATTGAGCAGGTTGCTGAATATGACCGCAGGATGCTTTCGGAATATAAAGAGACGCAGGAGCAGATCGAGAAGACGAAGGCGGAGCTGGAAGACCAGAAGGAAGAGCTGGACGGGCTGAGAGAGGAAACGGAAGCGGAACAGGGCAAAGTCGCGGGCATGGTCAAGAGCACGGCGAATAACATTGCCGGTTATGCGGATCAGATTTCGCAGGCTGAAAATGTAGCGCTTGCCTATGAAGCACAGGTGAAGGAACAGGAAGCCAACATTGCGGCGCTCCAGAAGCAGCTCGCGGAAGAACAGGCAATGTCGAGACTGGCGGCAAAGTCTACATGGAGAGATATTTCGGAAGTGACGTTCGCAGAGGGTGATAGAGAGCTTCTTGCGCAGCTTATTTACTGTGAAGCGGGCGCGGAGCCTTATGCGGGTAAGCTTGCGGTCGGGGCGGTCGTGATCAACCGTGTGCTGAGTTCCGTTTATCCCGATACGGTCGTCGGTGTGGTTTACCAAAATAAGCAGTTTTCGCCGGTGGCAAGCGGCAGACTTGCGCTTGCGCTTGCGGAAGGCCGCGCCACACAGGCGTGTTATCAGGCGGCGGATGAGGCGATGAGCGGGGTGACAAACGTTGGAAACTGCGTATATTTCAGGACGCCGATACCGGGACTGACCGGCATTTCCATCGGCGGACATATTTTTTATTAGCCGGAAGAAGTGAGAAAAGAGAGGATGCATTAAGCCATCCTCTCTTTTGAATTAAAATTAGACATAATTATTCAAACGCTTCGATATATCCCGTCAGTTCGGGCAGTCTGCCGTCATAGACGATTTTCAGCAGTCTGCTGCACGAAAGGAGGGCGCGCTTTAAGTCGTTTATGGAAATGCCGCCGCATTCGAGAGCGGGAACCATTTCGTCGAGGTCGACGACCTTGACGAAGCCGTCGGGATAGACGATCACGTCCGCCAGAAGATCGGTGACGATGAGTTTATTCCCGGAGGCGGAATATTCGTGCGTAATAATGTCACAATAATAATATAGAAGGGAGCCGTCCTGTCGGTAAAATTTGCTGACCTTGAATCCTTCCGAAAGAAAATAACAGGAATATCCGTGATGCAGGTCCTTTTTCGGCTTGAGGGCGCGCCATTTCGTGACGATTCGTTCGTCGTCCCACGAGAGGATCTCGTCGTCCTTTAATAAAATGCATTCTTCTGGAATGATTCTTTTCCGATAAAGAAGCGGATATTCCATAGCGGCCTCCTTCTGTATGAAACACGCTGCGAAGCGGTTGTATTTATCAAAATGCTACACTTGCAGCCGGCAAATGTCAATGAAAATTTCATACATTTTTTATAGAAATTTTAAAAAGTAAAACAAAATAGGAAACATGGGTTTTCAGTCAGTTTTCGCTTTACAGAAAGCCTCGAATTGGATATAATTTACGATAAAGGTAATTTGCCTTCCGGCAGAATGAAAAGGGAAACAGGGCACAGAACGCGGAGGATGAGATGTGAAATACAAAAAGACGGTATATCAGGCTCTTGCAACGATCAGTCAGTTCGGTATCAACATGCTCGTCCCCATTTTTTTATGCTCGTTTGTCGGTATTTTTTTAGACAAAAAGCTGGGAACCTCATATTTTATGATCATTTTTTTCTTTGCGGGCGCTCTGGCGGGACTGCGCAACGTATTTCTGCTCGCAAGAAAGATTTATGAGGATGAAGAAGGAAGGTCGCCTTATGGCAGAAAACGCAGAAAAAACGGCAAATAGCCGTATGAAGCTCAGTGAGACGCTGGCGGAGCTGTTTGCCGGCATCGCGGCGGCGGGATTATTGTTTCAGACAACGATCGTCTGGCTTGTAAAGGACAGGCTTTCTTACAGCGTGGGACTCTGGATCGGGGTTTTTCTCGCGGCAGCTCTGGCATGGCACATGCAGAGAGGGATCGAAAGCGCGCTTGCGCTCGGTGAAGGCGGAGCGCAGAAGGCAATGCGCACGCAGTCGCTTATCCGGTACGCGGCGGTCGTTTTGATACTCGGCGTTCTGATGTGTACGGAGGCGGCGAATCCGCTTTCGGCGTTTCTTGGCGTCATGACATTGAAAGTAGCGGCGTATTTACAGCCTGTTACACATAAAGTGATTTCAAAATTAAGGAGGTGAACTTATGGGACAAGGAATTTTGTTATCCCAAGGCGCGGATGTGGATTTTATGATTCACGGCGTGTTTTCCTATCACCTGTTCGGTCAGGAATTGTGGATAACAACAACGCATATTTGCATGCTCATTGTGTTGCTCGTCATTACTGCATTCTGCATTGCGGCGAACCGGGTCATCAAACATGCGTCTGAAGTGCCGGGTGGTTTCCAAAATGTAGTCGAGCTTGTCGTAGAAAAGCTGGACGGCATGGTAGAAAGCGTTATGGGAAAAAATGCAGTCAAATTCGCAAACTACATCGGCACGATTTTTATCTTTATATTCCTGAGCAATATTTCCGGTCTGTTTGGACTGCGGCCGCCGACTGCGGACTATGGCGTGACGTTTCCGCTTGGTGTAATGACTTTTGCGATCATCCATTTCAACAAATTCAAGCACCAGAAAGTTTCGGGAGTGATAAAGGGGTTGTGTGAGCCGTGGGTATTCTGGGCTCCCATTAATATTATCGGCGATCTGGCAGTGCCGATTTCTCTGTCGCTGCGTCTTTTCGCAAATGTGCTTTCAGGAACAGTCATGATGGCGCTTGTGTACGCTCTGCTCTCCAGAATTGCAATTATCTGGCCGGCGGCGCTGCATGTATACTTTGATTTGTTTTCAGGAGCGATTCAGACATACGTATTCTGTATGCTGACTATGACATATGTAAACGATGCAATAGGAGATTCGTAAGTTTCAAAATAAGGAGGAAAAAACTATGGAATTCAACACAAACTTTATTTTAGGATGCTCGGCAATCGGTGCGGGACTTGCGGTTATCGCAGGTATCGGACCCGGCGTAGGTCAGGGTATCGCGGCGGGACACGCTGCTGCGGCAGTCGGAAGAAATCCGGGTGCAAAATCTGACATTACTTCTACGATGCTTCTTGGACAGGCAGTTGCCGAAACAACAGGTCTTTACGGTTTGCTGATTGCAATGCTTCTGTTATTCGTAAAACCGTTAATGCCATAAGACGTCTCTTTGAAAAATTTGAAAGGAGGCAGACATGGACTCGTATTTATTTGACTTGACGCCGCAGCTTCTTCATGACGCGGTGCTCAGCATGATCGCGGTGTTTACGCTGTTTCTTGTGGCTTCCCATTTCCTGTTCAATCCGGTTCGGGATATGATGCGCAAACGTCAGGAAAAGATCAAAGAAGAACTGGACGACGCGAAGGATAATCAGGACGCTGCACAGGCTTTGCGCGCGGAATATGAAGCAAAGCTTAAAAATGTGGAAAAAGAAGCAGAAGAGATACTTGGCGAAGCCAGAAAGAAAGCGCTAGCAAATGAAACAAAGATCATTGCGGATGCAAAAGAGGAAGCCGTAAGGATCAGACAGCGTGCCGAGACAGAAGCGGAATTGGAAAAGAAAAAAGCGGCTGATGACGTGAAGAAGGAAATGGTATCCATCGCATCCATTATGGCGGGCAAGGTAGTCGCAGCATCGATCGACACGACGATTCAGGATAGTTTGGTAGAGGAAACTTTAAAGGAAATAGGTGATACTACATGGCTAAGCTGATTTCCAAAACATACGGAGAGGCTCTTTTCGAGCTTGCCGTAGAAGAAAATAAAGTAGATTCCTTTGCGGAGGAGACTGCGGCATTGCAGCAGATTCTGCGTGAAAACGAAGAACTTGGCAGACTGATGAACCATCCGAAGATCATAAAAGAAGAAAAGCTTCAGGTTCTGAAAAATATTTTTGAAGGGAAGATGGACAAGGAATTGCTTGGATTTCTTTCCCTGCTCATTACGAAGGACCGTTATCAGGAAGCCGACAGTATTCTGCAATATTTTCTCGATCAGGTAAAAGAACTCCGGGGCGTAGGCGTCGCATATGTGACGACCGCGGAGCCGTTGAAGGATGCGCAGAAACAACAGATTGTGGAAAAATTGCTGGAAACAACGAAATATCGGCAGATGGAGATGCACTATGCGCAGGATCAGACATTGATCGGCGGCATGGTAATCCGTATCGGCGACCGCGTTGTGGACAGCAGTATTAAAACGAAGCTGGAGGAATTACAGAAACAGCTTTTGAAGGTACAACTAAATTTTTAAGAAAGGTGCGTACAGATCTATGAATTTAAGACCAGAAGAAATCAGCGCGGTAATAAAGGATCAGATCAAGCGATATGCCTCGGAACTGGAAGTATCCGATGTGGGTACGGTTATTCAGGTAGCCGACGGTATCGCCCGTGTGCACGGACTGGAAAACGCAATGCAGGGTGAGCTTCTTGAGTTCCCCGGGGAAATATACGGAATGGTGCTGAACCTGGAAGAGGACAATGTCGGCGCCGTTCTGCTTGGCAGCCATAAGAATATCAATGAAGGCGATATTGTCAAGACGACCGGAAGAGTCGTAGAAGTTCCCGTTGGCGACGCGATGCTGGGACGTGTAGTAAATGCCCTTGGACAGCCGATCGATGGCAAGGGACCGATCCAGACAGACAAATACCGCAAAATCGAAAGAGTCGCTTCCGGCGTTATTACAAGAAAATCCGTTGATACGCCTCTGCAGACAGGTATCAAGGCGATCGATTCTATGGTGCCGATCGGAAGAGGGCAGAGAGAGCTGATCATCGGCGACAGACAGACCGGTAAGACGGCGATCGCGATCGATACGATCATTAATCAGAAGGGTCAGAACGTAAAATGTATTTATGTGGCGATCGGACAGAAGGCTTCTACCGTCGCTACGATCGTAAAGACGTTGGAAGAGTTCGGCGCAATGAATTATACGACCGTCGTTGCGGCAACGGCGAGTGAGCTTGCTCCGCTGCAATATATCGCTCCGTATTCGGGATGTGCGATCGGAGAGGAATGGATGGAGAACGGCGAGGATGTTCTGATCGTATATGACGATTTGAGCAAGCATGCGACGGCATACCGTACGCTTTCTCTGCTTCTGAGACGTCCGCCAGGCCGTGAGGCATATCCGGGAGACGTATTCTATCTGCATTCCAGACTGCTTGAGCGTGCGGCGAGAATGAGCGAAGAATACGGTGGCGGTTCCCTGACTGCTCTGCCGATCATTGAAACGCAGGCGGGCGACGTATCCGCATACATTCCGACGAATGTTATTTCCATTACAGACGGACAGATTTATCTTGAAACAGAGATGTTTAACGCAGGTTTCCGTCCGGCAGTTAATGCAGGACTTTCCGTATCCCGTGTCGGGGGAGCCGCGCAGATCAAGGCAATGAAAAAGATCGCGGCGCCGATTCGTGTCGATCTGGCGCAGTATCGCGAACTGGCGGCGTTCGCGCAGTTCGGTTCCGAGCTGGATGCCGATACAAAGGAGAAGCTGGCGCAGGGCGAGCGGATCAAAGAGATTCTGAAACAGCCGCAGTATCAGCCGATGCCTGTAGAATATCAGGTTATTATTATTTATGTAGCGACGAATAAATATCTGCTGGATGTTCCGGTAGAGCAGATCACACAGTTTGAAACGGATTTCTTTGAATTCCTGAAGACAAAATATCCTGAAATTCCAGAGAATATCAAAAATGAAAAAGTGATCTCCGAAGAAACGGAAAAGCTGCTTCAGAAAGCGATCGCAGAATTCAAAAAGTAATGGAGGGTAAGATGTTATGGCCTCGATGATAGACATTAAAAGACGAAAAGTCAGCATTCAGAGTACCCAGCAGATTACCAAAGCCATGAAGCTTGTGTCCACGGTAAAACTCCAGAGAGCGAAAGTACGTGCGGAACAGTCGAAAGCGTATTTCGACTGTATGTATGAAACCGTTACCTCTATGCTTGCAAGAGTCGGGCATAGTGAACATCCGTATCTGAAACCGGCGTCGTCCGGTAAAAAAGCGGTGATCGTCATTACCTCCAACAGAGGTCTGGCAGGCGGTTACAACTCCAATGTGATCAAGCTGGTCACAAAGGGCGGGATGAAGAAGGAGGATCTTGTTATCTATGCAGTCGGCAAAAAGGGAAGAGACGCCCTTGCGCGCTACGGCTATGAGATCAGGGGCGATTATTCCGATATGATCGAAGAACCACAGTATGCGGACGCTATGCGGCTTGCAAACGAGGCGCTTGCGGCGTATGAAAGCGGCGAGATCGGCGAAATTTATCTGGCGTATACCGTGTTTAAAAATACGGTCAGTCATGTGCCGACGCTTCTGAAGCTTCTGCCGGTAGAAACCGGAGCAGAGGATAAAAACGGGGAAAAGGCGGCGGATGAGGAGAAGCAGGCTCCGATGAATTTCGAGCCGGAGGACGACGAGGCGCTTGATCTGATCATTCCGAAATATGTGACGAGTCTGATCTACGGAGGACTGGTAGAATCGGCGGCAAGTGAGAACGGCGCGAGAATGCAGGCGATGGATTCGGCGACGAGCAATGCTGAAGAAATGATAGGCAGTCTGACGCTTCTGTATAACAGAGCACGGCAGGGCTCTATTACACAGGAACTGACAGAAATTATAGCTGGTGCAGAAGCAATCAGCTAGTAACGATAATCCCGATAGATTAAAGGAGTGAAATAGAAAGATGGCAGAAAGAAACAGTGGAAAAATCACTCAGATCATCGGTGCTGTTCTGGATATTAAATTCAGTGAAGGCAAGCTTCCTGAAATCAACGAAGCGATCCGTATCCCGACAAAGGACGGCGGTAAGCTGATCGTTGAAGTGGCGCAGCATCTGGGTGACGATACGGTGAGATGTATTGCCATGGGTTCTACGGACGGTCTTGTAAGGGGAATGGAAGCGATTGCAACCGGAGCACCGATTACAGTACCGGTCGGGGAAAATACGCTCGGACGTATTTTCAACGTACTCGGAGAGCCTATTGATAACAAACCAGAGCCGGAAGGCGTCGGATATGAGCCGATCCACAGAGCGGCTCCGGCGTTTGAGGAGCAGTCTACGGAAACAGAGCTGTTGGAGACAGGTATCAAGGTCGTCGATCTGCTCTGCCCTTATCAGAAGGGCGGCAAGATCGGTCTGTTCGGCGGCGCGGGCGTTGGCAAGACAGTTTTGATTCAGGAGCTGATCCGAAATATCGCGACGGAGCACGGCGGATATTCCGTATTTACCGGCGTAGGAGAACGTACAAGAGAAGGAAACGACCTCTATCATGAAATGCAGGAATCGGGCGTTATCGATAAGACAACGATGGTGTTCGGACAGATGAACGAGCCGCCCGGAGCGAGAATGAGAGTCGGTCTGACAGGTCTGACAATGGCGGAATATTTCCGTGACAAAGGCGGAAAGGACGTGCTTTTGTTTATTGACAATATTTTCCGTTTTACGCAGGCAGGTTCCGAGGTTTCGGCGCTGCTTGGACGTATGCCCTCCGCGGTAGGCTATCAGCCGACGCTGCAGACGGAAATGGGCGCGCTTCAGGAGCGTATTACATCGACGAAGAACGGTTCCATTACATCCGTACAGGCGGTTTATGTGCCTGCCGACGACTTGACTGACCCGGCTCCGGCAACGACCTTTGCTCATCTGGACGCGACGACCGTATTGTCCCGTTCGATCGTAGAGCTTGGCATTTACCCGGCGGTAGACCCGCTGGAATCAACGTCCAGAATTCTGGACCCCCGTATCGTAGGAGAGGAACACTATAAGGTTGCCCGCGGCGTGCAGGAGATTCTGCAGAAGTATAAAGAGCTTCAGGATATTATCGCGATCCTTGGTATGGACGAGCTTTCCGAAGACGATAAGCTTGTCGTAAGCCGTGCGAGAAAGGTACAGAGATTCTTATCTCAGCCGTTCTTCGTAGCCGGACAGTTTACCGGTCTGGAAGGAAAATATGTGCCGATCGGCGAGACAATCCGCGGCTTTCGCGAGATCATCGAAGGAAAGCATGACGAGATTCCAGAGAGCTATTTCCTGAATGCAGGAACGATTGACGATGTACTTGCCCGCGTGAAGTAAGGGGTGAGTATATGGCAGAAGGAAACAGATTTACATTAAAAATCATTACGCCGGACAGAATCTTCTACGAAGGAGAAGCTACAATGGTAGAATTCAACACGACGGAAGGCGAAATCGGCGTATATAAGGCGCATGTGCCGACGACTGTCATCATTGCGCCGGGCGTTTTGACGATTACGGACGGCGAGGAACAGAAGGAGGCGGCTCTGCATTCCGGTTTTGTGGAGATCCTTCAGGATAAGGTCACGATCATGGCGGAAGTCGTGGAATGGCCGAAGGAGATCGACCTTCAAAGAGCGGAGGAAGCGCGCGAGCGCGCACAGGAGAGACTTGCAGGCAAAGCGCCGGGAACGGACGTCGCAAGGGCGGAAGCCGCGCTCCGTAGAGCAATGGCGAGAATCAATGCGGTAAAATAAGCCGTATAAAAGGAAATAAATCATAAAAGAAAAAAGTGCTGCGACGCTTTGGAGGTTAGCGTCGCAGCGCTTTTTTATACGGAGAAGCAACCGTTATTTTCTGCCAGAAGACCGGCGCGTTCGAACATATTCCACATGAACCGCAACGTCATGGCTTCAGCGCTTCCATCCCGCGATCAGAGTTTCCAGCTTTTCCGCATTCTGGATTCGGCTGCTTTCTACGCACAGCTCGGCTTCGTCCAGCGGGATGCTGAGGAGAAGCGGCAGCGTGCTGTGCTTCAGATTTGTTTGAAAATTTTTCTGCTTGATATAGCCGGCGATATCGTACTTAGAACATATTTTTTTGAATTTGACAATATCTCCTAATGAATTCAGTTTGATCGCATATTTCGTCATAAAAAACGCCCCTTTCCTTTCTTCGTTTTATAAAACTTTTAGGCGGCCGCCTGTCGTTATCTGATAAGAAGATCATACAGGAAAGGAAGATCGCAGGAAACGCAGTTCCTGCCAGATTCTTGTAAAATCGGGACAAAATAAAGTCAGCCGACGATACCTTTGCGAAAGTCTTTCGGAGTCTGACCGGTATAGCTGCGAAAAACCTTTGAAAAGTAACCGGCGGAACTGAAACCGCAGGCTTCGCTGATCTCAAGAACGGATTTCGAAGTATTTGCCAAAAGCTGTATCGCCGCGTCCAGACGGTACTGCGTCAGATAATTTGTCGGCGTGACCGACAATACCGCGTGGAAGCAGCGGCAGCATTCCCGGCGGCTGATCGTTGCGGAAGCCGCAATATCGTCCAGTGTAATTTTTTCGGTATAGTGCTCGGAAATAAAGAGCAGCATCGCTTTCATCCGCGTAATGGAAACGGAAGTCTTAGAATTCTTTTTTTGCAGCAGAGGGTTCAGTTCGTTCAGTATTTTGAGCCACAGCTTCGCCATCTGGCTCTGCACCGTGGATTCATAGCCGAACGCTCTCTCCCGGTCCGCCGCGACCGCGGCGTCAAACGTTTCGATCAATTCGCCTGTCAGCGGCTCGCCGCCCGGAAACATATAGAATGGAAGCGAAGCGTTCGCCATCAGCGGAAGAAAATAGGTTCTCTCCAACGTACTGTTGTAGCTTCCGCAAAGAAAGCGGTGATCGAACAGGATGTCGACGGCGGTTGCTTTTTTATTTTTGCTTACAGGGCGGCTCGAATGAAGCACATTGCTGTTGATAAAAAGAGCGTCTCCTTCCTTTAATATCATTTTATTTTCTGCAAATGAGTATTCGATACTGCCGTCTTTTACATAGGAAAATTCTAAAAAGGTATGCCAGTGATACGGGACATTTCCCCAGAAATATCTTCCGAAACATACCTCATTGATTTGATAAAGAAAGCCTTCGTTTTCGGGATCGATCTGCTCTTTTTGATTGTGGTCGATCAATATCATTTTCTGGACTGCCATTTTAAAACCTCATTTTTCCTGCTTTGCGCGTAAAATTGTATGTGCGCGCAGCGTTTTTCTGCTGATTCGATGCGTTGCGGTCTTTGAAACTGTTTTCTGTTATTATAACAGACATATGTAAAAAGTCGATATTATTATGATGATTTGAAGATTAAAATATGAGTTTAAAATTAAATACACTTAACAAAATATAAAAAAGCACAATAGAATTAAACAAATTTAATTCTATTGTGTGAATTGATAAAATGTAGTAGAATAAGAAGAAAAGGAAAGAGCGAATTTGCACACACGGAGGGCAAAATGGTCAAAAGAGATTTGTATTTAGAGAGAATCCGCCCGTTTTATCA
>JAGARW010000167.1 GCA_017621975.1 Lachnospiraceae bacterium | reverse complement strand
CTGGAGGAACTGCTTCAGAAGAAGGCGGTTTATTACGATATGCTTTCCCACACGCTGTTTACCAGTTCCGGGTCATGTTCAAAACCGGCGTCATATGAAGAAATCAGCGCGCAGTATACAAGTTTTCCGTTAAAATATGAGGATAAAATATATGGTTACATCGGAATAGGTGGAGACGGTATCCTTGCAAATGATTATGAGGAAATTATTATCGAACATGCATCTACGGTTTTAAAGCTTAACATACAGAAACAGATCTCCAACCGTCAGATCGAAAAAAGGTATCGGGATTCCTTTGTGAGGGATATTATTTATCATAATATCAATAACCGTGACGAGATACTGCGGAGAGGAAAAAACTTCGGATGGAATTTGGAAGGCGCATACAGGGTAATTCTGATCGGTGTGAAGGAAAAGGAATACGGAAACGATGAAGATTATGAAGGAAGAACCGTAGCCGTTTTGGAAGGCGCGGTCGCTTTTCTGAAACAATGGATACCCGATACGATTTATACAGGTTTTTCCGATCAGATCGTCCTGATTGTAAAAGAAAACGATATTTCAAGGGCGGATTATATTCATATATTTCAAAAGGTTATCAATAAGGTAAGAGAGCAGTTTGGAAAATCAATTCTTATTTCTTTCGGAACAAGAAAAGAAGACATCTATGAAGCGGATGAAAGCTTTGAAGAAGCAAAATATACGCAGAATCTTGCATTTGTCTTTGGAGAAGATAAAAAGCTCTCTTTTTATGATGAGCTTGGACTGTATACGCTTCTGGATAAACTAAAGGACGACAAAAATATGGGCAGCTTCGCAGAGGAATGTCTGAAGCCGCTTCTGATCTATGACAGGGAACATGCATCCGAATATATGGAAACGCTTATGGGAATCGTGGAAAATAATTGGAATTTAAAAACAGTGTCGGAAAGGATGTTTATGCATTATAATACGATAAAGAAGCGGTATCACAAAATAGAAGAAATATTGGGAATGGATTTTGAAGGCGCTATGGACCGAACGAGCGTAGAACTTGCAATCAGATTTAGAAAAGTTCTGAAAGGACATAAAAAATAGAAAAATAGTATACTTTCAGTACATTGAAAGACGGTAAAAAGTGTTTTATCATAAACTCTATCATCATGATGGAGGACAGGGAATGAATGATGCTTATCAATTTACCGCGCAATACCCGGCAGCAGAAGTATTGCGGGAACTGCTTCGGAAAGACACACAGAATCCTCCCGGAAACGAAAGAACGATCGTTGAATATATTGTAAAGCGGCTTTCGGCGTCGGGGAAAACGCCTGAACAAAAGGTGATTTGTCATGGAGAAAACAGAGCGTCGCTTATCGTAAGGATCGCAGGAAAAGAGAGCGAAGACGCCATTGCATTTTTGGGACATCTGGATACGGTACCCGTGGGAAAAGAGACCGATTGGAACTATTCTCCTTTGGGTGGGGCGATGGCGGACGGAAACTACATGTATGGACGTGGCGCCAACGATATGAAGAGCGGACTCGTTTCCATGCTGATCGTATTAGAGTATTATTTAGAAAAAAACAGGATTCCTGACAAAGATATTTTCTTTGTTTTCACTGCGGACGAGGAGTGCGACGGCAAAGGGATAACAGAAGTAAGAAAAAGCGGTATGCTGAGGCATGTAAACAGAATCTTTGTTGCGGAACCGACGGGTGGAAAGATCGGGATCACAGAAAAAGGAATGATGTGGATCGAGCTTACTGCGAATGGAAGACAGGCGCATGGCGCGGCGCCTGAGAAGGGGATCAATCCGATCGAATTTCTGAGCCGGTTTATATATGAATGGAAAAAACAGATTTCGAACGGGTATGGAAAAGGGTTGGAGCATGTCTCGGTTTCACCGACCGTATTCAACAGCGGAAATAAAAACAACGTGATCCCGGCGACGGCGACGGCCGTTGTCGATATACGGACTCAGGAACTGAGCCAGCATAAGATCTTATTGGAAACGTTAGCTTCTATGGCGGCGGAAATGAAAGAAAGGGCAGGCGTAATCATCCGGTATAAAATATTGTCGGAGCGGACGCCGCTTTCAATGGATCAAAGCAATTTATTTATCGGACAGATCGCGGACGTCATAAGAAGGTCAGGCAGGGAACCGGTCTGCGTCAATATTCCCTATTATACGGATCTGGCTATCCTGTTAAAAGAGAGAAAGGTTGATTTTGCGATTCTTGGACCGGGAGACGAAACGGACATGCATACCGTGAATGAAAAAGTCGATGTGCATAAAATAAAGCAGCTTGCAGATATCTATCTGGAATATCTAAAGATCTATAATGAAAATCACGTATGGCAATGAAGTCAATTTCACGAAAAGTGGGATTGACTTTTTTGATAGAAAAAGAAAGCGAGGAGAAAAAATGAAAAAACAAAAGAGACTTATGGCAGTACTTGTAACGATGATATTGCTGCTCTGCATGGGATGCGGCAGCAGTCAGGGCGCGGAAAGCAGCGGAGAGGAAACCGGAACGGAAGAGACTGCAAATGCCTCGGTATCTGAAACATCTGAGAACACAGAGTCAGGAGAAGAAGCAATTAAGATTGGAGTCAGCGCATGGACAGGCTGGTATCCGTGGATCATTGCGGAAGAGAAAGGATTTTTTGAAGAAAACGGCGTTAATGCAGAGGTTGTTTATTTCCCTGTCTACAGCGATCAGTTTCAAGCGTATGCAAGCGGCAATCTGGATCTGGTGTCGATTTCCTTGTGCGATATGGTGCCGCCCGTATCAAACGGAGTGGACGTCGTTGGTTTTCTTGTAAATGATAATTCCTTTGGCGGCGACTGTATCGTGGCGACAAACGGAATCCAAAGTGTGGAAGAATTAAAAGGCAAGACAGTTGCGGTTGAAATCGGCTGCCTGTCACATTATCTGGCGTTAAACGCTTTGGAAAATGCAGGGCTTACCGAGGCAGATGTAAACTTTACAAATATGACGATGGCAGACGCTTCGACTGCTCTGATCAGCGGACAGATCGATGCGGCGGCAATCTGCGAACCATATGTCAGCCTTGCGGAAAAAGAAGGCGATGTAACAAAGGTATTTTCTACAAAGGAGACGCCGGGTCTGATTCCTGATCTGACAGCAACGAGTTCTGAATTTCTTGCTTCCCATAAAGGGGACATCGTGAACATTACGAAGGCATGGTATGAGACGCTTGCGTATATGGAAAATAACAGAGAGGAATGTATTGGCATTATGGCAGATGCGGCGGGAACTTCCGAAGAAGAATTTGAAAAAATGCTGGACGGCATTAAGCTGTTTTCATTGGAAGATAATGCGGCGGCATTTGAAGCGGGAGAGGATTTTACGCATTTGAATTACACATTGCAGAAGAATGCAGAGTTTTTGAATGACCAGGATGTTGTTTCGGATATATCGATGATCGATGACAGCTTATTGGATGCGTCCATAATAACGGAGCTTTCAAAATAGAAAATAGGAGATGATGAGGATGAACGGATTTGACAGAAATGATCTGCAGGGCGTCAGACTGGCACGGATGGAGAGCAGACTTCCGACCAGAAAGCAGGACGAGATGGTCGCAAAAAGCATTGCCACAGGGCTGCCTGCAGCGGACAGCATCGAGGATCGGACGCTGCCTTGTTTTGCCAGAGGGGATTTGCCGATTTACGGCGGAATTAATACCTTTATGAAGATGCCGTATTTGGAAGATGTAAATCAACTGAAAGGAAATGATGTAGCATTTCTCGGCGTCCCCTATGACGGCGCTGCACATTACCGTGCAGGCGCGAGACTTGGTCCTCAGGGAATACGCAGGGCGTCCGTCGCTTATACACCGTATCAGTTCGATTACGGCGTTGATCTGAGGGAATCATTGAATATGGTGGATGTAGGAGATGTATGCACTTTGCCGTCCAATAATGAAAAAACTTTTGATCAGATCACGAAAGCAGTTTCGCATATTGTAAAAAACGGCGCGATTCCTATGGTTATGGGAGGCGACCATTCTATTTCTTATCCGGTCATCCGGGGAATCGCTCCTTATATTGACGGAAATATCGGGATCATTCATTTTGACTGCCATCCCGATATGCAGGACATCGATCTGGATGAAAGAATGAATACGACTCCGTTCTTCCACGCAACGGACATACCGAATGTACCTGCCTCCAACATGATTCAGATCGGAATCAGCGGTCCGCAGGTCTGCCGTTTTCCGATCCGGGGTTCTGTTAAGAAAAATGTAGCGATTATGACAGTTGACGAGGTTGTCGATATGGGGATCGACAAAGCTGCGGAAATTGCACTGGAGATCGCATGGAAAAATGCGAAGGCTGTTTACTTAAGCTTTGATATCGACTGTATGGACAGCGCCTATGTCCCCGGATGCTGTTCTCCTGAGCCGGGCGGTTTTCTGCCAAGGGAAGTGCTGAGATTTATTCGTTTGATCGCAAAAGAGGGTCTGTGCGGTATGGATATTGTGGAGGTTGCCCCTGAGTACGATATTAATGATATTACTTCCGTTATGGGCGCCCGGGTATTGGTAGATGCTCTGGCAAGTATGGTAAGCGGCGGAAAAATCGGAAAGCAGTTTCCGTAGATATGATATTGACAGGAGGAAATTTTGATGAAAATGATAAAAGCGGTGATTCGTCCCGAAAAATCAAATGAGATATTGGATGCTCTCAACCGGGAAGGTTTCAGAGCAGTAACAAAATATTCCATATTAGGACGGGGAAATCAAAGGGGACTGCGTGTCGGAGATATTTATTATGATGAAATTGCCAAATCCATGTTGTTGATCGTCGTGAAGGACGAGGAGGAAGACAAAGTAACCAAAATAATTCTTGATGGAGCAAAGACCGGAAAAAACGGCAATTTTGGAGACGGCAAAATATTTGTCCTTCCCGTTGAAAAAGCAATCACGATCAGCAGCGGTAAAACGGAGGATTGATAAAGGAAGGGAAAGCTATGAAACTTGCGATTGTAATGATCAGACCTAATAAATATGCTGCGACAAAAAAGGCACTAGAGAAAGAGCATTTTTTTGCATTATCCGGGAAGGAAGTATTCGGGAGAGGCAAACGCCCGGTCGCATACATGACAGGGGAAAACGAAAAGCTGGATGAGAAACTGAATCAGGACACGATGACGATCAAGCAGATGCTTCAGATCTGGATACCGGACGGCGAGGAAGAGCGTCTGATCAGGACGATTCTTAGTGCAAACCAGACAGGAAACGAGGGAGACGGGAAAATATTTATCCTACCGTGTCAGTCCTGCATCAGGATACATACCGGGGAAACCGGTAATGACGCATTGCTCTAGGAGGCTTAAAATGAAGAAACTATTCAGTATCAGACATCCGATACCGTCAAAGGCATATGCATGTCTGGCGGTCTTCGTATTTGTTTTTCTTGTTTTGACATGGTATTTTGTCAGCAGTATGGGGATTGTAAAGGAACTGTTTATGCCCTCGCCGGTCAAGGTGGTACGTTATATTGCGGCAGAGCTTGTATCGGGCGGCATGCTCAGCGATATGTGGATCAGTATTTACCGTATTATGATGGGATTTTTGCTTGCGGCGGTTTTGGCGATACCGCTTGGAATTCTTGCCGGAAGTTTTCCGTGGATGGAAGCGCTGATTGCTCCGGTCTGTGAATTTGTACGATACATGCCGGTACCGGCATTCGTCCCGCTTGTTATGATCTGGAGTGGAATCGGTGAAGCGGCGAAAATCATAATCATCTTTCTGGGGACCTTTTTTCAAATGGTGCTTATGATCGCGGATGACGCAAGAAGCGTTTCAGACGATCTTCTGGCGTCAAGTTATACGTTGGGAGCGAGGGGCAGCGTAGCGATACGTACGGTATTGATTCCTGCCATGCTTCCGAGAATGATGGATACTGTCAGAATGATGATAGGATGGGCATGGACGTATCTCGTTGTTGCAGAATTGATCGCGGCTGATTCCGGTCTTGGGTATAGTATTCTGAAAGCGCAGCGATATGTGAAGACAGAAGCTATTTTTGCAGGAATCCTTGTGATCGGACTGCTGGGTCTGATTACGGACCGTATTCTTGTTTTGATAAACAAAAAGCTATTTCCATGGGCAGAAGGTGAATGACATGTTTTTTAAAAGGAGAGAGAAGAATAATGGCTGCAGTACGGCGGGCAGGCCGATTTCGGCGCAACTTGCAAATGTGAAAATATGGGGCCATCAGATCGAAAAGGTCTACTCGTCTAAAAAGGGAGAATATCATGCATTGGAGGGACTGGATTTCGAAGTGCTGGACAATGATTTTGTCTGTATTGTAGGCCCTTCCGGATGCGGAAAATCCACGCTGCTGCGGATGATAGCCGGACTGGATTTCCCGACAGGCGGCGTCCTGATGATCGATAACCGGGAAATTACAGGACCGGGCGCCGACCGCGGTATGGTGTTTCAGACGTATACGCTGTTTCCGTGGATGACGGTTGCGGAGAACATCGGGTATGGGCTGCGTCTGAAGCGCATGAAAAAAGAAGAAAGCGAAAAAATCATACAGAAATACCTTAAGGCGATCGGACTGGAAAAATTCAGAGACGCTTATCCGAAGGAACTTTCGGGAGGCATGAAGCAGCGTGTCGCGATCGCGCGTGCGCTTGCAAACAGCCCGGAGGTGCTGCTGATGGATGAGCCGTTCGGAGCATTGGACCCGCAGACAAAATCGCAGATGCAGCTGCTTTTGCGTGAGATCTGGCAGGTAGAGAAGCCAACAGTCATTTTTGTAACGCATGATATTGATGAAGCGGTATTTCTGGCAAACAAAATATGTATCATGTCGGCAAATCCCGGAAAAATCATAAAAGAGCAGCCGGTTCATCTTCCCTATGAAAGAATATTGGAACTGAAAGATACGCCGGAATTTTTTGAACTGCGTAAGAAGGTGAATGCATGTATAAAAGGTTAAACAGCCTGAGAATGGAAGGCGCGACCGGCGCCGACAGCGGAAAAATCGTTTTTGTAAAAAACGGAAAGATGATAGAGCCGGATAAAAGGGGAGAACGGCTCGTTTTGAAAAACGGTCATGTGATAGATCCTGAAAATAAGGTAGACGGTCATATTGATATTGCCATAAAGGATGGTTTTGTTGAAGCTGTTGAGGAGCACATTCCGGAAGAATCCGGAGATTATGTCCTGGACTGTGCCGGACTCTTCGTGTTTCCGGGGCTGATCGATATGCATCTGCATATGGGAGATCTGTTTGAAGTTACGACGCGGCCGATAGAATGTGCGGTTGCAGACGGCGTAACGATGGGGATCTCGCCCGGCGCAGGAAATACTTTTATGGCGCCTGCACTGCTTGGAGCGGAAATGGACCGCGGACTGCCGATCAATGCCGGCGTTCTGATCGGAGCGGCGAATGTGCTTGGCGCAAGTCTTTCTGTCGAAGAACTGATCCGTCTGTTCAAAGGGGAACTGGAAGAGGAAACGGCCGCTTTCAAACTGAGCAGAAACAGCGTTACCAATGCCACCGCTCCGCTGGTCGTTGGTATTAAGGATCATATGGGACATTTTATAATGAGCGATGAAAATCTGGAAAAAATATTTCAGATCACCCATAAGGCCAACCTGCTTTATATGTCTCATACACAGGATTCTGAACATGCGAAAAGGCTGTATTCTTTATCTGCAAACCGCCCATTCCATTTGGGACATGCAACGGCGGCCGGAGCCGGGAGCCACGGAGACGCTTTGCAGTCGATGCGGGACATCATTGCTCTGTGCGAGGGGAAAAATGTGACGGCAGAGTTTGTGACGACAATGCTGCGGAAGGGACTTGGAAGCCGAGAGGGACTCCAGATGAAGGAACGTGCAAGGCAGGAGGCGCTGGAGGCCTTGCATGCGGGAATTGTAAAAATCCTCGTATCGGACGGACAAAATCAGTCTACGATGAAAGGATTCGGAGATACAAGAGATAATATTCCGGCAATTCTTGAACTTGCAAAAGAGCATGTTCTGACACTTCCGCAGGCAGTGGCTGCCATGACCTGCAATCCGATGCATCTGCTCAGTGAGCGGACAAAAAATAAGTTCTGGGAACAGGAATACGGACATCTTGGCGTCGGAGCAAGAGGAAATGTAACAGTTGTCGATGCAAACGATAAGCTGGCTACGTATACGATCGTAAACGGCAGGATCGCTGCATTTGAAAACAGAACGGTAAGAAGCGGAAGCAGCGCAGGCAGATATGTCTGCAAGTTTGGCACGATATACAACATGGGGGTAGGCGATCTGTCCATGCGCGCATAGCGCAATTTTATACAATCCAAAATTCACGAATGGCTGTATCATACAGATAAGCGGGCGGGACGGTTTATATTTACTGTCCAATTTATGCCCGCTTTGAAATGTTTTATGAAATGGCTTTGGTCACAAAAACTGGTGATCAAAGCCGTTTCTGTTATCGTTTCAACATTACCATATCGTTAGTCTCATCATACAAAAATTTTCAGAAAATTAGCACTCGACTCTTGACAGTGCTAATAACTAATGCTATAGTGACACTGTAGACAAAGTGTTATACAAATAATAGAACAGTCCAATAAAGAAAAAAGGAGGGCTTGATTATGAATATTTCTAAATTTACACAGAAATCCATGCAGGCGGT
>JAGARW010000166.1 GCA_017621975.1 Lachnospiraceae bacterium | reverse complement strand
GAGCATTGTCCCGCTGCGTCTTCCCTTGCGTCTCCACGGATCAGCGACGCGGCGATCTGCGCGCCGGGCGCGGACCATCCCCATAAGATCATTTCTTTTTCCCGCTGGAACAGCATTCCGCTTTGAAACAACTGTGCCAGTTCCCATTTGTAAGTTTTCATAAGTATATCCTCCATGATCAGCGCCAGTACATATTTCGGAATTCTGTCGGCGTACAGCCCTTTACGATCTTAAACATTCGGATAAAAGACGAAAGAGAGGAAAAGCCGCAGCTAAGGGCGATGTCTGTGATCGAATTTTTAGGCTCGATGAGAAGTTCCGCGGCTTTCTCGATTCGTTTTTGATTCACATATTTATAAAAGGACACATGTGTGAATTGTTTGAAAATCCTAGAAAAATAAAATTTGCTGAAACCGCTCATATTCGCGATATCGTCGAGATTTAGATCGTCGGAGCAGTGCGCGCAGATATAATCGCAGATTTCAATAAATTTTTCCATATATTCTCCCTGCTTACGGAGCATACCGGCGGACTGCGCCTGTGTGTTGTGCACATAATTGCGCCCAAGCAGGGTAATGATTTCCAAAACTTTACTGTAGATGATGACCTCGGAAAAAGAGGACGCGGCGTTTAAGTATTCGTTTTTAATTTCAATTAAAAGTGTGCGTATCCGTTCGTGAATTGCAGGGAAATCCTCTGGCGTAATGACGATCAGCGGAGAGATGCTGCTGAAGAGCGCATCAATATCCTTCATAAAGCGAAGCGCGTTCGTTTCCGGCTGGAAGATGATGCGCCGTCCTGCTTTGGGCGCGAAGAGCGTATGGATGCAGCCGGGGCAGATCAGGATAATATCGCCTTCCCGGAGCGTGATCGTCTGACCCGCGCATTCTATCGTATAAATGTTCTCCGTCGGCATGATGATCTCCATTGTTGTGTGCCAATGAGGCGGATAATCTTCGTATTCGTCGTTGTCATATAGCTTTAGAGAAGTATTTTGCTTATAGTTGACGGTTTCGAAAATACCGTTCAAGGTTTCAATCATAAAAACGCTCCTTATACATTCATGATGCAGGTCAATGGGAACATGGAGAAAAGAGTGAGCAATAATGCTATATTAATAGTATAATGAAAAAGCGTTTTATGGGACACAAAAGTTGCTCATAAAATATTAAAAATTGCTCATAAAAAACGAAGTATTAGTAAATATATACAAAAAGCAAATGATTAAATGTGATATGTTTCACAAAAGCACTATTTTTAAAGCGATATATAGAGCAAGAATTAATAATTGCTAAACAATAATTGGAAAGCATAATACAATTTGCTATGCTATCGTTAAATTAGCAAATAAAAAGACGCTCATTTATAAGGGAGGAAGATCAATGAAGAAGAAATTATTGGCGGCTATCTTATCGGTTGCAATGACGGCAACGCTTTTAGCAGGCTGTGGGAGCAGCGCGGGTACAGCAGAAAGCTCTTCTGCTTCCGGTGAAAGCGCATCCGCAGGAGAAGGCGATGTACAGGAGATTACATGGATGTTCTGGGATGACTTAAACGCGACGGAAGACTTAATCTCCAAAGGTTATGCGGACGTTATTGAACGCTTTAATGCCGATTATGCAGGCAAGTATCATGTAACGCCGATTACGACCAATCTGGAAGAATATTATCCGAAGCTTAATGCGCTCGTTGCTTCCAATGAAACACCGGATGTATTTATTGTAAGCCCGGGTCCCAACCTGACGGTTTATGTAGAGCCGGGTGTGGCAGCGCCTCTTGACGAATATCTTGCAGCGGACGGATGGAAGGACAGTTTTACTTCCGACGCAGTATTTTCGCAGATGACTTATGACGATCAGATCTATGCGGTACCGCTTAACATTGCGGCGGCATGCGCATTCTATAATACGGAAATGTTTGAAGCGGCGGGCGCGGAGGTCCCGACAAATTGGGATGAAATGCTCGATGCATGTGAAAAGCTTCAGGCAGCAGGCTATACGCCGATTACGATCTCAGCAGGAACGGCATGGTGCTTATCAATGGTAGCAGGCTATCTGTGCGAGATGGAAGGAGTTGATCTTGCAGCGCTGGCAGACGGTTCTGCAAGCTGGGAGGACGGTAAGCTCGAAGCTGCGGCGACAAAACTTGTTGAACTGTCCAAGTACTTCCAGAAGACAGCGGCGGGCGATACAAACGACGTAGCGACGGCAAACTTTTACAATGGAGAAGCGGCGATCTTAATTCAGGGTTCTTGGGCGATTGGTCAGATCAACGGCGAAAATCCAGATTTTGAATCAAAATGCGGCGTGTTCCAGTTCCCCGGCTCCGAAAGAGTTATCGCAAAATCCGACTCTCTTGCAATGAGCTCTTCTACAAAAAATCCTGAGGCATGTATTGCGCTCATGAAATATTTTACGGACGACACCGCGCAGAAGTACACGGCGGAAGTCGGCGGTAAGATTCCGGTAACAAACGTTGAATATGACGCGTCCGTTGCACCGCAGCAGCTCGCCTATGTTATGGACGTCTTTAGCGGCGCAAAAGGAACCTTTGGCTTCTACAATGAGTCTATGCCTTCTACTGAGGCGGGAGCTTATTTTGACGATACGATGGTATCCGTATTCTTGGGAGATATGACTCCTGCGGAAGCGGCGACCGATATGGAAGATTTTTATGCAAGCAACTGTCGTTAGTCTGGCGGCGGTAGACATGCGGGATATGCGCGGGATACGCCGCGCATATCCCCATATAGTATGATTGGAGGAACAATGGATGGATAAATTGCTGAGAGACAAAAAGGCGATCATATTATTTACGGCACCGGCACTACTACTGTTTACCGTTGTATTGTTCATACCGATCTGCCAGTCGATCTATTATTCATTTTGCGAGTATAAGGGGCTGACGGCCCCTAAATTTATCGGTCTTACAAATTACAAGAATCTGCTCAAGGATAAGAGTATGGTATTTGCGCTGAAAAATTCGATCTTTTTCCTGCTTTTTTCCTGCGTCACACAGCTGTTTATGGGTCTGTTCCTGGCGGCGCTCTTAACGAACATTGAGAAAGGACGTAATCTTTTCAAAAATATCATTTATTTGCCATGCGTTCTTTCGTCGACTGCGCTCGGTCTTTTATGGATGTTTATTTTCAGCCCGAAGCTCGGTATTAATCAGGCGCTGGAAAAATTTGGAGTTGAAGGACCTCTATGGCTCATGGATACGAGCGGTTTTATTATCCTGCCGATGTGGATTATCGCTTTTGTGGCGCTGTGGCAGTATGTGGGACAATCGATGATGCTTTACATGGCGCAGATATCCGGTATCAGCAAATCGCTTTACGAGGCTTCTTATATCGACGGCTGCAATAAGGTTAAAAGCTTTTTTCATATTACGCTGCCGTTGATTAGACCGATGGTAGCGACGGCAATGTCGTTAAATGCGATCGGCTCGCTTAAGTTTTTTGATTTGATCTTTAATATGACGGAGGGCGGACCGAATCACAGGACAGAGGTTCTGGCAACGCATTTGTACACGCAGGGATTTAAGTACAATAAGTACGGATATGCCAGCGCGATCGGCGTTGTGCTGATCGTACTGTGCCTGCTTGTTACGGGGATTATCAATAAGTTTGTAAAAACAGAGAACTATGAGATGTAACAGGAGGAAGCTATGAAAGATAATAAAGTAAAATCAACCGTAATTAAGACGGTCATCTATCTGTTTCTGACTCTTGTTGCGGTCATCTATCTTGCGCCGCTTTTGTGGGTGCTGATGGTATCGTTTAAGACGAATGCAGAAATATTTACTTCTCCATTTTCACTGCCGGAAAGCTTTTATCTGGATAACTTTATATTTGCATGGACAGCCGGAAAACTCGGAATCGCAACATTGAATTCTTTTATCGTGTGCGTTGTGACGCTGCTTCTTAGTATGCTGATCGGTTCGATGGCGGCGTTTTCAATCGGAAGGCTGCGTTGGAAGCTGTCAAAGCCTTGCATGACATTTTTCCTGCTCGGCATGATGATTCCGGTACACTGCGTTATGATTCCGCTATTTACCAGATTTGCAAAGATCGGTTTGTCAAACAGCCTGATAGGTCTTATTATCCCATATTTGACGTTTTCCCTTCCGGTAACGATCTTCATTATGACGGGATTTTTTGAAAGTATGCCGAATGAGCTGATCGAATCGGCATGCATCGACGGCGCGACGATCTATCAGATTTTTTTTAAGATCGCGTTGCCGCTGTCAAAAACGGGGCTTTTTGTAACGGGACTTATGACCTTTGTAGCTAACTGGAATGAGCTGTTGCTTGCAATGGTATTCATATCCGACGATATGAAAAAAACGCTTCCGGTATCGCTGTCAAAGTTTGTCGGGCCTTACAATACCAATTATTCACAGATGTTTGCGGCGATTATTATTGCGATCATACCAACGATCATCGTATACTGCATTTTCAGCAACCAGATTGTAGACGGACTGACAGCCGGAGCTGTAAAAGGATAATCAGACATTAGAGGGAGAAGATGAGATGAGCAAGGAGAGAGAACCTCTTGTCACGCATATTTATACGGCGGACCCGTCCGCGCATGTTTATGATGGCAAGTTATACATATATCCGTCGCATGATATTCCGCACAACGGCGAAGATAATGATAACGGCGACGAATATCAAATGGAGGATTATCATGTGCTGACGATGGACTCCATAGATGCAGAGTGCGTCGATCACGGCGTGGCGCTTCATAAAAAAGACGTACCGTGGGTCACAAGTCAGATGTGGGCGCCGGATGCAGTATATAAGAACGGAAAATATTATCTGGTGTTTCCCGCCAGAGATCAGGAGGGAAATTTCCGGCTTGGAATTGCGAGCAGCGATAAGCCGGAAGGACCGTTTACCGCGGAAGAAAGCTACATTGAAGGAAGCTACAGCATCGACCCGGCGGCTTTCGTAGATGACGACGGAAAGGTCTATGTCTATTTCGGGGGACTATGGGGCGGACAGCTTGAAAAATATCAAAGCGGTCAGTTTGATCCGGACGCAGCGGAGCCTGCGCCGCAGGAACCTGCACTTTCGCCGCGCTGCGCGGTTATGAGCGATGATATGCTTTCGTTTGAAAAAGCGCCTGTCGGTATTGAGATATTGGACGAAAACGGAAAACCGCTGCTTGCGGGAGATGAGGATAGACGGTATTTTGAAGGACCGTGGATGCATAAATATCAGGGCAAATATTATTTATCGTATTCCACCGGAACGACGCATTATATTGTTTATGCGACGGGTGATCATCCGCTCGGACCGTTTACCTACCGCGGACGCGTCATGGAGCCGGTCATCGGCTGGACGACGCATCATTCGATCGTGGAATTTAAAGGGAAATGGTATCTTTTTTATCATGATTGTGAGTATTCCGGCGGGATCAATCACCGCCGCAGCGTAAAATTCACGGAACTTCATTATAACGAGGACGGCACGATTCAAACGATCTTCCCGTACGGAAATAAGGAGGACTGAAAAACTGCCGCAGTAAATAGTAGTTTGAATATTGATCTGTTTGCAGCGAATTTGTCGAGTACCCCTCTGAGACCTTAGGCTCAGAGTGAGCACAGACTGAGCGAAAAATAGATTAATATTCACAAAGCTTATTTACTGCGGTAGTTTTTTTATACAAACTCATCGATGCATACCGTTTCTCCCAGCGCTTCTCTTTTTGCATACAGGGTCAAGTCTGCCTTTGCCTGCATACTCCATTTGACGAGCGTCAGGCAGCGGTTTTCGATTTCAATACAGGTGATGCCGGTCGGATGGATACAGCTTCCTGTGTTGCAGTAGGGCGAATGCTTCGTACCGATCATCGGATGATGCGTATGCCCGGTCACGAGCAAATGTCCGGAGGCGGCTGCCCAAGCCGCCAGACGCTGTTCAGACTTTTTCTTTTTCATATTATTTTTTGCGGCGCTCGTCGGATCTGGAATTCCGAGCTTTTCAAGGGGTTTCCAGACGTAGTGTACAAGAAAGCGGGCAAGAGGCCAGAATGTGCTGTTCAGCGGGTCGCTCTGGTGACCGTGCGTTAAATAAATATCTTTACGGCATTTCTCATCCCGCAGGATGATCCCTTCATAAAACGGCATATCGGGGTACAGCGGGCGTTCGCAGCAGGAACGCTCGCAATAATAGGTGTAAAGGTGTTTCCTGCGAAACCGTTCCTTTTGTTTGATAATATCGTGATTTCCATAGATGGAATACATTCTTCCGGCGCTGTAAAAGCGGGCGAGCATTTCGAAGCTGGGCAGATGCATTTCTTTAATTTTCTGAAAAGAGCGGTTTTCCCAAAGCTCGTCTCCGTCTCCAAGCTCCAGATAGGTAAAGCCGCGCCGGTAATAAAAGCCGAGCGCAGCCAGATACAGATATTCGTTTTTCAGAAAATTGTCGTTGGCGTTGCCGACGCCGCGGTGGCAGTCGCTTATAAGGAGATAGCGGGAACGCTGTGTCAGCGGCAGAACGAGAGCGTCGTCAAAAGCATGCAGGATGCGGGCATGACTGCGTGAGGAATCTAAAGCATAGGAAAAGGACATTACGGACGCTCCTTTCCGTATACTTTGGAACGCTTGCGGCATTGTCTGCGGTTTTTGCGGAAATGCAGCGTGCGGCGGAAAACAGGGGGCAGAAAATAATACAGATAAAGCAGCCTGTCGCATGTGACAGTGAAAGGACGTGTGATCAGACGGTACAGTCTGACGGTCATGCAGTTGCAGAACTGTGCAATGCGGGCGCGGGGCCCCCTGAACTGCTTCGCGTACGGAGCGGTGAAGGAAACTGCAGCCGTAAGAGAGCAGGAACAGAAGGAATCGTCCGAATAACCGCTGCGCCGCAGAGCGTCAAGAAAGCGCTGGAGCATGACGTAATTCGGAAAGGTGACGGAAAGGTATAATTTCAGGTCGTCCGGTTCAGAGAATGCTCCGATACGGAAACCTGTCAGCCACCAATGCTTCTGACGCGTAAAAAACAGACTCTCCCCGCAGCGGGAAAGCTGCATGCCGAGCCGGAGCAGGTGATCGTTGTCTACGCTTTGGAAAAGAGCGGTATCGTACTGCTCCGGCGACAGAATCTTGTCTGCACGATAGACCCCGATTTCCGCACCGATATTAAGTCCGTACTGTCCTTTCCAAAACTCGATCCGCCATGTTGCGCCGTCATAGTCGAAATAGATCGGTTCTCGGTCAAAAACCATGTGAAAACGCGGAGCGGTCCGGTCAAATAAGGTGCAGTAGCCGAATTCGCGCTGCCATGCGTCGAGGCATGAAGTGACAATGTCCTGGGCGGGATGGTAAGAAAAGCCGAAAGACGACAACAGATCGTTTAAGAGACACAGCTTTTCGCATGGGTCCATGCAGCGGACGCGCCGGATAATACACCGACGCCTGTGCATTTGCAGCAGAAAAAAGAAGAAGCATAAAAGAAAAAGGATTCCGAAACAAAAATACATAGGGATACCTCAGCGGGATTTGTTTATCATATGCAGAAATGAGGGGACACGGAACTGCAAAATGTGACAAAATTTGAGATGGTTATTGTCAGGAAGGTATGTTAAAATATAATTTAGTATTTAGAGAGCGGAAAGGCTTCGGACGGTAAAAGGCATTTTACAGACTTTTGATTGCTGAATTGTCACACATAATACCACGCTGTCAGCTTCAGAAAATGGATTTTCTAAAATGTTCCGCATAGTTCTCGATACGCACGCAACCGTCCGCGATTCGCCGTCCGGGCTCAGCGCGGACTTTTCAGGACATCCATGTCCTGAAATTGCTGATATTTTAAGGAACATTAAGAAAATCTCATTTTCCTCCGCAATCGACAGCGTGGTATTATGTGTGACAAGCAGCCGTTTCAAAACTTCAAAGCGCCTTTTGCCGTTCGAAGCTAGAAATATATCAGGAACATCAATATTTTATCATAGCGGAAAGGTATGGGCTGCTTATATGAAATGGAAGAAATTTAAAATAGAAACGGTAACGGACGCGGAGGATATTATCATCAGCACGCTTTACGACATTGGGCTGGAGGGCGCGCAGATTGAAGATAAAGTGCCTCTGACGGCGGCGGAAAAGGAGCAGATGTTTGTCGACATCCTGCCGGACGGACCGGAGGATGACGGCGTCGCTTATCTGAGCTTTTTTGTGGAAGAGACAGAGGACGGAAGACTGAAATTTCAAGAAGAGGAAACTGACACGGATGTCATTTTAGAAAAGGTGAAGGCGGAGCTGGAAGAGCTGCGGAGCTTTATGGATATTGGCAAAGGCAGCGTGACAGTCGACGAGACGGAGGACATTGACTGGATTAATAACTGGAAGCAGTATTTTCATCAGTTTTATATTGACGATCTGCTTGTGATTCCGTCTTGGGAAGAAGTAAAGGAAGAGGATAAGGGGAAAAAAATTCTTCATATCGATCCGGGAACCGCATTCGGTACGGGAATGCATGAAACAACGCAGCTTTGCATCCGTCAGCTAAAAAAGCATGTTACGCCGGAAACGAATCTTCTGGATATTGGGACAGGAAGCGGTATTCTTTCCATTATTTCTCTGATGTACGGCGCGAGGTCGGCGAAGGGAACCGATCTGGACCCATGCGCGGAAGATGCGGTACGTGAAAATATGGAAGCGAACGGAATAGCGGCGGAGAAATTCGAACTGAAGATCGGCAATATCATTACCGAAAAGGCGGTGCAGGATTGGGCGGGGTATGAATGCTACGACATCGTTGCCGCAAATATTCTTGCAGACGTTCTTGTGCCGCTGACGCCGGTGATCGTGCCTCATTTAAAGCATGGCGGCGTTTATATTACGTCCGGTATCATCGACGACAAAGAAGGGACAGTCGTAGAAGCGGTAAAGGCGGCAGGACTGGAAGTTTTGGAAGTAACGTATCAGGGCGAATGGGTCGGCGTGACTGCGCGGAAGCCGTGACGGAAACGGAGATAAAACGCTGCCGCAGAAAGGTCCTGACAGGGAGAAACGACACATGTATCAATTTTTTGTAGAACCGGAGCAGATCGTCGGAAAACGTATTTCCATTACCGGAAGCGACGTTAATCATATCAGGAATGTGCTCAGGATGAAGCCGGGAGAAGAGATTGCGGTCAGCAACGGGACGGACGGCAGGGAATACCGCTGCCAGATCGAGCGTATTACGGAGGATGAGGTGGTCTGCACGCTGCTCTTTATCAAAGAGGACGGACTTGAACTGCCGGCAAAAGTATTTTTATTTCAAGGTCTGCCGAAAGCGGACAAGATGGAATTTATCATTCAGAAGGCGGTGGAGCTTGGCGTTTATGAGGTCATTCCGGTTGCGACAAAGCGCGCCGTCGTAAAGCTGGATGAAAAAAAGGCAAAGAACAAGCTTGCAAGATGGCAGGGAATTGCGGAGGCGGCGGCGAAGCAGAGCAAACGCCGGATTATTCCCGCCGTGAGGGAAGTTATGACGATGAAGGAAGCGGTTTCGTATGCGAAAGAGATGGACTGCCGTCTGATTCCGTATGAGCTTGCGGATGGAATGAAAAAGACAAAGGAACTGATCGGGAAGCTGCACGGAGGGCAGAGCATTGCCGTTTTTATCGGACCGGAGGGCGGATTTGACGACAGCGAGATCGAGGCGGCGCTTACCGCGGGCATTGAGCCGGTTACAATGGGAAAACGTATTTTGCGCACGGAAACGGCGGGTTTATGTATGCTGTCGTGGATAATGTACCAACTGGAAGACGAAGCATAACATAAAGATAGATAGACGAATGGAGAGTTTTGGCATATGGAAGTGTATTTGGATAATTCCGCTACGACGCGCAGCTACGATTGTGTGGCGGAAATTGTCGCTAAGGTCATGCTGGAGGACTACGGAAATCCTTCCAGTATGCATATGAAAGGCGTGGAAGCGGAACGCTATATCCGCTATGCGAAAGAAACGATCGCAAAAAATTTAAAGGTCAGTGAAAAAGAGATTCTGTTTACCTCCGGCGGTACGGAATCGGATAATTTAGCGTTGATCGGGACGGCAATGGCGAACAGAAGGGCAGGCTGCCATTTGATTACAACGAGGATAGAGCATCCGGCAATTCTTCAGACAATGCATTATCTGGAAGGACAGGGATTTCAGGCGACCTATCTTCCTGTTGATGAAAACGGATGTGTCCGTCTGGAAGATCTGAGACGGGCGATCCGCAGAGATACGATTCTTGTATCAATCATGCATACGAACAATGAGATCGGTTCCCTGCAGCCGATCGAGGAAGCCGGCGCCTTGATTAAGAGCATCAATCCCCGAATCATATTTCATGTGGATGCGGTGCAGGGTTACGGAAAATTCAGAATCTATCCGAAAAAGATGAATATTGACCTGCTGTCGGTAAGCGGCCATAAGATTCACGGACCGAAAGGAGTCGGCTTCCTTTATATCAATGAGAAGATCAAGATACAGCCGATTTTGTTTGGAGGAGGGCAGCAGAAAGGAATGCGCTCCGGTACGGAAAATGTTGCAGGCGTTGCCGGACTGGCAAAGGCAGTGGAGCGGATCTATGAGAATCTGGAGGAGGAACGCGACGCTATGTACAGTCTAAAGGAGCGCCTCATCCGCGGAGTCACGCAGCTCCCCGATGTGCGGGTCAACGGAATCCCCGGATGGGACGGCAGCGCGTCGGAAAACAGAGACAGCGCGTTTGATTTAAGAAACGACGCGTCGGAAAACGAGGAAACCGCCCGGAAGATCCGGCGCAGCGCTCCTCATGTCGTCAGCGTCTCCTTCCGCGGCATCCGAAGCGAAGTGCTGCTGCATGCGTTGGAGGAGAGAGGCATTTATGTTTCTGCAGGCAGCGCATGCGCTTCCAATAAGGCGCCGAAGCCGTCGGATACGCTGCGCGCGATCGGTTTGGAAAAGGATCTGCTCGATTCGACGCTGCGGCTTAGCCTTTCCGTCTTTACGACGCAGGAGGAAATTGACTATACGCTGCAGACATTGTATGATATTGTTCCGGTGCTTCGGAAATATACGCGCAGATAAGAAACGGAAACGAAAAAACAGGAGAGAGATATGTTTACTTCATTTTTGATTAAATATGCGGAAATTGGCGTAAAAGGAAAGAACAGATATTTGTTTGAGGATGCGCTTGTGCAGCAGATACGTCATGCGTTGAAACGCTGCGAAGGCAGCTTTGAGGTACACAAGACGCAGGGGAGAATCTATGTGGACGCCCTGTCGGAATTTGATTTTGACGAGACGGTGGAACAGTTAAAGACGGTATTCGGCATTTCCGGCATCTGCCCGGTCGTCGTTTTGGAGGATCAGGGTTTTGAACAGCTTGGCAGAGACGTCGTTTCTTATATCGAAACGGTATACCCGGAAAAGAACAAGACGTTCAAAGTGGCGGCAAGAAGGGCGAGAAAGAATTATCCGATGGATTCCATGGAGATCAACGCCGAGATGGGAGGCGTGATACTGGACGCTTTTCCTAATATGGCGGTAGACGTCCATAATCCGGATGTCCTTCTTAACATTGAGATCAGGGAAAAGATATATCTTTATTCTATTATTATACCGGGACCGGGAGGCATGCCGGTCGGTACGAACGGAAAAGGCATGCTCCTGCTTTCCGGCGGGATCGATTCTCCGGTTGCGGGTTATATGATCGCGAAACGCGGCGTCAAGATAGACGCCGTATATTTCCATGCTCCGCCATATACAAGCGAACGGGCAAAGCAGAAGGTTGTGGATCTGGCAAGGATCGTATCAAGATATACGGGATCGATCTATCTGCATGTTATCAACTTTACGGATATTCAGCTTTATATTTACGAGAAATGCCCGCATGACGAGCTGACGATTATTATGCGGCGTTATATGATGAAGATTGCGGAGCATATTGCAAAAGAAACGCAGTGCCTCGGACTGATTACAGGAGAGAGTATTGGTCAGGTCGCATCCCAGACAATGCATTCGCTTGCCGTTACAAATGAAGTGTGCGAGCTGCCGGTGTACCGTCCTCTGATCGGAATGGACAAGCAGGAGATCGTGGAAATTTCAGAAAAAATAAACACGTATGAAACCTCTATCCTGCCGTATGAAGACTGCTGTACGATTTTTGTGGCAAAGCATCCGGTTACAAAGCCGAATCTTAATGTGATTAAAAAGCATGAGCAGAATCTTCGGGAAAAGATAGACGAGCTGATGGAGACGGCGCTTGAGACGGAGGAATTGATTGTTGTTTCTTAAATTCAAGGTACTTTTACATTCAATATGCGTGTCTCCTGAGCAGATATTTTAGAAAACAAAAAACGGTGTATCCCGATCATCGTGATACACCGTTTTCACAGATGCGCTAAGCAGCGCATATTTTGCCAGACCGATTAGATGATATATGGTTTTAATACATCTAATACTTCTTCGATATCATCTTCCGCGTGGATATTCAGGTCGATAGGCTTGGATAAATCTAAGCTGAAAATACCCATAATGGATTTTGCATCGATAACATATCTTCCGGATACTAAATCAAAATCATAATCGAAACGCGTAATATCGTTTACGAAAGATTTTACCTTATCAATGGAATTTAAAGAAATCTGAACTGTTTTCATTGGAATGACCTCCTTTGCTAACTTCTGTGATTATCTTTATACTAATTGCAAAAACGGCAAAAGTCAATAATCAAACGTAACAAAATAAAGAGAGGAAAGCTATGAAAAGTGTAGCATTGCATAATCTTGGATGTAAAGTGAACGCATATGAAATGGACGTAATGCAACAAATGTTACAAGAGAAAGGATATAAAATTGTACCTTTTGATACGGATGCCGATATTTATATTATCAATACATGTACCGTGACCAATATTGCCGACAGGAAGAGCAGGCAGATGCTGCACCGCGCCAAAAAGCGCAATCCGCAGGCGGTTGTCGTAGCGGTCGGCTGCTATGTGCAGACCGGAAGGAAGGCGCTGGAGGCGGACGGCTGCATCGATCTGGCGATCGGCAATAACAGAAAAAAAGACCTTATTCCGATTTTGGAGGAATTTTTGAAGGAGCGTGAGACGGGATGCCCGGACAAGACGATGCAGGAAACGACAGTTCTCGATTTAAGCGGTCCGGTTCCTTATGAAGAGATGACGCTGGAGAGGACGGCTGAGCATACGCGGGCATATATTAAGATACAGGACGGCTGCAATCAATTTTGCTCTTACTGTATCATTCCGTTTGCGAGAGGAAGGGTCAGAAGCCGCAGGGCGGATGATATTATGCGCGAAGCGCAGGGACTTGTTTTGGCGGGCTATCAGGAAATTGTCATTACGGGGATCCATATCAGTTCGTATGGGATGGATTTTGTAAAGGAAACGAAAGGAGATTATCTTGGGGATGTAAGAGAAGAGACTTACCGTCAGGGGCATTTGCTGCGTCTCATCGAGCGGCTGCATGGAATCGAAGGGCTTAAGCGGATCCGGCTCGGTTCTCTGGAGCCGCGGATCATCACGCGGGAATTTGCAAAGGCGCTGCGGGCGCTGCCGAAAGTCTGCCCTCATTTTCATCTTTCCCTGCAGAGCGGCTGCGACGCTACGCTTGCGAGAATGAATAGGCATTATCTGGCAGGTGAATACTATGAAAAAGTGCAGCTTCTACGGCAGGTATATGAAAATCCTGCGATCACGACGGATGTAATCGTAGGATTTCCCGGAGAGTCGCAGGAGGAATTTGCGCAGACGAGGGCGTTTTTAGAAAAGGTCGGATTTTATGAAATGCATGTTTTTCGATATTCCAAACGGCAGGGAACGAATGCGGCAAAGATGCCGGAGCAGGTGCCGGACGCCGTAAAGGCGCAGCGCAGCGATATTCTGCTTTCGCTGGAACGGGAGCAGTCCGCCGCATACCGCAGCATGTTTCTGGGGCGGGAAATAGAAATTTTGTTTGAAGAAGCCGTTTCCGCCGATGGAAAGACCTATATGACCGGACATACGAAGGAGTATGTCAAGGCGGCGTTTGAGACGGAGGAAAATTTGTCGAATCAGATTCTGACAAAGAAAGCAGTCGGATTTTTAAACGAAACTACGGTTCTTGTGCAGTGATTCTTGAAATTTGCGAAAAAATAAGGTAAGATAAAAAATACGTAATATGGCAGCAGTGAGCACGGCAGGAAGAAAAGAGGAAGCAACGGATGCAGGATTTAGGAAATACACAATTTTTTAAGGTAGAGATCGAGCCGGAGAACGGCGTAAAAATCGTATTGTCAACGGTATATGAAGCATTGACTGAAAAAGGCTATAATCCTGTCAATCAGATTGTCGGCTATATTATGTCGGGCGATCCGACTTATATTACGAGCCATAAGAACGCCAGAAGCCTGATTATGAAGGTGGAGCGGGACGAACTGGTAGAGGAAATGCTTAAGGAATACATTAAGGCAAATCATTGGAAGTAAGAAATATGCGGATTATGGGACTTGACTATGGGTCTAAGACAATGGGCGTCGCAATCAGCGACGCATTGCAGCTTACGGCTCAAGGAATCGAGATTATCAGAAGAAAGCAGGAAAACAAGCTGCGTCAGACGCTTGCAAGAATCGAAGAACTGATCGGTGAGTACGAAGTGGAAAAGATCGTGCTCGGCTTTCCTAAAAATATGAACGATACGGTTGGAGACCGTGCGGAAAAGTCGCTTGCACTGCGGGAAACATTGGAACGGCGTACAGGACTGCCTGTTATTATGTGGGACGAGCGTCTGACGACAGTGTCTGCGGATAAGGCTATGATGGAAGCAGGCATCCGCAGGGAAAACCGAAAAGAGTATGTTGATATGATCGCTGCGGCGCTCATTCTGCAGGGGTATCTGGATTCGTGCAGACATACGGAAGCCTGAGACACGGCGGAAGCCGTTTGGAAACGGGCGCGTCTGGAAACGGGGCGTTTTGAGAGCAGGACGCCGGAATGGAGAAAAAGTTGGAAAAAATCGTTTTTTGCCCGGAAGGAGAAGCGCCGGCTGAATTTTATGTGCTGGAGCAGACTACGATAGCCGGAAAAACATATATTTTGGTTACAGATACGGAGGAAGGCGACGGAGAAGCCTTGATTTTACGGGATACTTCCGCGCCGGAAGAGAAAGAAAGCGTATATGTGATAGTTACGGAAGAACCGGAGTTTTCCGCAGTGGCGGAAGTGTTCGGAAAAATGCTGGAGGATGTGGAGTTGGTTTGAGAGAATACCGATTGAACAGATGAAGTGGAGCGGAGGGACTGCCTGCGTAGAAACGGGGAAAAGGACGCGGCGGGGACAGCCTTCGCGAAAACGTATTCTGGTGGCGCGTACGCGCATTGTCGATCGGAATTAGAATCAGGCTCCGCATGGACGAAGTAAAAGAATGTGGAGGTAAATTCATTGAAGAAAAAAAATGTGAATAGCGGTTCTAAGCTGAAAGTGATTCCGCTTGGCGGCTTAGAACAAATTGGTATGAACATTACTGCCTTCGAATATGAGGACAGTATTGTTGTGGTTGACTGCGGTTTGTCATTCCCGGATGACGATATGCTCGGAATCGATCTTGTCATTCCTGATATTACTTATCTGATGGAAAATCAGGACAAGGTAAAGGGCTTTATGATTACGCACGGGCATGAGGACCATATCGGGGCGCTGCCTTATGTTTTAAAGCAGCTTAACGTTCCGATCTATGCGACAAAGCTGACGATGGGAATCATCGAGAATAAGCTGAAGGAGCACAACCTTGTCAAAGGGACAAAACGCAAGGTCGTAAAATTTGGACAGTCGATCAACCTTGGAAAATTCAGGATTGAATATATCAAGACGAACCACAGCATTGTGGATGCGGCGGCGCTCGCAATTTATTCCCCGGCGGGCACGGTCGTTCATACGGGAGACTTCAAAGTAGATTATACGCCGGTATACGGCGACGCGATCGATCTGCAGCGGTTTGCGGAGATCGGCAAAAAGGGCGTGCTCGCGCTGATGTGCGACAGTACCAATGCGGAGCGACCGGGCTTTACCCAGTCGGAGCGGACGGTCGGCAGGATATTTGACCAGATTTTTTCAGAACATACGAACACGCGTATTATTATCGCTACGTTTGCGTCAAATGTGGACAGAGTGCAGCAGATCATCAATTCTGCATATAAGTTCGGGCGTAAGGTTGTTGTGGAAGGCAGAAGCATGGTCAATATTATCGAGATTGCCCAGAACTTAAACCGCATCAGCATTCCGGAAAATACATTGATCGATATTGAACAGCTCAAAAATTATCCCGACGAAAAAACGGTTATCATTACGACCGGCAGTCAGGGAGAGAGTATGGCGGCGCTCAGCCGTATGGCAAGCAATGTCCATAAAAAAATTTCGATCAAGCCGGGCGACACGGTAATCTTTTCCTCGCATCCGATACCGGGAAATGAGAAAGCGGTGACAAAGGTCATCAACGAGCTGTCAATGAAAGGCGCGGATGTGATCTTTCATGACGCTCACGTATCGGGACATGCCTGTCAGGAGGAGATCAAGTTACTCTATACGCTTGTGCAGCCGAAGTACGCGATACCGGTGCACGGCGAATACAAGCATCTGAAAGCGCAGGCTAAGGTAGTAAGCGAGCTTGGCATTCCGAAGGAAGATATTTTTATCCTCTCTTCCGGCGATGTGCTTGAACTGAGCGAGGAAAAGGCGGAAGTAACAGGCAAGGTGCCGGTAGGAGCGATCCTTGTTGACGGACTCGGCGTCGGCGATGTCGGCAACATCGTGCTCCGCGACAGGCAGCACTTGGCGGAAGACGGTATTCTTATTGTCGTGCTGGCGCTGGACGGCGTCGGTAATCAGCTCGTATCGGGACCGGATATTGTTTCGAGAGGATTTGTCTATGTGCGGGAATCCGACGAGCTGATGGAAGAGGCGAGAAGAATTATTGAAGACGGCGTACTGGGCTGCCTTGACCGCGGTATCAGCGACTGGGGCAAGATTAAGTCCGTTATCAAGGATTCGCTGAGCGAATTCGTATGGAAAAAGACAAAACGCCGTCCGATGATACTGCCGATCATTATGGATGTGTAAGCGTGGCGATAAAGAGAGACTACTATGAGAACGACAGACGAAATCATACGCGAATTTACAGAAAAGCTGAAGCAGACTAAGGAGTATAGGCTGTATGAAATAAAACGTGACAGAGCGCGTGAATTTCCGGGCTTACAGGAGGAGATCAACGCGTACCGAACGAAAAATTATCTGCTGCAGCAGTCGGGAGAGGAACTGTTTGACCGGATCGATGAATTCGAAAGGGAATATGAACAGTTCCGTGCCAATCCGGTCGTAGAGGAATATCTGCAGGCGGAGCTTGCCGTGTGCAGAATGCTGCAGGACATTTATACACAGATCGCGGAGGCGATCGATCTGGATATTTATCCGGATATGTAAGAAAGGCAGGGTGCTTTCATGGGAGGAAAACAGATCGTAGGCGCCGTTTTCGGAACGGTGGCAAAGGTTGTCGTAGCGGCGCTTGTGCTGATGTTTATTTACCGGTATTCGATCGTGGCGTATGATTACGGCTACAGGATATTTGGCGAAGAAGCGGTCGACGAGGAACCTGGCAGGGACGTTTCCGTGGAGATTCTGGAGGAAGACAGCGTGGAAGAGATCGGACAGATGCTGGAAGAAAAGGGGCTGATCCGCGACGCTAAACTTTTTGTCATCCAAGAAAAACTGTCCGGGTTGGAAAATGATATTGCGCCCGGCGCATATGAGCTGAATACGGCAATGACGGTAGAAGAAATGTTGGAGATCATGACCGCCGTTACGGAAGAGACCGATACGGAGGAATAGGTTGAAACAGTGTGTGCAGAAATGGGGAGTAGTATGATCGGAGAAGAAAGATTTGCGACGTATATCAACTCTTTGGACGAGGAAAATCCGGCTTATCTGAATGAACTGGAGGCATATGCGCGCCGCACGGACGTACCGATCATCCGAAGGCAGATGCAGAGCCTTCTGCGTGTGCTTTTTGCTTTAAACAAGCCGATGGAGATTCTGGAGGTAGGGACCGCCATCGGCTTTTCGGCGCTTTTTATGAGCGAATATGCGCCGGAGGGCTGTCATATTACGACAATCGAGAAATATGAGAAGAGAATTCCGCTTGCAAAAGAGAATTTTCGCAAGGCGGGCAAGGAAGACCGTATTACGCTGCTGGAAGGCGACGCCGGAGAGATATTGGCAGGGCTGACGGGCAGCTTTGATTTTATTTTTATGGACGCTGCAAAGGGACAGTATATGAATTTTCTGCCGGATGTGCTTCGTCTGCTCCGTACCGGGGGCGTGCTTGTATCGGACAATGTGCTGCAGGACGGCGATATTATTGAATCCCGCTTTGCGGTAACAAGGCGCAACCGCACGATCCATGCGCGGATGCGCGAATATTTGTATGAGCTGAAGCATAACGACGCTCTGGAGACGGTCATCCTGACGCTTGGGGATGGTACGGCCGTGAGCGTAAAGCGTGACAAGTCATGAAGAGATTGTGGACGGCCGTGCCGTCAGTGTAAAACGCGATAAGTCATGAAGAGAATTGTGGACGGTCGTGCCGTCAGCGTTAAGCGTGACAAAGCGTGAAAAGAAATGAGGATTAAGATGAAAAAGAAACCGGAACTTTTGATTCCCGCGAGCAGCCTTGAAGTGCTGAAGACGGCTGTCGTATTTGGGGCGGACGCCGTTTATATCGGAGGAGAGGCGTTCGGACTGCGGGCAAAGGCGAAAAATTTTTCAATGGAAGATATGGCGGAGGGAATCGCGTTTGCGCATGCGCATCATGTGAAGGTATATGTGACTGCGAACATTCTGGCGCACAACTATGATCTGGACGGCGCAAGACGGTATTTTGAGGAACTTAGGGAAATTGCGCCGGATGCGCTTATCATTTCTGATCCGGGCATGTTTATGATTGCAAAAGAGGTTTGCCCGGAGATTGAAATCCATATTTCGACGCAGGCGAACAATACGAACTATCAAACGTATTTGTTTTGGCATCAGCAGGGAGCGAAGCGCGTCGTTTCCGCGAGAGAATTGTCCCTGCGGGAAATTAAAGAGATCAGAGAGCATATTCCGGAAGAGATGGAGATCGAAAGCTTCGTGCACGGCGCTATGTGTATTTCCTATTCCGGCAGGTGTCTGCTGAGTAATTATTTCACGGGTCGGGACGCTAATCAGGGAGCGTGCACGCATCCGTGCCGCTGGAAATATGCGGTCGTAGAAGAAACGCGTCCGGGAGAGTATATGCCGGTCTATGAAAACGAGCGCGGCACTTATATTTTTAATTCAAAAGACCTGTGCATGATCGAATATATTCCAGAACTTGCAGACGCGGGAATTGACAGTCTGAAGATTGAAGGCAGGATGAAAACGGCGCTTTATGTGGCGACGGTCGCCCGTACTTACCGTAAGGCGATCGACGATTATTTTACATCCGAGGAAACCTATCGGGCAAATATGGAATGGTACCGCGAAGAGATTTCCAAGTGCACGTACCGCCAGTTTACGACGGGGTTTTATTTTGGAAAGCCGGATGAAAATACGCAGATCTATGATTCCAACACATATATTAATGAATATGTATATCTTGGGATCGTGGAAGAGGTGGACGGACGAGGCTTCGCAAAGATCGAGCAGCGCAACAAGTTCTGCCGGGGCGATGTGATCGAAATCATGAAGCCGGACGGCAGAAACGTGGAAGCGACGGTTGCGCATCTTTATGATGAAGAAGGACATGAAACGGAAAGCGCTCCGCATCCGAAGCAGACCCTTTATCTTGATTTGACAGAACGGGCGCAGCAGTATGATTTGCTTCGCGTAAAAAACAGTTGACCGTTATAACGCACATATTGTATGATTTACGGGAACGGCAGTCGCTTTTAAAACGCTGCCTATTGGAATAAAATGCATACATGCGCTGTGCGGACGCAAAAATAAAATTAGGGCTTGCATTTTTTGAGATTATAGAGTATCTTATAAAAAAGGTCATTTAGACCGTTATAAGGTACAGAATGTAGAACAAAGGCGTTCCAACAGTGGTTGGAATGCCTTTTTTTACGATGTTAAGCTAAGAGGAGGAAAGATGATGAAAGAAGTTTTAAATGTGGAAGAAATTTTCGCTGAAAACGTATTTACGATGGGCAAGATGAAAGAACGCCTGCCAAAAAGCGTTTTTAAAGCAGTGAAAAAGGTGATGGAGCACGGCGGAGAGCTTTCGCTGGCTGACGCGGACGTAGTAGCAAAGGCAATGAAAGACTGGGCGGTGGAAAAGGGCGCGACGCATTATACGCATTGGTTCCAGCCGCTGACCGGCATTACGGCGGAAAAGCACGATTCCTTCGTTGCGCATCCTGACGAGGACGGCAGGATGCTGATGGAGTTTTCCGGAAAAGAGCTGATCAAGGGCGAGCCGGACGCTTCTTCTTTCCCTTCGGGCGGGCTGCGCGCTACGTTTGAAGCGAGAGGCTATACGGCGTGGGATATTACGTCTCCGGCGTTTTTGAAGGAATCCGGCACAGGCGTTACGCTTTGCATTCCGACGGCATTTTGCTCTTATACGGGAGAAGCGCTTGATAAGAAAACGCCGCTTCTGCGTTCTATGGAGGCTGTCAGCTAACAGGCGCTGCGTATCGTCAGATTATTCGGCAATACAGAAGCGACCAAGGTAGTCGCTTCCGTTGGACCTGAGCAGGAATATTTCCTTGTAGACAAGGATAAATATTTACAGAGAAAAGACCTTATTTTTGCGGGACGCACGCTGTTCGGCGCACCGGCTCCGAAAGGTCAGGAAATGGAAGATCATTACTTCGGCGTTATCAGAGAGCGTATCGGCGCTTATATGAAAGACCTGAACGAAGAACTGTGGAAGCTGGGCGTTACGGCAAAAACACAGCATAACGAAGTGGCTCCCGCGCAGCATGAGCTTGCTCCGATCTATGAGACGGCAAACATTGCGGTAGATCACAATCAGATCGTTATGGAAGCGATGAAGAGAGTCGCGATCCATCATGATCTGCGCTGCCTGCTTCACGAGAAGCCGTTTGCAGGCGTGAACGGTTCCGGTAAACACAACAACTGGTCTCTTGGAACGGACAACGGCGTGAACCTGCTTGATCCGGGCGATACGCCGAATGAGAACATTCAGTTCCTGCTCGTGCTTGCCTGCATCCTGAAAGCGGTCGATACGCATGCGGATCTGCTTCGCCAGAGCGCGTCCGACGTCGGAAACGATCACAGACTCGGCGCGAACGAAGCGCCTCCGGCTATTATTTCCGTATTCCTTGGCGAACAGCTTGAAGACGTTGTAAAACAGCTTGTTGAGACGGGTACTGCCGTTTCCTGCAAAGAAGGCGGCAAGCTGGAAACGGGCGTTTCCACACTTCCCGATCTGGACAAGGACGCGACAGACCGCAACAGAACGTCGCCGTTCGCCTTTACCGGCAACAAATTTGAATTCCGTATGGTCGGCTCCGCAGATTCAATCGCTAGCCCGAACACGACGCTGAACGCAATCGTTGCGGAAGCGTTCTGCGAGGCTGCGGATGTGCTTGAAAAAGCGGATGATTTTGATCAGGCGGTGCATGATCTGATCAAGCAGTATATGACGGATCACCAGAGAATTATTTTTAACGGAAACGGTTATTCCGACGAATGGGTGGAGGAAGCTGAAAAGAGAGGCCTTCCGAATATCAAATCCATGATCGAGGCCGTTGAGACTCTGACAACGGAAAAGGCTGTCAGACTGTTTGAAAAATTCGGTATCTTTACAAGGGCAGAGCTGGAATCCCGCGAAGAGATTCTTTATGAAACATACGCAAAGACGATCAATATCGAAGCGCTGACAATGATCGACATGGCTTCCAAACAGATTCTTCCGGCGGTCGTAAAATATACAAAGACGCTGGCGGATACTGTAATTGTAGTAAAAGAAGCGGGAGCGGACGCATCCGTACAGGCAGAGCTGCTTTCGGAGGTTTCCAGTCTTCTGGCAGAAGCGAAAGCCGCGCTGTCGAAGCTGAAAGAAGCGGACGCGAAGGCCGCGGCGATGGAAGAAGGCAAGGAACAGGCATTCTTCTACAAGGATGTTGTCAAAGAAGTAATGTCAGAACTGCGTACGCCGGTCGACAAGCTTGAAATGCTCGTTGACAAGGAAGTATGGCCGATTCCTTCTTACGGCGATCTGATGTTCGAGGTGTAAAAACACTTTAAGGCTGCGGTAAGCTTGGAAGAATAAATTTTTTCAAAAAATTATAAAAAAGTGTTGCAAAAAGAAAAGAAATCATGTATTATGTACGAGTGGCTACGGAAGAGCCGCTCGTACAAATACGATAATGGGCTATCGCCAAACGGTAAGGCAACGGACTCTGACTCCGTCATTTCAAGGTTCGAATCCTTGTAGCCCAGCTATAGGAGTTGCGCATTTCATTCGGAGTGCGCGGCTCTTTTTATTTCATAGGAAATTACTCCATTTTGTTTTGTACGAAAGCTGTGTTTCTATGAAATAAAAAGAGCCCTCCGGGCAGGATTCTTTTTTTGTCAGAGAGAACGGAGGAATCACAATGTACACATTTGCAGGAAGGGTACGGTACAGTGAAACGGACAGCGACGAAAAGCTGACGCTTCCAGCGATCACGGATTATTTTCAGGACTGCGGCACGTTCCAGTCCGAAGAGCTGGGACTCGGCGTGAAATATCTCCAACAAAGTAAGACGGCATGGGTGCTGGCGTCATGGCAGATCGTCGTCGAAGAATATCCGCGGCTGTGCGATGAGATCGTGATCGGTACGTTTCCCTACGGCTTTAAAGGCTTTATGGGATACCGCAATTATATTATGAGGTTTGCCGACGGCAGGCGCGCCGCTTATGCCAACGCGATCTGGACGCTGATTCATATGGATACGCTGAAACCGGCAACCCCGACGCAGGAGATGCTCGAAAAATATAAACTGGAAGAAAAGCTGGAGATGGAATATGCGCCGCGCAGGATCGCGGGATCGGGAAAAGGCAGCCCCTCGGAAACTTTTGCCGTACGGCGGGAGCATCTGGACAGTAACCGCCACGTCAACAATGCGCAGTATGTCAGGATGGCTGCGCAGTATTTGCCGGAAGAGGCGTATGTCCGCCAGATGCGCGCGGAATATAAGAAACAGGCGCATCTTGGAAATGTGATCGAACCATGTATCCTGCAAGAAAACGACACATATGTCATTTCACTTTGCAATGAACAAAAAGAACCGTATGCGGTCGTGGAATTTGAATGCTGTAAAAACGACGTAAAATAAGGACAGTAAACTGCTTCGACATGGAGGGTATTATGAAATTAGGAGAAAAACAGACGTTGACGGTCGTCAAAAAAGTGGAATTCGGCGTATATCTTGCCGCGTCACAGGAGACGGCGGCGGAAGAGAAGGTGCTGCTTCCGAAAAAGCAGGTTCCGGAAGGAGCGAAACCGGGAGACGAGATCGAGGTGTTTCTTTATAAGGACTCGAAGGACAGGCTGATCGCTACGACGGCTGCGCCCAGAATCATGCTGCATCAGGTGGCGCCGCTTACGGTCAAGCAGGTCGGTAAGATCGGGGCGTTTCTGGACTGGGGACTGGAGAAGGACTTGCTCTTGCCGTTCCGCGAACAGACGGCTCAGGTAAAAGAAGGGCAGACGGTGCTTGCGGCGCTTTATATTGATAAGAGCAGCCGCCTGTGCGCTACAATGAATGTATACGAATATCTGGACTGCGACAGCCCATATCAGAAGGACGATAAGGTAGAGGGCACCGTTTATGAGATCAGCCGGCAGTTCGGCGCTTTTGTGGCGGTAGACGATCAGTATTCGGCTCTGATTCCGCAAAAGGAGCTTTACGGCTCCGTCCGTATCGGCGATCATATCAGCGCGCGCGTTACCGGCGTCCGGGAGGACGGTAAGCTTGATCTGAGCATACGGGAGAAGGCATATCTGCAGATCGGAGCGGATGCGGAAAAGGTGATGGCAGCGATCGATAGCTTTGACGGGGCGCTTCCGTTTAACGATAAGGCGTCGCCCGAGGTGATCCGGCGGGAGATGCAGATGAGCAAAAATGAATTTAAACGTGCGGTAGGACATCTTTTAAAAGAAGGAAGAGTGCGGATTACGGACAAAGCAATTCTAAAAATAAAATAAGGAGAATGTTAAAAATAAATAATAGACTTGCATTTTTCTGGTTTTCATGTATAATCTGGAATTATAAGGAAAGGAGATGAGAATATGAAGGTACAGAATATCAAAGATATCGATAAGTTTTTTAAAGTAATCGATAGCTGCAAGGGAAAAGTTGAGCTTGTTACTGGCGAAGGCGACAGACTGAATCTGAAATCCAAATTATCACAGTATGTTTCCATGGCTAACATCTTTTCCGACGGAACGATTGCTGAGTTAGAGATTCTTGCTTACGAACCGGAAGATATTACTAAATTAGTAAACTTTATGATGGAAAGCTAGGCGTAAGGAATGAACGGCAAAAAAGTAAATTGGTTCTTTTTAACAACCATTCTACTGCATGTTCTTATTGTAGTAGTATTGGTTGTTTTTCGTTATGTAATTACATTGGGCATAATTGCTAATTTTATCATCAGCAGTGCAATGATCGTTGTTCCTGCGCTCCTGTTTCTTGCCGCGTCCGGAGATAACTGGATCTGGGCGATCGGATTTCACAGGATCAAATGGTCTACCGCTTTGATGATCGTCCTGTTTACTTTTTTGACGATGCCTCTGACTACGGTAATTAACGCGTTTTCGATGCTGTTTGTGGAAAATGCCGTAGCGGGAATGAGCGATCAGATTCTTACGCTTCCGTTTATCGTTTCCTTTTTCTTTATTGCGGTTGCTGCGCCGGTCAGCGAGGAAGTGGTATTTCGGGGCATCGTTTACAGAGGATACCGGAGGTCGGGAACGCTTTTGCAGGCGGCGGTCTTTTCCGCGCTGCTTTTTGCGCTTGGCCATCTGAACTTTAATCAGGCGGCTTATGCGTTTGCGATCGGTATTATGCTTGTGTTTTTGGTGGAAGCGACGGGAAGCATCTGGGCTTCCATCATATATCATGTCGTCTTTAACGGCTATAGCGTGTGCGTTATGTACCTTGCGGAAAAGCTGTTTCCGGGAATTCTGGAGGCGGAAGAGCTGACAGGTCAGGCGTACCGGGATTCTATGCTTTACGGGATGGCGTCGTCTTTGATTCTTGCGGCCGTTACATCTGCGATCGCGGCCTGCGTACTCGTGTGGATCGCTAAAAATGAAAACCGCACGCAGCGGCTTGCGCAGATATGGAAGATGCGCCATGATAAAAAAGAAAAGATTGTTACAGTACCTCTTTTGATAGCGGTAATCATATGTATTGCCTATATGGTGGTGGATGTAATTTTATATAAAATGATGTAACCAGTATGAGAAAAATAAACATTTTAGGATTGAATTTGCAGGATTATACACTGCGGGAAAAAATGCGTCTGGCAGAGGGTTATCTGCGCGGCGGGGCGCTCAATACGATTGCCTGTGTTTCGGCAAAGATGCTGATGCGTGCCGGAGAGGATACGCAGCAGAAGGAATGGTTGGAAGCGATGGACGTTATCGTATATTGCGATAAGGACATTCTGGATGCGGCGGGAATTACGGCGCATAACCGCCTGCGGGAAGTTGAAAATAACAGTTTCCTCAAGGAGTTCTGTAAAAAGATTGCGCGTGAAAAACGTACCGTATACCTTCTTGCCGATTCGAATGAAACGATGGAGCTGCTGGAAAACGGTCTTTTGCAGTTGCAGGAATCAGTTCGTGTCGCGCCGGTAGGAAGGAGCATCCTTAGGAATGAAGAAACGGAAAGCAGTACGGACACGGTGGTCAACGAGATCAACGATAAGGCGCCGAACGTCATATTGTCATTGATGGAGTATCCGAAGCAGGAAGCGTTTGTCTTCTGCAACAAAAATCGTATCAACGCCGATCTGTGGCTTGGACTGCAGAAGGAGAATCTGCTGCTTTATGAAGACTATAAGGGTATCCGGGCATTGATGAAAGGACTGCAAAGAAAAATTTTTCAGAGAAAAGTGCATCAATATGAGAATCAGGAAAAGGCGGAACAATAGCAGTTTCGCCTTTTGTGCATATTTTTTAATTTGATTGTGCAGGTTGCCGATGCTGATAAAATGGAAGAAAAAGGAGAAACGGGTAAAAAACGCCTAAAATAAACTCGATTACCTGTAGATTTCTTTGTAAATTTATATTAAAATGAAAAAAGGGCAAATAAAATTAAGGATGATATTTGTTGGATGTGTTGTACATTTTGTATAAGACAGAGAAGGAGTGGGGTAAATGATTTCAAATCAAATTTTACAAAATACGATCGAGGGATTAAAGGCGATTTCCCGTGTGGAATTTTGCGTGATCGATACGGACGGCAAGATTGCGGCGGCGACGTCTGAGAGCATGAACGAATTTGAAAAACCGGCGCTGGAGTTTGTGAAATCTTCCGCAGACAGCCAGGAAATACAGGGCTGCCAGTTTTTTAAGATTTATGACGAGCAGCAGTTGGAATATATCCTCGTAGCAGGCGGCGCAGGAGAAGATCTGTATATGGTCGGCAAGATGGTCGCGTTCCAGATCCAAAATTTGCTGACGGCTTACAAAGAGAGGTTTGACAAGGACAATTTTATTAAGAACCTTCTTCTGGACAATCTGCTCCTCATAGATATTTACAGCCGCGCAAAGAAGCTGCATATCGGGACGGACGTGCGGCGTGTGGCGATCGTTGTCGAGACGGAGAACAATAAGGACAGCAATGCGCTTGAGATTGTCAGGACATATAAGGGCAGTACGGGCAGAGATTTCGTGACGGCGGTCGATGAAAACAATGTGATCGTTGTCAAAGAACTTGCAGACGGCGACGGCAATGCCGAGATCGACAAGGAGGCGGCCGGGATTGCAGCCTGTCTGGAAAAAGAAGGCATTGGCAACGTACATATCGCATATGGCACGATTATCGGAGAGATCAAGGAAGTCAGCCGTTCCTATAAGGAAGCGAAAATGGCGCTTGACGTTGGCAAGATCTTTTTCAGCGAGCGGAATATTATCGCATACAGCGAGTTAGGTATCGGCCGTCTGATCTATCAGCTCCCGATCCCGCTCTGCAAAATGTTTATTAAAGAAATTTTTGACGGGAAAAATCCCGATGAATTTGATGAAGAAACGTTGACGACGATCAATAAGTTTTTTGAGAACAGCCTGAACGTATCGGAAACGTCGCGTCAGTTGTTTATTCACAGAAATACGCTCGTTTACAGACTGGATAAGCTTCAAAAGAGCACGGGGCTTGATCTGCGCGTATTTGAGGACGCGATTACGTTCAAGATCGCGCTGATGGTCGTAAAATATATGAAATATATGGAAACATTTGAGTATTAAAGTTTGAATACCGAAAGAAATGCATTAAATACAGAAATACAGAGGTGAAAGAATTGGCACAGGCAGGAAAAAGAAAAGCCAGAAAAGGAAGTGCGGAAGCAAAAGACATTATCGTGCTCGATCAGGTGAGCAAGTCTTACTCTACGGGCGCGCCGGCGCTGAACGGCGTCAGCATTAAGATACGGCGGGGAGAGTTTGTTTTTATCGTGGGAGACAGCGGGTCGGGGAAATCGACTCTGATCAAGCTGCTGCTTCGGGAACTTGTTCCGACGTCCGGCAGCGTATGGGTGAACGGCGAGGATGTGGCGCGGCTGAAACACCGCAAAATACCAAAGTTCCGGCGTAATCTTGGCATTGTGTTTCAGGATTTCCGCCTTTTGAAAGATCGGAACGTATATGAAAATGTGGCGTTTGCACAGCGTATCGTACAAGTGCCGAACCGGGAAATTAAGAAAAACGTACCGGCGATCCTTTCTACGGTAGGGCTTGCGGGCAAATATAAGGCAAAGCCGAAGCAGCTTTCCGGCGGCGAACAGCAGAGAGTCGCATTGGCGAGAGCGCTGATCAATAAGCCTGCGATTCTGCTGGCGGACGAGCCGACAGGAAACCTTGACCCCAAAAATTCATGGGAAATCATGAAGCTTCTGGAGGAGATCAACGAGAAGGGAACGACAGTCCTTGTCGTTACCCACAATCGTGAGATCGTAAATGCCATGAAAAAGAGAGTCGTAACGATGAAAAAAGGCGTGATTGTAAGCGACGAAAAAGAAGGCGGTTATATCGATGAGGATTAGTACATTTTTTTATACGATCAAACAAGGATTTGTGAACATTGTGCGGAATAAATGGTTTTCCCTTGCTTCTATTGCAACAATCTCCGCATGCCTGTTCTTATTCGGCATCTTTTATGCGATTTTGGTAAACTTCCAGCATATTGTGAAGACGGCGGAGGAAGGCGTTTCCGTTACCGTTTTTTTTGACGAGGAGCTGAGCGACGACAAGATCCGGGCGATCGGCGAGCAGATACAGAAGCGCGTTGAGGTCAGGGACGTCAAGTTCATATCCGATGATGAAGCATGGGACGAGTTCAAGGCAGAGTATCTCGGCGAGTACGGAGACGCTGGTTTTACGGAGAATCCACTGGAGGGTTCCAACAGCTATGAAATCTATTTGAACGATGTGACGATGCAGAGCGCGCTTGTTACATGGCTGGAATCTGTGGACGGCGTGCGGCAGGTCAACCGTTCGGAGATTACGGCAAATGCGCTCGGCGGCATCAACGTGCTGATCGGGTATGTTTCCCTCGGTATTATTTTTATTCTGCTTGCAGTATCGGTTTTCCTGATCAGCAATACGGTTATGATCGGTATTTCCGTCAGAAAAGAAGAAATCAATATTATGAAATATATCGGCGCGACTGATTTCTTTGTCAGGTCACCGTTTGTCATTGAAGGCATTTTGATCGGACTGCTCGGTTCCATCGTGCCGCTTGTGTCTATTTATTATATTTATACGAATGTGATCGTATATATCGGAGAACGATTCCAGATTCTGTCGGGGCTTTTGAATTTCCTGCCGGTGGAAGAGATCTATGCTACGCTGCTTCCGGTTTCTGTCGGAATCGGCGTCGGAATCGGCTTCCTCGGAAGTATTGTAACGGTAAGAAAGCATTTGAAGGTATAGCGGACAATGAAGTACAGCATGAAAAAGGGGCGGAAAAGAAATGCGGTGCGTCAGATTGTCATAAGGCGGACGGCGCTGCGCCATATCGCGCTTTGGCTTGCCGTGCTGGCGCTGGCGGGCGCGTCTGCGCCTTCTTTTACGAGCAGGGCGGATTCCGATCAGGAAAAAATTCAGCAGAGCATTCAGGAAAAGCAGAATGCGATCGGAGAAGCGCAGAAACAAAAAAACGCGCTTCAGTCCGGCTTGACGGACGTCAAAAAGCTTGTGGCGGAGCTGGAGAACTCTAAAAAGAATTTAAAAGACTATGTTACAAAGCTGGACGCCAATCTGGCGGAGATCGAAAAAAAGATCGAAGAGCTGAAGAATCTGATCGACGAAAAAGAAAAAGAGATCGAGCAGACGCAGGAAGCGCTTGAAGAAGCGGTCGCTGCAGAAGAAGAGCAGTATGCCGCAATGAAGCAGAGAATCAAGTTCATGTATGAGCATGGACAGACTTTTTATCTCGATATGATTTTTGCAGCGGAGAATTTCGGCGAAATGCTGAACCGGACAGAATTTATTGAGAAGCTGGCGGCGTATGACAGAAACAAGCTTGAAGAATATAAGGAAACGCGCGCCCGGATCGAAGAGCTGAAAGAGGAGCTGGAAGCGGAAAAGATCGTGCTTGACGCCGCCAAGGAAACGGTAGAGGAGGAACAGGCGTCGGTCAATGCCCTGATCGCTTCCAAGGAGCAGGAGATTAAGGTTTACGAATCGGACATCGGCAATAAATCCCAGTTGATCAAAGAGTATGAGGCGGAGATCGCGGAGCAGAACGCTGCGATTGCGGCGTTGGAGCAGGCGGTAGCCGAAGAAAAAAAGAAACTGGAGGAAGCGAACCGTCCGAAATACGACGGCGGTAAATTCAAATGGCCCGCCCCTTCTTATACAAGAATTTCGGATGATTACGGCAATCGTATCCATCCGACACTCGGCGTACAGCAATTCCATAACGGAATCGATATGGCGGCTCCGAGCGGTTCGCCGATTCTGGCGGCATACGACGGAGAAGTTGTAGCGGCAGCTTACAATGCTTCTATGGGAAATTATGTGATGATAGATCACGGAGACAGCGTATATACGATTTATATGCATGCGTCGGCTCTGTATGTGTCAAAGGGCGCACATGTGTCGAGAGGCGACAAGATCGCCGCAGTAGGCTCTACAGGGCGTTCCACCGGACCGCATCTGCATTTCAGCGTTCGTGTCAACGGAAGCTATGTAAGTCCGTGGAATTATCTGTCTTCATAAGGAATAAAATCATCTTATAGGAAATCTTTTTTCCGATGTTGGAATGGAGATCAGACGGGAATGAAAGCAATGTCAGACAAGAGAAAATTTATAAGCGGGCTGATCACCGGATTGTTTCTTGCCGTTATCATTGTCGGAGCGACTTATGCGGCGAGAGAAGCGACGGTGGTATGGAAACAGCATAATGCGGCGGAAACTTCCGAAAGCGGCGAAGAAGCGGTGAATGCCAAGACGATGCAGAAGCTGCAGTTGATCGAGACGATCATCAAGGAAAACTATGCGCTTGATATGGTAGATGAACAGACACTGGAAAACGGTATTTATCAGGGAATGGTAAGTTCTCTGAACGATCCGTATTCCGAATATTTTTCCGCGGAAGAGATGCAGGAGCAGAAAGATAAGATGGACGGCGTTTACTATGGAATCGGTGCATATGTCAAATATGACGAGGAAGTGGGATTTGCCAGACTCGGGGAGATTTTTGAAGCAAGCCCCGCACAGGAATGCGGCTTGCAGGAAGGAGATCTGATCGTTAAGGTCGACGGACAGTATACGCGGGATATGAGTCTGGATGAGGTCGTTTCCCTGATCAAAGGGGAAGAAGGCACAACGGTCACGCTGACGATTTTGCGGGAAGGCGAAACGGAGATGCGCGAAGTCGAAGCGGAGCGCAGGGAAGTGCCGAAACAGACGGTTACTTATGAGATGCTTGATGACGGGATCGCATATATCCGTATTTCGGAGTTTGATAAGGTAACGGTCGAGCAGTTTACGGACGCGATGGCTATGGCAAAGGGGTCGGAAATGCTTGGGCTGATTCTTGATCTGCGCGATAATCCGGGCGGCAATTTATCCGCGGTCATCGACGTGGCGAGAAAGATATTGCCGAAGGGACTTGTCGTATATACGGAAGACAAAGCCGGAAACCGTCAGGATTATAGCTGTGACGGAGAAAACGAACTGACCGTTCCGATGGTCGTTCTTGTAAACGGCGGCAGCGCAAGCGCTTCGGAAGTACTTGCGGGAGCGATCAAAGATTACGGTAAGGGAAGACTGCTCGGCACGACGACGTTCGGAAAAGGTATCGTGCAGAAATATCTTGCTATTTCCGACGGTTCTGCCGTAAAGCTGACGACGAGCAAATATTATACGCCGAAGGGAAATAACATTCACGGGATCGGTATTGAGCCGGACGAGAAACTGGAAATGGATTATGAAAGATACTTGGAAGAAGGATACGACAACCAGCTTGAGCGGGCAAAAGAGATACTCGTAACGGGAGAATAACTGAATAACAGAAGAACGGTAGACATAATAAAAAGGAACTGTCGCGCAAAAGCAATTTCCGAATATCATACATTTCACGCTCAGGCTGCGTTCGCTTGGAGCCTAGGGTCTCCAAGACGTACTCGCCAAATTCGCTGAAAATGTATGATATTCGAAATACACGCTTTGTATGGCAGTTCTTTTTTTGCCCGGTCTGCTCCTGCATGTCAGAGCGGGTTTTCAATTTATTCCTGCTGCTCG
>JAGARW010000165.1 GCA_017621975.1 Lachnospiraceae bacterium | reverse complement strand
TTGATGATAGCCACCGTACAGTCCAGCTTATCAAGCTGTAAATGATGATAGATGGAGAGGCTCATGCCTGCTTTGATATGGTCGAGCACGAAACCTTCCTCAATTTTACCTACGTTTAACATATGACTCCCTCCCAAATTATGAGTTTTCAAGACCGAGCAGCGTATAGATGAGCGCCATGCGGACATAAACGCCATACTGCGCCTGCTTGAAATAGACGGCGCGCGGATCGTCGTCGACTTCGACGGATATTTCGTTGACGCGCGGAAGCGGATGCAGGATGAGCATATCTTTCTGTGCGAGCGCAAGCTTGTCTTTGTCGAGAATATAGAAATCCTTCAGACGGACGTAATCTTCTTCGTTGAAGAAACGTTCTCTCTGGACGCGCGTCATATAGAGCAGGTCAAGGTCGCCGATACAGTCTTCGAGACGGATAACCTCCGTATAGCCGATGCCTTTTTCCTTCAGCATGTCCGTCATATAATCCGGTACGCGCAGCTCTTCGGGAGAAATGAAGAGAAAACGGATATTTTCGTAGCGGGAGAGCGCGTGGATCAGGGAATGTACGGTGCGTCCGAATTTCAGGTCGCCGCACAGACCGATCGTCAGATTATCAAGCCGTCCCTTTAAGGAGCGGATCGTAAGGAGGTCGGTCAGCGTCTGCGTCGGATGCTGATGCCCGCCGTCGCCTGCATTGATAACAGGGATATTTGAGCGGCTGGCGGCTACCATCGGGGCGCCTTCCTTCGGATGGCGCATAGCGCAGATATCCGCATAGCAGGAGATCACGCGGATCGTATCGGCGACGCTTTCCCCCTTGGAAGCGGAGGACGATCCTGCGTCGGAAAAGCCGAGAACTTTACCTCCGAGATTGAGCATGGCGGCTTCAAAGCTCAGGCGCGTTCTCGTGCTCGGCTCATAAAAGCAGGTGGCGAGCTTTTTACCGTCGCATACGTGGGCGTATTTGTCCATATGACGCTCCATATCGTTCGCCAGATCGAACAGTCTGTCCAATTCTTCCGTTGTGAAATCAAGCGGACTCATAAGATGTCTCATAGTAAAATCTCCTTTGTCTGTATTGGATTAGGAACTCTAAAAAATCGAAGGAATGAAATTCCTTCGATTTTATGTATTATTCTTTGTAGGATAAAAGATCGGAAACCGGTTTCCTTCTTGGAGCGGCAGGCTCTTCGTCAGGATAGCCGATCGGAATGAGCGCTACAAGCTCGCGGTCTTCCGGGATTTCCAGAAGAGAAGAAACGGCGTCCCCGTCAAAGATTCCCATAATAACGGAACCGATACCCTGCTCGTAAGCAGCCAGACAAAATGCTTCGGAAGCAACGCCTGCGTCGTACATCTGCCAGGTGTCGCCGCGCGGCGTTGTGAAGGAACCGTCCCTTTCATAACCGCATCTGTTTTTGATCACGGTAACTGCGATCAGCATAGGAGCGTTTTGGATGATAACGCCGTTGTTCGGGAACATCGGGGTGCATTCGCCGCCGATTTTATCCTTTAACGCGCCCTCGATCGCGACATAACGGACGATCTGCGTATGCTTCCAGCTCGGAGCGTAGGATGCGGTTTCGATAATATCCTCCAGAAGCTGATGGTCGATCTTTGTGTCCTTGAATTTGCGGATGCTTCTGCGACCTTTGATACATTCTTTTGCAGTCATTTGGAATCCTCCTTCGCATTTTTTTCTGTAATCATGATACCATATAACCTCTTTTCTTTCAACGGAAATCTGTTATAATATTTACTTGATGTTATGGAACATGCCGGTGTCAGGCGCGCTGCTTTGCAGCGCCGGCGAGGCTGTTTATCAGGCGATATTTTGTTGTTGGAGGTAGCGAAATGGAACTGGATATGACGAAAGGAAAGCCGCTTGGCTTAATTACAAAATTTATCATTCCGCTTGTAATCGGAAACATTTTTCAGCAGCTTTATAATATGGTAGATACGATTATTGTCGGGCAGTTTGTCGGCGTAAAGGCGTTAGCGGCGGTCGGGGCGACGGGAACGATCATGTTTCTGATCCTTGGCTTTATGCAGGGACTGACGACGGGCTTTACGGTGCTGACGAGCCAGCGGTACGGCGCGGGCGATATGGAGGGCATGAAAAAGAGCGTCGGCACGGCGGCGGTCCTTTCCGTGCTTTCGACGATCGTTATGACGTTTGTCAGCGTAGCCGGGATGGACGGGCTGCTGCGCCTGATGCGGACGCCGGACGATATTTTTCAGATGGCGAAGACGTATATCGTCATTATCTGTCTCGGGATGGGCTGCACGATTCTTTATAATCTGATGGCGAGTATTCTGCGCGCGGTCGGAAACAGTAAGGTGCCGCTTTATTTTCTGATTGTTTCCGCGGCGACGAATATTGTGCTGGATCTTACGTTTATTATCTATTTTCATATGGGCGTCGCGGGCGCCGCGTGGGCGACCGTGATTTCGCAGGGACTCTCCGGCGTACTGTGCGTTTTTTATGTCATGAAAAAAGTAGAGATATTGAAGCTTTCCAGGCGGGATTTTGCATGGGATCTGCATTTAATGAAACTGGAAATGTCGATCGGCTTTCCGATGGCGCTTCAGTTTTCGGTAACGGCGGTCGGTACGATCATGGTGCAGGCGGCGCTCAATATGCTCGGCTCGATGGCGGTGGCGGCGTATACCGCGGCGTCCAAGGTGGAGCAGCTTGTAACGCAGCCGTTCCTTGCAATGGGCATGACGATGGCGACTTATGCGGGGCAGAATCGGGGCGTCAACGCGTACGACCGCATCCGTCAGGGCGAGCGGTGCGCGCTTTTAATCTCTACCGTGTACGCGCTGGTTGTGTTCGCTCTGATTATGCTGTTTAAGCATGCGCTGATCGCGCTTTTCGTTTCTGAGAATCTGGCGGAGATCGAGGGATATGCGACGATTTATCTGTTCCTTTGCGGAATATGCTTTACGCCGCTCGGAATGATCTTTATTTACCGCAATATTCTTCAGGGCTGCGGCTATGCGCTGATTCCGACGATGGGCGGCGTTGTGGAGCTTGTAAGCCGCGCGGCCGTGGCGATTGTTGCGGCGCATTATCATAGCTTTACCGGCGTGTGCATCGCAAATATGAGCGCGTGGGTGAGCGCGGGTCTTTTCCTCTGGGCGTCGTATCTCGTTATTTTCCGGAGGATTGCCCGCCGGGGGCATTTTTAAGGCAGAACTGCTCAAATAAAAGTCCGGTGATAAACCAGAGCGGCGCGTAATCAAGGCGGATCAGTCCTTTGACATGGAATCTGGAGCGTTCGTAATTCCACGGGCACAGCTCCTTTTTGGAAAGGAGGGAGCCCGCCGTAAATTCCGCAGAAAAGATGCAGAGCATGTAGATCAGTCCGCGCGCCGCCGCGGGAAGTCTGCGGATGAGCAGATAGACGGGGCGGAGCGCGGCGGCCATCCCGTAAATAAAAAACATAAAGACAGAAGTATTGCCCATGCATGTTTTTTCACGCCGCCGCAGAGACTGCAGGGCGGTAAACAGGATTTCGAGACACCAGCCGAAGACGCCGCAATGTAAAAAAGTAGTCGTAAATTTTTTCATAATAGCAGTATTGCCGGGATCGGAAAAGATATTCCGAGGGAAAGGAAACGATATGTGGGAGAAACCTGTTACAACTTATAACGAGGCGCTTTTGTATCGGGAAGCGCTGCTAAGCGGCGGCATTGTGCTCGGACTCGATTCCATGCGGCGTCTGATGGAGCGGATGGGAAATCCGCAGGATGCGCTGCGCTTTATCCACATTGCGGGAACGAACGGCAAAGGCTCCGTCGGCGCGTTCCTTTCGTCTATTCTGAAAAACGCCGGTTACAGAGTCGGCAGATACAGCTCTCCCGCCGTCTTTACCGAGCTGGAGAAATGGCAGGTCGGCGGCAGGGCGATTTCCAAGGCGGATTATGTAAGAGGGCTTGAGGCGGTGCGCGTCTGCGCGGAGGCGCTTTCTGCGGACGGGTTTCCTTATCCGACGCCGTTTGAAGCGGAAACGGCGCTTGCGTTCTGGTATTTTAAAGAAAAGCGGTGCGATATTGTTTTACTGGAAACGGGTATGGGCGGATTGACGGACGCGACGAACGTCATTCGGGAGACTGCGGTATCGGTGATCACACAGATCGGTATGGATCATATGGGAATGCTGGGAGAAACGCTCCGTGAGATCGCGGAGCAGAAGGCGGGCATTATTAAGGAAGGATGCCCGGCCGTTACGGTCTGTCAGAAACCGGAGGCGCTGGAAGCGCTCAGAAACGCCGCTGCGGAAAAGAATGCGCCGTTATTGGTTGCCGACGTGTCGGAAGCAAAAAAAGTCAGGTACGGTATGGAAAAGCAGAGCTTTACGTATCATGCATATGGAAAACTGGAGATCGGGCTTGCGGGCGCTTATCAGATCGAGAACGCCGTTCTGGCGGCGCGGACGGCGGAACTGCTTTCAGAGCGCGGCTATTCCGTCGGTGAGCGGGCGCTGCGAAAGGGACTTGCAGAAGCGAAGTGGCGCGGCAGATTTTCAGTGATCTCCAGAAATCCGCTTTTTGTCATCGACGGGGCGCACAATGAGGATGCGGCGCAAAAATTAAGGGAATCGGTCACAATCTATTTTACAAACAAACGGATCGTTATTATAATAGGAATATTGAAGGATAAAGAATATGAAAAGATTGTTTCGCTGACGACGCCTCTTGCCGATCAGGTCATTACGGTGACGACGCCGAACAATCGCCGGGCGTTTCCGGCGTATGAGCTGGCGGGCGTAGTACGCAAGTACAATCCGAATGTCACGGCGGCGGACAGCCTGCAGGAAGCAGTGGAAATGAGCTATCTGCTTGCCGGTAAGGACGACGTCATTCTGGCGTTCGGTTCGCTGTCCTATCTGGGGGAGCTGGCAAAGATCGCGGAAAACAGAAAGCAGATCAGGAGAGATACGCATGGTAGATCAAAGGAAAATTGAAGAGGCGGTAACGCTTTTATTAGAAGGGATCGGAGAGGATCCGTCCAGAGAGGGGCTGCTGGAGACGCCGCAGCGGATCGCGCGGATGTACGGCGAGATCTTCGGCGGTATGGAAGAGGACGCGGGAGAGCATCTGGCAAAGCGGTTTTCGGTAGACAATCATGAAATGGTGCTGGAGAAGGATATTGTGTTTTATTCCATGTGCGAACATCACCTGCTGCCGTTTTACGGAGTCGCGCATGTGGCGTACATACCGGACGGAAGCGTGGTCGGACTTTCCAAGCTTGCGCGGACGGTAGAGACGTTTGCGAGACGGCCGCAGATACAGGAGCGGCTGACGGCGCAGATCGCGGACGCGGTCATGCGGGAGCTGCATCCGCAGGGCGTGATGGTAATGCTGGAGGCGGAGCATATGTGTATGACGATGCGGGGCGTGAAAAAGCCGGGCAGCAAAACGGTCACAACGGCGTCGAGGGGCGTTTTTACAGAGCAGCCGTCTTATGCCGCGCAGTTTATGGCTCTGACGGCGAAATGACGCGGGGAGGGAAGCGGAGCAGATGAAACGGATCGATAAAATTTTAAGTCACGAATTGTATAAAAAATATACGGAACAGACAAACGAGTATGAGAAGGAGCGCATTTACTGCCGGCACAATATGGAACATTTTCTTGCCGTCGCACGGATCGCGCAGATACTCAATCTGAAGAAAAAGTTAAAGATCAAAAAGGCGTACGTGTATGCGGCCGCGCTTCTGCATGACATCGGCAGATTCAGGCAGTATGAGGACGGAACGGCTCACGATAAAGTAAGCGCCGGGCTTGCGCCTCAGATTTTGTCGGACTGCGGATTTGACGAACAGGAAACGGACAGGATCGTTGCGGCGATCCGCAATCACAGAAACGCGGACGTTCAATTTGAAGAAAGCCTGTCGGGCATCATTTACCGGGCGGACAAGCTGAGCCGGGGCTGCTTTGCCTGCCCGGTGGAGCCGCAGTGCGACCGGAAGGCGGAAAAGAAAAATCTGAAGCTGCGGTTTTAGGAGCGGAATGGAGATTAGATTGAAAAATCACTCTGATGAGCTGATTTTTCAATCGACAATTTGAGTCAGAACCTCAAATTGCCTTGATCGCAGTCGGAAATCTGACATTTCCGACGCGTGTCATCGCAATAAATTGCTCTGACATGGAGGATTTGTATGAAAATCGGTAAGTATGAATTTCAGGTTCCCGGAAAAACCTATATTATGGGAATTCTGAACGTAACGCCGGATTCTTTTTCGGACGGCGGAAAGTTTAACGAAACGGATCGGGCGCTTTCGCATGCGGAAGAGATGATCGCGCAGGGGGCGTCGATCATCGACGTCGGCGGGGAGTCGACGAGACCCGGGCATACAAAGATCACGGCGGAGGAAGAAATCAGGCGAGTGATTCCGGTGATCCGGGAAATCAGATCAAGATTCGATCTGCCGATCTCTCTGGACACGTATCACAGCGAGACGGCGCGCGCGGGAATCGAAGAGGGCGTCGATCTGATTAACGATATCTGGGGACTCAAGGCGGATCCGGCTATGGCGGGCGTGATCGCGCGCTATGGCGTGGCATGCTGCCTGATGCACAACCGTGGGCAGGCCGTTTATGCAGATTTCATGAACGACGTGGCGGCTGATCTTTCGGAGTGTATTCGTCTGGCGGAAAAAGCCGGAATCGCCGAAGATAAGATCATTCTCGATCCCGGTATCGGCTTTGGCAAAACATATGAGCAGAATCTTGAACTGATGAACGGACTGGAAGAGCTGCATATGTTCGGCTATCCGATCCTGCTCGGCACGTCGCGCAAATCGATGATCGGAAACGCGCTTGACCTTCCGGTTGGAGAACGTCTGGAAGGAACGATCGCGACGTCGGTGATCGGCGTGATGAAGGGCTGTTCTTTTTTGCGGGTACATGATGTAAAAGAAAATTTGCGCGCGGTACGGATGACGGAGGCGATTTTGCATGCCGGAAAATAGAAACTATGATGTGATCAGAATTGAAGAACTGGAGATCTATGCCAACCACGGCGTATTTGCGGAGGAAACGAAGCTCGGACAGAAGTTTTTTGTAAACGCGGCGCTGTATACGCAGACGCGGTGTGCCGGACGGGCGGACGATCTTGCCCTTTCTACGAATTACGGCGAGGTGTGCATGGAGATCAGCCGCTTTTTGACGGAGCATACGTACCGGCTTCTGGAGGCGGCGGCGGAGCGCCTGGCGGAGCGTCTGCTTCTTACCTTTCCGAAGATCCACGAACTGGAGTTGGAGATCCGCAAGCCCTCCGCGCCGATCCCGCTGCCGTTTCAGTCGGTGTCGGTCGTGGTCAGACGCGGCTGGAAGCGCGCGGTCATTGCCTGCGGAGCCAATCTGGGAGAAAAAGAGCGTACGATCCGGGAGGCTGTTGACAAGATCAGGCAGGATGAAAAATGCCGCGTTCTGCGGGAAAGCGCGCTGATCGTAACAAAGCCTTACGGCGGCGTTGCGCAGGATGATTTTGTAAACGGCGCTTTTCTGATCGAAACGCTCTATGACGCGGAGGAGCTGCTTTGTTTTCTGAACCGTCTGGAAGCGGAAGCGGGCAGGCAGCGGCTCGTGCATTGGGGACCGAGGACGCTCGATCTGGACATTATTTTCTATGAGGACGAAATCATTCGTACAGAAAAACTGACCGTGCCGCATGCGGATATGCAGAACCGCGATTTTGTGCTTGAGCCGCTTGCGGAGATCGCGCCGGAGTGGATGCATCCCGTTTTCCATAAAACCGCCGCGGAACTGTTAGAGCGGTTGGAATCGTAGCTACTGCGCGGCGTCCGCCGCTTTTGTAAAGACCGAAACCTGTACCGGTCCGTCCATCGGCGTATGGAAAACCGGGACAGGCGCGCCGTATGCGTTGAAATATACATATTTGGAAGTGGCGTTGATGTTTTCATAGACGCCGGACGCCACGATCTCTTCACCGGTGCCGTCAGTGCGGATCCGCTTCAGGGCGGGCTGCTCGGCATCGCTTTTCTGATAATAGATCATATCCGAGACAACATTGAAAAAATCAAGCCGGTCCTGCGTCAGCGTCTGTACGCTCCGGTCGGAAAGGCTGTAGCGGCAGAGCTTGTAATCATCGGAAATATCCATATAATAAATAAAATCGCCCTGCGGCTGCGGATTGTATACATTCCCTTCAAAAACGGGCGTGATCGCGTTTGTTTCCGTATTTAACGCATAGAGATAGTGGTCTTTGCCTGTGCCGCCGAAATAAATGAATCCGTTCTGAACGCCGGCGGGATTGATCACATAGTCCGCAATTTCGGCGTCTTCTGTCTTATCGATCCCGATCCGGCGCAGGGAAGTGCCGGTTTTTGTGCTGTAGGA
>JAGARW010000164.1 GCA_017621975.1 Lachnospiraceae bacterium | reverse complement strand
TAATCATCACTGCGGAGGAGCCGATAAAACTTCCCATAGCAGAGTTTCAAGGAACTATCCAGGGAAACAATAAAACAAGCCCCAGGTATACGGGGCTAATGTTTAAAATTTTTCGGGACATTTTCAAAAATGCTTGACAGCCAAAAATACCGGCAAATAAGCCGGTTTTGGACTTGATCAAACTATTAACTTTAGTATCGTATATGGCAAAAATAATATGACGCAAAAGAAGGTGTAATTGAGTTGGGATATTTTAAAACAACAGTAGAGGCAGGGGCAACGATTGAGGTAACGAAAAGTTATACAAAGCGGGTAGGGGTAAAGGTAAGAGGGAATAAAGAGAAACCGACAGCAGAGGAAATAGAAAAGGTTAATCAGATGAACGCAGAGAGAACCCTCCGGCTAAAGATAAATAATAATTTCGGAGTAGATGATCCGTTTATCACATTGACATACCGGAAAGACGAAAGACCAGATCCGGAGCAGGCAAAGAAAAATATTAAAAAGCTGATAGACGGATTAAGGAAAGAGTTTAGGAAGGTGGGGGCGGATCTGAAATGGGTATGTGTGACAGAGTACCAAAACAAAGCGGTACATCATCATTTATTGATTAACCATATTGAGGGACAGGACGTTTCCAAATGGGTGCGCAGGCTATGGAAGTTCGGCAGACCGGACTTTAAATATTTGGACGATACCGGACAGTATAAAGATCTTGCGGCGTATCTGATAAAAGAAACATCAAAGACATACAAGGCAAAGGACGGCGGGAAGAAACAAAGGTACAGTTGCAGCCGCAATTTGGTAATGCCGACACCGAAAACTGAGATCATCAAAAAGGCGAAAAAATGGTTGCCGGATCCAAAACCGATAAAAGGCTACTACATAGACAAAGACACCGTATATAACGGCGTGGATCCATTTACCGGCAGGGCATATCAAAAATATACAATGGTTTGCATTTCCGGTAGCGGCGGTTAAATTGTGGATATGTGGATAACTCATAAAGGACAAGCCGCACCGCCTAGTATTTACTGGGCGAAAAGCAGATTGAAAGAAGGTGGATAAGTTGGAGGTGGGAATATACGTTAAATGTCATTTCAGAGGAAACCCAAGAGGCGCGGGAGAGGCAGCGGCGGTCATAGAGTACATAGACGGAGCCGGAAAAAGTCACATAAGGAAACAGCAGATCTGGATCGAGCATGACACGAAAAACGCCTTGTATCTGAAAATCAGCATAGCAGCGATGCGGATATTGTTAAAACCCTGCCACATTACAATTCATACAGCTTGCGACTATATGGGAAATGCCTGCAGGTTGGGTTGGGTGGAGAAGTGGCAGCAGGACGGTTGGAAGAAAGCAAACGGAAAGCCGCCAGCAAATATTGAGGATTGGAAACAATTTTATATGCTGACACAGATCCACACCGTAGCATTTGAAACATATAGCGATCGGTATGAAACCGAGTTAGAGGAAATATTAGGAGGGTAACATGGTATACATGGGAGCCAAGACCAAAATAGCAAAGTGTATAGTGCCGGTTATACAACAAAAGATTGATGAAAGCGGCGCAAGATATTACATAGAACCGTTTGCAGGTGGGTGCAATGTGATTGACAAGGTAAAAGCCCAGTATCGCATAGCATCAGACAAAAACGAATATTTGATTGCATTATTCAGACACCTGCAGGCAGGCGGCGAATTGCCGGAACATATCACAAGGGAAGAATATAACGAAGTAAGAGAGGCATACAACACCAAAAGCAGCGGTTTTCCTATGTGGTACATAGGTGCGGTGGGGTTTCTAACCTCATATAAAGGGCGATTTTTCGAAGGTGGTTATTCGGGAATTAGGAAAACAACCGGCGGCATAAGAAATTACTACAAAGAAAGCCGCAACAATATTTTAAGACAGATGCAGCAGGGCGGTATCTTTGATATTGATTTCGCTTGCAGAGATTATAAAGAATTTACGCCGCAGGGGTGCGTGATATATTGCGATCCGCCGTATGAGGGTACAAAACAATACGGCAATGCAAAAGATTTTGATTATGTGGAATTTTGGGAAGTAATGCGTAAATGGAGCCGACATAACAACATTGTTTTAATTTCAGAATTGCAGGCACCCGATGATTTTACGGTTATTTGGGAAAAGGAGGCAGATCGCAGTATGAAAGCAAAAGAGCATTTCAGAGCGACAGAAAAATTATTTATGTGGGGAGATAAGAGGTTAGCGGAATGATAAAGATACTTGAATTGTTTGGCGGCATCGGATCGCCGCGATGCGCCCTGCGAAACATCGGAATACCGGTTAAAGCTATTGATTATGTGGAGATAGACGAAAAAGCCGTAAAATCGTACAACGCGATGTTTAAAAGGGAATTAGCGTATAAAACGCAATCCGTTATAGGGTGGAACTTAAAGCCGGATATTCTAATACATGGATCGCCCTGCCAAGATTTCAGCATCGCAGGGCATCAAGGAAAAGCAACGGCAGCAGGCGGCAGAATAAACCGAGGCAAAGGCGCAGACAAAGGATCCGGAACGCGATCAAGTCTTATGTGGGAAACGATAAACATAATTAAACAAATGGGAGAATGGAAACCGCGTTTTGTCATTTGGGAAAATGTGAAAAATGTTACATCAAAGCACATGATCCATAATTTCAACCGCTATCTATCAGAAATGCAGAAATTAGGATATACAAATAGTTTTCAAACATTAGATGCGCGAGATTTTGGATTGCCGCAGGCGCGGGAAAGAGTTTTTACAATATCTGTTTTGAGTGGGGTCCTTTTAATTTCGATGATCTGATAAAAACGCCGATGCGGAATATTGCGGAATATTTAGAAACAGATGTGCCGGAAGTATACACCGTAACACAACCGAGCATATACAACGCGATAGGCAAAAAAGGCATACGAAGGGCAACGGTTATAAAAGATTACGCATACACAATAACGGCGCGGCAGGATAGGACACCGGCGCAGGTAATTGATTTAGGCGGAGGGAAATACCGTTATTTGACGGAGCGCGAATGTTGGCGGCTACAAGGCTATACTGATGCAGATTTTGAGGCGGCAGCAGCAGTACAAGAGAGAAACGGACGGTATGCAATGGCACTTTATAAGCAGGCAGGTAACAGTATACCGGTAACGATTTTTGAAAGTATATTCAGAAAAATCATATTAGGGCAGACAGCAGAGACGGAGGCAGAAAATGGACAAGGTACACTTTAGCACCGGTAAAGACGATTGGGGAACACCGCAGAATCTTTTCGATGCACTTAACAAAGAATTTGGTTTTACATTGGATCCATGCGCCGATGATAACAACCACAAATGCGCCAAGTATTATACGAAGGAGCAGGACGGCTTGGCGCAATCATGGGCAGGTGAAACGGTATTTTGTAACCCACCGTACAGCAGGAAAACAAAATCAAATGCTGGTCAAATTGCATGGGTGAAAAAGTGCTATAAAGAAGCACAGGGAGGAATCACGGTGGTTATGCTGATACCTGCTCGCACAGATACGATAATGTTTCACGATTTCATTTTAGGCAAAGCAGAAATACGGTTTATCAAAGGACGGCTTAATTTCGAGGTTGGTGGAGAGAAAAGCAAAGATCCAGCACCATTCCCAAGCATGATCGTAGTATTTAGAGGTGGGCAGCCAACAAATGAAATAAAAAGCATAATGGCATAGCAAAGGAGTTTATACGGTGGAACTTTTAACACGCGAAATAGCCTATACATACAGAGATAGAGCGAAAGCCCTGCCGTATAACGGTATGCAGGACATAGGACAGCGCAGGTCATTGCGGATAGAGTTGCAGGAGCGATGCGGCGTAACAGAATTAGAGGCAATAAATATTATAAATGGTTTCCACATTGATATTTATTGCATGAAATATCTGATAAGAGCGCGTGAGGCAGCAGAGGGGAAATATATTAAAAACAGAAAGGCGACAGATTATGGGAAAAACAAAAAGCATTGTAACAGAACGTGAAAAAATATGTTTCTTTTGTGGCAGACCGGCAGAGGGCGAGCATCATTTATTATTCGGCAGCGGAATTAGAGAGCTTGCAGAGCAGGACGGCTTGAAAGTACCAGTGTGCAATAAGTGCCACAATATGGGCGCAGCCATAGAGCGCATACATGACAATATCATGGCTGAGAAGTTATCTAAAATGTTAGGTCAGGCGGTCTATGAAAAACAGATAGGGACACGGGAAGAATTTCGGACGCGTTACGGAAAGTCTTATTTGTAGGAGGTGCGCATGGCATTATCGGAATTAGTGGACGCGTTACGGCAACAGGCTATGAAGCAGAGAGAAAAAGAAAGCGAGCTGCTGGCAGATATCGAGGCGTTATCGGATTATGAAACAGCAGAGGCAGCAGCAGACATTTACGCGCCGGAAAAACATGCATATACATTTGATGGTTATTTATATCAGCTTAAAAAGCTGAAAACAGTATTAGCCGCCGGAGTACCAGCAGAAAAAGCAATAGAGTTGGTAGACAGTTGTGTAGATGCAGATACAATTATTAAATTTTACAATTAAATTCAGTGAGGTGGACTATGAAAAAAGAATTAACAGCAGAAGAAAAGCGAGATAGTAACTTTTACGAGGCGCAAAGAATGATTTATTTTGATTTGCCGGTATTGATTTCAAAAATATTTCACGCTGCATTTGCAAATTGCGAATGTGGTTTTCCAGCGGCTAGTAAAGAAGATATGAAGTTTTTGCAAGGCTTTATAGATGCAACAGAAAAGACATTTAATATTGCAATGGAAGGGCAGAAAAAGCAGATTGTAGAAATGTTAAAGATGCACGAATAAGGAGGATCAGCAAATGCAAACAATTTCAATCATCAGTTTAAAAGGTGGGGTTGCAAAAACCACAACGGCGGTAAACATGGCGTACATATTGGCAGCAGTACATAAAAAGAAAGTGCTTGTTATCGATAATGACAAGCAGGGCAACGCATCTAAAGCGTTTAACCGATACGACACTGAGGACAAGAACACCATAGCACGGGCAATGCTGGAAAGAGACTTAGACATTTCCGAAATTATCAAGAAAACAAATTATGAGGGTATCGACATTATAACTGCAAACATGGATTTGCTGGAGGCGAACCTTAGAACTGTAGTAGACACCGGAAGGCAGCAGCAGACAAGATTTAAAAAAGCACTGGCAGCAGCGAATAGTTATGATTTCTGCATTATTGACAATGCACCCGACATCAACATGAGTATCATTAACGCACTTGTAATGACAAATGATGTGATTATGCCAATCTTTATGGATCAGTATTCATTTGACGGTTTAAACATTCTGTTAGAGCAGATCGCGCAGGTACAGGAAGATTTTAACGAAACACTGAATTTTTCTGGTTGTCTTGTTACACAGTATCAAAACAACGATGTGAACAATCAGAACATAGAGAAGCTGCAGGCGCGTGGTCTGCCAATATATGCACAAAAGATAAGGAGAACGGAAAAGAAAGTAAGCGAAAGTACGTTTGCCAAAATACCGCTTGTGGAATATTCGGTAAGATGCGGCGCAGCGCAGGATTATAAAAAGTTCGTAGCTGAATATTTGGGATATGCAAAATAGTAAAAGAGTGATTGCAAAATGGGTTATTGCAATGGAATGTGTCCACATTTGGACAAAAAGAAATGTAAGTGCATAAAGACAGGGGAGAAATTAGGTTATATAAAGGGCTGGTGGGGCACGACATATGAGCATCGCGGATTTCCAGATTGTGATAAGAATGAGGATTTGGGAGATGGCAGAAATAATATTACACCCATGTCACCCTGATTACTGCAATGAATGTATTTATCACGGCAGCAGTTTTCGAAACTGTCAGAGCGAAGAATATAACAAACACAGTTATGAAGTAAATTGCGTGTGGCACTATTGCAAATATAAACATAAGAAGGGAGAAAAAACATGAGTCGACTTACAGAAAAAGACAGTCAGGGAAACTGGGTGCTGAAAGGCGTACCGTGGGAATTGCTACATGAAGGACAGGTGATTACAAAGGATATTTGGGAGCGGATATATGGAGCATTGTGGAAGTTGATGGAATACGAAGATTCAGGATTGAGTCCTGAAGATGTGGCAATGTCAGAATATGCTTTATCAGACGCAGCAGATGAGCTTGAGGAATATTGCGGAATGGAAACAAATCTTGTAGGCGAGATTAAGGAGCTGCTAGAGAAATTTAGCTAAAAAGAGAGTAAGGAAAGATCATTCAGAAATGTTGGAATACGGTAAATAAGGAAATTTAATGGAGGTAATAAGAACGTGGAGAATATAAAAGTATTAAAAAGTGGAATAGAATGGTTAGAGAAAAAAGAGGAGATATGGAAAAGCAATATAATTACTTACAAAAAAAATATAGATGTGATGGAGACGGAATTGGAAGCT
>JAGARW010000163.1 GCA_017621975.1 Lachnospiraceae bacterium | reverse complement strand
TCCGTACCGGCGGATATTGATAAAAATGTGGCGGGAGAGGACAGCATTTTGTATCAGATGGATTATTTCAATGAGCTTGCCCGCAGCAACAATGAGAAAAAGCAGCAGGCGAAAAAGAGCGCGGAGCATATGATCGAGCAGCAGCTTGACGCGCTGAAAAAGGAACTGCTGTTCCACAACATTCTGCCGGAAATCCCGGATATGAAGAGGGCGGCGAAAAGCCTTAAATTTGAGCAGCTTCTGTACCGGGTAAGGGATGAGGCGGATTATGAAGAGATGAAAGGTTTTTTCGGAGCGCTGCAGAAGGTATTGCGAGGAGAGTAGGAAGCGGCGTATGGAGAAGATACGCTGATTTTTTAAAGGAGCAAGATGACATATTTTCCAATGTTTGTTTCAATCGAAGGAAAGCCGTGCCTTGTTGTCGGAGGGGGAGCGGTCGCGGTGCGTAAATGCAGGGGATTATTTGCGTTCGGGGCGGATGTGACAATGATTGCGGAGCGATTTTTATATCAGGATGATTTACATAACATAATATCCGGCGATCCTATTCCGCCTTGCGGTATTCACAAAATAGAACGCAGCTTTCAGGAAGCGGATATGGAATTGGAGGACTGGGCGCTTGTTGTTGCGGCGACGGACGACCGCAGCGTCAACCGAAGGATCGCGGCGATTTGTCATGAAAAACAGATTCCGGTCAATGTGGCGGATTGTAAGGAAGAATGCACCTTCTTTTTTCCTGCGTATTGCAGGGAAGGGCAGGTCGCGGTCGGCGTAACGACGTCGGGGACTTCGCCGAGGCTGGCGGGCGCGCTGCGCGCGCGGGTTGAGGCGGCTTTGCCCGGCTGGCTTGAGGAAATCAGAAAGGAAACGGATGAAAATGCGTAAGGTCATGCGGATCGGAACGAGAAAGAGCGAGCTTGCACTGGCGCAGACAAGGCTTTTTATCGAAGTATGCAAGGCGGCGGAACCGGGTTTTTCTTACGAGATTGTAGAAATGAGTACGACGGGCGACCGGATATTAGATAAGCCGCTTTATGAGTTTGCAGGAAAAGGAATGTTTGTAACCGTTTTTGAGGATGCGCTTCTGTCGGGAACGATCGACGCGGCGGTGCACAGCGGGAAAGATATGCCGGAGAGGATTCCCGAGGGACTTGCCGTATCGGCGGTTTTGCCGCGCGCCAATCCGTGCGACGTACTTGTGACGCTCCGGGGCAGAGAGCTTGCGGCGGATGCGGTGATCGGAACGGGCAGCCTGCGGCGGAAGCAGCAGGTGCGGACACAGCTTGGATACCGGACAAAAAACCTGCGCGGGAATGTAGGCACGCGGCTGCAAAAGTTAAAGGACGGCGAAATAGACGGACTGATTCTGGCGGCGGCGGGGCTTGAGCGCCTCGGTCTGTTGACAAAGGACGGCGGGATACCGGAGGAATTTAATTTTACTTTATTAGATACGGACAGATTTCTGCCTGCGGCGGCGCAGGGAATCATTGCAGTGGAAAGCAAGGAGGACAGCCCGTTTGCGGAGCTGTTGAAACGGATCAATGATCCGGAAACGATGCGATGCTTTTTGGCGGAACGGACCTATTTGGCGCGGATCGGAGCCGGATGCCAGCAGCCCGTGGCGGCGTATGCGCGGTATGAAAAGGAACTTCTTTTGATGGACGCCGCTTATTGGGAACGGGAAACAATGCTGCGCTTCACGGAAGCGGCGCAGCCATGCGATGCGGAAAAGCTGGCGGAGCGTTTGGCGGAAAATATGATAAACGCGAGAGAAAAATTAAAAAAAACAGGGCATGTATACCTCGTAGGCGCCGGACCGGGCGCAGGAGATCTGATTACCGTGCGCGGCCGCAGGCTGCTTCGGACATGCGACGTCGTGATCTACGACAGGCTTTCGGGAGAAGAACTGCTTTCCGAGGTGAGGCGGGACTGCGAATGTATTTATGCAGGTAAGCAGGCGGGCAGTCACAGTATGAAGCAGGATGAAATCAGCCGTATGCTCATCTGCAAGGCGCGGGAGGGCAAAACGGTCGTACGCTTAAAGGGCGGCGATCCTTTCGTATTTGGCAGAGGCGGCGAGGAAGCGGAAAGTCTGCTGCAGGCAGGCATTCCGTTTACGGTCGTACCGGGCGTGACGAGTGCGGTCGCCGCCGCAGAGTTATCCGGCATTCCGGTAACGCACCGGGAAATGAGCCGTTCCTTTCATGTAATTACGGCGCGCACGTCGCAGAGAGAGCCGGAGGAGATACGCGCTTATCTGAGGAAGCAGATCATGAGCCTGCAGGATGCGGAAGGCACGCTCGTATTTTTGATGGGGTTATCCTCTCTTGAGACGATCTGTGAACTGCTGATCGAATCGGGGAGACCGCCATCTCTTCCGGCTGCTGTCGTCGGCGGCAGCTCCCGGTTTTGCGAGACGACCGTGCGGGGAACGCTTGCCGATCTTGCAAAGAAGACGCGCAGCCGCAGCGTGGAATCTCCCGCCGTTATCATTGTCGGGGCGTGCGCGGCTCTTTCCTTGAAAACAGAGCGGGAGCTGCCGCTGCACGGAGTGCGTGTCGGACTGACGGGAACAAGGGAAATAATGAAAAAAATAAGCGGACATCTCCGCAGCGCGGGCGCCGAGACGCTTTTTGTACAGGAGCTTCTGATCTGCCCGATTCCCGGTCAGGATCTTTATTTTGAGAATTTATCTTCCTACACATGGCTTGCATTTACAAGTGCAAACGGTGTAAGATTATTTTTTGAGCAGATGATGCAGAGAAAAATAGATTTCCGCGCTCTGGGAGGCCTTAAATTCGCGGCGGTCGGCAGCGGAACGGAGCAGGAGCTTGCGCAGAGAGGTATCCTTGCCGATTTCGTGCCGGAGAGCTATACGGTCGCCGCGCTTGCGGAAGGCCTTAGGGAACGGCTTGTTCCGGGAAAGGACAGCGTTTTTTTGTATCAGGCGAAAGAAGGCAGTCCCGTGTTAGAGGAAACGCTGGCGGCGGCAGGCATATCCGTGACAAGGGCGGATGCTTATGAGAGCCGGGCGAAGAAACTGTGCGGGGAAGAGGAGCTTTCGACATTGTCTTATCTTACGTTTGCGAGCGGCTCGGGTGTGAGGGAGTTTGCGAATGCGTATCCGCATGCGTTTGCGGATGGTCGGATGCGCGGGACCGCAGCGGCGGCAATCGGACCGCAGACGGCGAGGGCGCTTTCCGAAGCGGGCTGCGGGAAATGTCTGACGGCGGAAACATTTACCGCACAGGGACTGGCGGAGGCGGTAATCAGGGATAGAAAAGAAAGGTGGGATCAGGAGTGAAACGAATGCGTAGGCTGCGCAGCAGCAAGGCGGTCAGAAGTCTTGTCCGGGAAACGAGACTTCATACAGAGCAGCTTGTTTATCCGATCTTTGTGATCGAAGGCGTGCAGATCAAAAATCCGGTAGCGTCCATGCCGGGAATTTATCAGTATTCGATTGACAGACTGAAAGAAGAATGCGAGAGAATGAAAGAAAGCGGCGTACGGAATCTGCTGATTTTTGGTATTCCGGCGCATAAGGACGCCGTAGGAAGCGGCGCATATGATGAGAACGGGATCACGCAGCGCGCGATCCGGTATTTGAAACAGGAATATCCGGAATTACTGATCATTGCGGACGTCTGCCTTTGCGAATATACGTCGCACGGGCACTGCGGACTTGTAGACGGCTGTCATATTCTTAACGATGAGACATTGCCTCTGCTTGTAAAAATGTCCGTCAGCTTAGCGCAGGCAGGCGCGGACATCATTGCGCCGTCGGATATGATGGACGGCAGAGTCGCGGCGATCCGCGCAGGACTTGACGAAGCGGGATTCCTTGATACGCCGATCATGTCCTACAGCGCGAAATATGCGTCCGCCTATTATGCTCCGTTCCGGGATGCGGCGCATTCCGCTCCGGGCTTCGGCGACCGCAAAACATACCAAATGGATCCGGCAAACGGCCGGGAGGCGCTTCGGGAAATGGAGGCGGATATTGCGGAAGGCGCGGATATTCTCATGGTAAAGCCGGGGCTTGCTTATCTTGATGTGCTGAAAGAGGCATCGCAGCGTTTTGATTATCCGATGGCAGCGTATAATGTAAGCGGAGAGTATTCTCTTGTAAAGGCGGCTGCGGCGAACGGATGGGTCGATGAAAAGAGGATTGTTATGGAAAATATGCTCGCCATGAAGCGTGCGGGCGCGGATATTATTATTACGTATCATGCGCTTGATGTGGCGCGGTGGCTGCAAGAGGAAGAATGATGCGCGTCCTCGCAGAAAACGCTTCGGAATGGAGAAAAGGATGAATAACACAGAAAAACGTTTCCGTTTTGTCGGTCTTTTGTTCCTTCTGGGTACGGCGTTTTTTATACTGGCATATGCACTGAACTGTTTTCCGGCAGAAAATATCAAAAACGGCCGGGAAGAAGTAGGAGCGGAGAACGGGGCGGAAGAAATAGTCGGAGCCAAAATGCCCGGTCCGCTCGTACAGACAACGACTCAGGAAGAAGAATATTCCGCGCTTGTTCATCTGGAACTGCTGCGGACGCCGGTCAATGAGAACGGCGATATGGCGCAGTCGGTGCAGAATGTGCTTCCAAGCGTTGTCAAGCTACAGACAGGCAATTTCTCCGGCAGCGGGATTATTTTGGAAGTACGTAAGGAGTCGCTTTTGATCGCTTCCAATCGGCATCAGATTCAAAGCAGGGAATTTTCGACGGTGAAACTTTATAACGGAGAGTCTGTTTCCGGCAGATGCGTTTTTTTGTCAGATACGTATGACCTTGGATTTCTTGAGGCGGATATCAGCAGGCTTTCTTATGAAAGGCGTAAGGAGCTGCGCTGTATTGCCTTATCGGAGACGTGCGGGGATGCTTTGACGAGGGGAACGCCTATGTTCTTTGTCGGTTCCACCGACGGCGTTGCCTGCAACATTTATGAAGGAACGATAGCCGACCCGTGGTATTATTTTGACGAGTTCGGCTCTTATATGATATATAATTATTGTAAGGCAAAGGCGGGAATGTCCGGCGGCGGTACTTATGACGAACACGGTCATTGTATCGGGATGATTACGGGCGGAGCCGATGAAGAGACCGCGAGCCTGCCGATGCAGTCCATTTTGGAAGAATGGAATCATTATATAAGTCAATAACAGGAAATATAAATCATCATTAAGTAAAGAGGGTAATCACATGACAAAAATTGATATTGTATCAGGATTTCTCGGAGCCGGTAAGACAACTTTGATTCAGAAGCTGTTAAAAGAGGCTCTGCACGACACAAAGGTAGTATTGATCGAGAACGAGTTCGGAGAGATCGGCATTGACGGCGGATTTTTAAAGGAATCCGGAGTAGAGATGAAAGAAATGAATTCCGGCTGTATCTGCTGTTCGCTTGTCGGGGATTTCGGCGCTTCCCTGCAGGAAGTGTTGACGACTTATGCGCCGGACCGTATTCTGATCGAGCCGTCGGGCGTCGGAAAGCTGTCCGACGTGATCCGCGCCGTACAGAATGTTAAGACGCAGACAGAGGTTTCTTTAAGCAGCGCCGTTGTCGTTGTCGATGCCTCCAAATGTAAAATGTATGCGAAAAACTTCGGCGAATTTTTCCTCAACCAGATCGAAAACGCAGGACTTGTTATTCTGAGCAGGACGGGGAATATCAGCGAAGAAAAGACCTCTAAGGCGGTGGAGATCATCCGTGAACACAACCGGAAGGCGGTCGTTATTACAACGCCGTGGGATCAACTGGACGGCGCGCAGATTTTGCAGGCGATGGAAGAAAAGAATGACTGGATGGCGGAGCTTCTGCATGAGATACAGGAGCAGCACGAACACCACGACCATGAGCATCACCATGATCATGAGTGCGGGCATGAGCATCACCACGATCATGAAGAATGCGGACATGAGCATCACCATGACCATGAGTGCGGACATGACCATGATCACCATCATGAACATGAGCATGGCGAAAACTGCACATGCGGCTGCCACGATCATGACCATCATCACCATCATGCAGACGAGGTGTTTACGAGCTGGGGCAAGGAAACAGCCGCTTCCTATACGGGCGGGGAAATCAAAGAGATGCTTCATGCGTTAGAGGATGAAAAGACATACGGAATGATACTGCGTGCAAAAGGCATGCTGCCGGACGGAAACGGCAAGTGGACTTATTTTGACTATGTGCCGGGTGAAATTGACATCAGAGAAGGCAAGGCGGACCTGACAGGCAAGATCTGCGTCATTGGTTCCGGACTTTCGGAAGACAAACTGCAGGAGCTGTTTGCAAAATAAAAATCATTTTACATGATTGTAAAGGATGTCGCGTAAACGCTACAGAATGGAGAGGTATATGAAAACTGTTTATATGATAAACGGCTTTTTGGAAAGCGGAAAGTCAGAGTTCATCCGTTATACACTGGAGCAGCCGTATTTTCAGATCAGGGAAAAAACGCTGCTGATTCTCTGTGAAGAAGGCGAGGTCGAATTTGACGAGAAGCTGCTGAAAAAGAGTCGGACCGTTATGGAGATCATCGAAGAAAAAGAGGATTTCACGCCGGAGCATCTGATTGCATTAGAGAAAAAGCACAAACCGGAACGTATTATCATTGAGTACAACGGCATGTGGAATTTTAAGGAATGCAAGCTGCCGTGGCATTGGAAGATCGAGCAGCAGATCACAACGATCGACGCATCCACATTCCCGATGTATTATACGAATATGAAATCGCTGCTTGCGGAAATGCTGCGAGGCTCGGAAATGATTATTTTTAACCGCTGCGACGGTATTGGGGACTTAAGCAGCTATAAGAGAAACGTTAAGGCGATCAATCAGAAAGCGGAAATTATTTTTGAAGATGCAAACGGAGAAGTTAACGCTATTATGGAGGACGAGCTTCCGTACGACCTTTCGCAGGATACGCTCGTACTTGACAATACGGGATACGGCGTCTGGTATTTGGACGCGCTTGACAATGCGCGGCGGTATCTGGATAAAACGATGGTGTTTACGGCAATGGTATTGAAACCGAAGGGATTTCCGGAAGATTATTTCGTACCGGGCAGAATGGCGATGACATGCTGCGCGGAAGATATGGCGTTTCTCGGTTTTGCCTGTGAATATGAGAAAGCGCCGGAGCTTTCCGATAAGGAATGGGTCAGGGTGACCGCGACAATGAGTTGGGAATACTGGGCGGATTATGACGGGGAAGGTCCGGTTCTGCATGCCGTATCGGTAGAGAAGACAAAGGCTCCGAAAAAAGAGATCATTGATTTTTCATAGGGATAGATATGGCAGAAGCGACAGAAAGAGAATTGCAGCAGCAAAAAAAGAGATTCCGGGAATTGGCGGAGAAATGTTACATGCAGAATGTATACTGCTTTACCGGTTTTCTCGGTATGGCGCAGCTTGACTGCTTTTACCAAGCGCAGTCTGCGTTTTCCCATGTGCCGTATACGCTTTTCGGCGGCAATGACGGATGCGAACGGCAGATGGTGCGCTTCGGCAGTAAGGAGCAGCTTGGCTATGAGGAACCGTTTCCGATCGTATGTCTGGAGCTTGCGCCGCTTCAGGAAAAATTTGCAGAAGAGTTGACGCATAGGGATGTGCTTGGCGCATGTATGAATCTCGGTATCGACCGAAGCACGACGGGAGACATCGTACTGTTTGACAAATGTGCGTATTTATACTGTACGGAGACGATCGCTCCTTATATTACGGAGCATTTGACAAAGATCAGGCATACGAACGTTGTATGCCGTCTCTTTGACGGGGAAATGGGTTCTCTTGCGCCGAAGCTTATGCAGAAGGAATATCAGACGGCGTCGGAGCGTCTGGACGGCGTCATTGCAAAGGCATACAATCTGTCCCGGGAAAAAAGCCTGCTTTTGTTCCGCGAGAAAAAGATTTTTGTGAACGGACGCCGGCAGGAGAATAACAGCGGCGCGCCGAAACCGGGAGATGTGGTTTCTGTCCGCGGATATGGCAGATTTATATACCGCGGCGTAACGCGTACGACAAAAAAAGGAAAGTGTAACATAATGGTAGAGTTTTATGTATAGATGGCTTTTTTATTTTTATGTATACAGTTTTCTGGGATGGTGCTTTGAATCTGTCTATGTGTCGGTCAAATCAAAACGATGGGTGAACAGAGGCTTTATGCGGGGACCGTTCCTGCCGATCTATGGGAGCGGAGCGGTTATGATGCTCGCTGTGTCACAGCCGTTTCAGGACAATATGCTGCTTACTTATCTGTCGGGCTGCGTGGGAGCTACCTTATTGGAATATATAGTCGGCACGGCAACGGAAGCGCTGTTTCGTGTCAGATACTGGGACTATTCCGATAAGCCTTTCAATTTTCAAGGACAGATATGTCTTGGATCGACGATTGCATGGGGCTTTTTCACAATATTGATGACGGAGGTCATACACAGACCGATCGCACAGTTTGCCAGATGGCTTCCGGATGGCGTTCTTTTTTTCATGACGCTGCTTCTGACGATTTATGTTTCGTCAGATTTTTCTCTTTCCTTCAAGGCTGCGCTCGATATGCGCGATATTCTTATCAGGATGGAAAATGCGAAACAGGAAATGGAAAGAATGCAGAAACGGCTCGATGTGCTCATCGCCGTTGCCGATCAGGCGCTTATCACGGAGCGGGAGGAACTGCGTGAGAAATTCCGTATTCTGCGCGACCGGAGATTGCAGCTTAAAAACCAGCACGATTATTATAAGAGACGGCTTCTTCTTGATAATCCGGGCATGATTTCACGGAAATTTAAAGATGCTTTAGAGGAATTAAAAGAAGCTGCCGGAGAGCATGTCAGGGAATATAAGGAGAACAGAAAAGATAAAGAGCAGGAATAGAAAAAAAGGACAGGTAAAAGCCGGGATAAAAACAGCCGGGACAGTCATATGACATGGCTGTTCCGGCTTTCTTCATAGGAGCGGAGCGCGCTTTCATCATCTGCACGAAGCGCGGCGGTACGTCTGTGCCTGCGCAGCAGTCCGCTTCCTTTGTTGTAAAACCAAAAGGAAAAGACAAGTAAGCAGTTCATTTTACCCATTTTTTCACGGGTCGTCCCATGATAATAATACCCTCCTGTCGTAGTAGGGCTGCCGGAACAGACGTAGTCAATGAGGTCGTCCTCATTTTGGATATCTGCGGAAAAGCAGGTATAAGCGGTGCCGACACAATCGGGACGGTGCGAATCGCTGCCGCCGAATCCCGGCTTGCCGTAAGCGTCTGCCAGAAGCCGTGCGCCCATATTGCTTTCTTCCGGTTCGCAGGAATTAAAGGTTTCCACAAAGTCAAAGCGTTCCAACACAGATTTCTGCCTGCGGAAGCGCCGGTTGTTAGTCAGGCTCAAGAAACGTTCTCCGCAAGGATGCGCCGGACCTAAGATGCCGCCGTGACGGTGCACAATATCAATGAGGACGCCGACCGGAAGACCGCGCAGCTCAAGCAGCGGCACCTTGACGCCTGCCGGCAGGATGACAAGGATATGTCCTGCGTCGATCGTGTCGTATTCGATACCTTTTAAGACAACAAAATCAGACGGCATTTCTTCCCTGTGCTTTTTCCAGTAACGATAGCCGCCGTAGGAATTGTGGTCGGAAACAAGCATACCGTCGATTCCGTTTTTCTGTAAGAGGGCAATGTATTGCGCGATCGGTATTTTTCCGTCCAGCGAACCTTCTTTCGTGTGACAATGCATGTCCAGCTTCATGTCGACGCTCCTTTTTGCGTTATTTTGTTCCGTTTAGCTGCTGATAACTATCTGATAGTATCTGTTTTTTTAGTTCTGATATACTTTGTCCTATTAAATTAATTATAAAATATTATAAAAAAGATTACAAGATTGGTATTGACATTCTGAAAAGAAAGGATTAAAGTTATTGTATAAATCAAGTAAACCTGTGAGAAAGAGAAGTAGACTTACGGAGACTGTTACAGAGAGCTGCAGGCGGTGGAATTGCGGCACAGGGATGTTTGTTGAATGGACTTTCGAGGGCAGTCTGAACGAAGCATTCGGGTATCAAGTAGGAACTGCCGGGAACCGCGCCCGTTACCAATGCGGCATGTATAGAGTGTACATGAAAAGAGAGGATCTTTGAAAGATCAAGCTGAGTGGTACCGCGTTAATGAGTATTGGCGTCTCAAGCATATGATGTGCTTGAGACGTTTTTTATGTGCAGGATTCAGGCGTCAGAAGCGCTTTTTGACATTTGAGCCGCAGCATGATACAAATGGATACGCAGCTTGCGTGAAAGCCCTTTTTCGGGAAACTTTCTTAGCGGGGATGCTTTTGACAGGAGGAAACATTATGAAAAGAAAAATGATTGCAAACAAAGTAACAGCGATGATGATGGCGGGCGTTATGGCAATGGCGCTGACGGCATGCGGCAGCAGACCGAGCGAAACGCAGCAGGCGGCGGAGGATGCGGCTGTGGCGGCGGAGGGCGCGGCGCAGACAGAAGAAGCCGCGGAAGAGACGACGGACGCAGGTATGCAGTATACGATCGGCATTTCCCAGTTTGCCGAGCACGGTTCCCTTGATAACTGCCGGGAAGGCTTTTTGGAAGGTCTGGCTGAGGCAGGCATCGTAGAAGGCGAGAATCTGACGGTGCTGTTTGATAACGCGCAGGCTGATACAGGAACCGCAAGTACGATTTCGGATTCCTATGTGTCGCAGAAGGTTGATCTGATCTGTGCGATTGCAACGCCGAGCGCAATGAGCGCATACAATTCCTGCATGAACACGGAAATTCCGGTCATTTATACGGCGGTATCCGATCCGGTAGGCGCAGGGCTTGCAAATGCGGACGGCACAAGCGTAGGCAACATTACCGGTACGAGCGATGCGCTTCCTGTGACGGAGCAACTCGGCATGATCCGCGAGATGCTTCCCGATGCAAAGAAGATCGGCATTATTTATACGACAAGCGAAGCGAATTCCATGAGCACGATCGAAGAGTATAAGGCGCATGCCGCAGAATACGGCTTTGAGATCGTTGATACGGGTATCAACACGATCGCCGACGTGCCGATGGCGGCTGCGGACATTGTGACAAAGGTCGACTGCATTACGAACCTGACGGACAATACCGTTGTTTCCGCATTGCAGACCGTGCTTGACGAAGCGAATAAAGCGGGCATTCCGGTATTCGGTTCCGAGATCGAGCAGGTAAAAAACGGATGCGTGGCTTCGATGGGACTGGATTACGTTTCTCTTGGCAGGCAGACCGGCGCGATGGCGGCAAAGGTATTGAAAGGCGAGGCGGCAGCCTCCGATCAGCCGTTTGAGGTCATTACGGAAGCGAGTCTGTATGTGAACACGGCGGCAGCGGAAAAGATTTCGCTTACGATTCCGGCGGAAATGGCGGAAAAAGCAGCGGAGACGTTTGAAGAAATCGTTGTGGAATAAAATATCGATACAGTATCTTTTGATAGGAGAAAAAGAAATTGGCATTATTACTTAGCGTTTTGGAACAGGGCTTTATCTATGCGATTATGGCTCTCGGCATGTATATCACTTATAAGATACTGGATTTCCCGGATATGACGGTAGATGGCAGCTTCCCGATGGGAGCCGCCATCGCCTGCGTTTTGATTACAAAGGGAATCCATCCGGCGCTGACGCTTCCCGTCTGCTTTTTAGCGGGCGCGTTTGTCGGAATGCTGACGGGACTGATCCATGTAAAGTGTAAGGTCAGGGATCTTTTGTCCGGTATTATTATGATGACGGCGCTTTATACCGTAAATCTGCGGATCGCCGGCAGGGCGAATCTGCCGATCTACAATATGGAGACGATCTTTGACAACAGTTTTGTCAACGGTATTTTCACAGGCGCGTCTGCCGACTATAAGACGGTGATCGTTATTATCCTGATCGCCGTCGTGACGAAATACCTGCTGGACTGGTATATGAGCACGAAATCGGGCTTTTTGCTGCGCGCGGTCGGCGACAACGATACGATCGTCACCTCGCTCGGCGTGGACAAAGGACTTGTCAAGATCGTCGGACTTTCGATTGCGAACGGACTTGTTACGATGAGCGGCTGCGTTTTTGCACAGCAGCAGCGCTTTTTTGATATTTCTACAGGCACCGGTACGGCGGTGATCGGACTGGCGAGCGTTATCATCGGAACGAGCCTGTTTAAACGGCTTACGTTTCTGCGCGTCACGACGAGCGTTGTCATCGGTTCCGTTATTTATAAAGGCTGCGTGGCGCTTGCGGTCAGAATGGGGCTTTCCTCCAGCGATCTGAAGCTGATTACGGCGGCGTTGTTCCTGGCGATTCTTGTGCTTGGAATGGAAAGGAAAAAGAAGGTGAAGACGAATGCTGACGCTGAATAAGATAACAAAACATTATAATCCGGGTACGGTCAATGAGCTGTGTCTGTTCGATCAGTTTGACTTTTCGGTCAAAGACGGAGAATTTGTTGCGGTTGTCGGCAGCAACGGTTCCGGCAAGACGTCGCTTTTGAATATTATATGCGGCAGCATTGATGTGGACGGCGGCAGCATTCTGGTCGGAGAGCAGGATATTACGAATAAAAAAGATTTTCTGCGCCACCGCAGGATCGGGCGCGTTTATCAGGACCCTTCCAAAGGAACGTGTCCTAGCATGACGATCCTGGAAAACATGTCTCTTGCGGACAACAAAGGCGGACATTACGGGCTTCGGCGCGGCGTCAATAAGGCGAGGATCGCATACTACCGGGAAATCCTTGAACAGCTTGGACTCGGACTGGAGGACAAAATACATACGCAGGTCGGCGCTCTTTCGGGCGGACAGCGGCAGGCGGTTGCGCTTCTGATGTCTACGATGACGCCGATCGATTTCCTTATTCTGGACGAACATACGGCGGCGCTCGACCCGAAAACGGCGGAGATCATCATGGGGCTGACAGATAAGATCGTTAAGGAAAAACAGGTGACGACGATCATGGTAACGCATAACCTGCGTTACGCAGTCGAGTATGGCGACAGACTTGTCATGATGCATGAAGGAAAGGTGATTCTCGACAAATCGGGAGAGGAGAAAAAACGGATCGATACCGACGAGATCATGGGGATTTTTAACCGGATCAGCGTGGAATGCGGAAATTAGAGTGAAAATCAGAGCAATAAAATTCCCCTCAAAAGTATACATATGCTTTTTGAGGGGAAATCTTTTGCCACCAAAATCAAACCGTCAAACCAGCCGGTCTATAGTCAGCCTTCCTCTGCGGGAAGCAGCTTATCGACGTTGAGAATATGGTCGACGAGCCAGTCGGTTAAAAATTTCAGAATATCGGAGATCGCTTCGTCGCTGTTTTCGTCGAGCGCGCCAAGGTCGATTCCGTCGAGCTTCTGGATAAAAGCGTCATGCTGGACCTTCTGCGTGAACATGCCCTTATAGCCGATCTTTTTCATGTAAGCCTCTTCATGGGCGAAATGTGTCTTCGTATAAGCTCTCAGCTCTTCCAGAATCGTCACGATGTGATCGTACTTATCGGGAATAAATTCATTCTGCTGCAGCTGATACGCTTCTTCCGCGATCTCGAACAGTCTTCTGTGTTCCTTGTCGACAAAATCGACGTTTGTTTTGTATGTATCTTTAAATTCGTACATAAAAATGCTCCTTTCTATTGTAAACTGAAAACAGTGTAGCATATTTTACCATCTTTTGCGACACTTTTCTTCGCAATATTTGCAACGGTAAATTTCCTTTTCCGCATCAGTCAATACGAAAATGTGGGGCAGTCCCTGTTCAATCGAAGTAATGCAGCGGGGATTTTTGCATTTGATGACATTTTTGATTTCCTTTGGCAGGGTAAGCTGTCTCTTTTCTACAATGATTCCGTCTTTGATGACATTGACGGTGATCGTGTGGTCGATAAAGCCGAGAATGTCAAGATTCAGCATATCAATGTCACATTCTACTTTAAGAATGTCTTTCCTGCCCATCTTGTTGCTGCGGGCGTTTTTGATGATAG
>JAGARW010000162.1 GCA_017621975.1 Lachnospiraceae bacterium | reverse complement strand
CTTGCATTCCAGATTATGCGTTGTCCCGTTGCTATCTGTGATAGTCCAATTCATCTTGATACTCTCCTTTTCCCTCTTATAAGATAGTTTTATTTTGGCACTTTAGCGCAGTACACTATTGTCAGTATACAATAGCCCGTTGCAAAACACAAGGGCAAAATCTACAAATTGCATGATTTTACCCTTTGTTTTTACATATTATATGTTTTTCAATCTAAAGCATTTCTGTCTCTTAATACGTTTTATAAAATTATAAAACGCCAAACTCCCGCATTGCTTTTTCAAGCGCCTTTGCATGTTCCGATTCCATCTCAGAAAGCGGCATTCTAAGAGGTCCCGCTTCCCTTCCCTGCAGATTGATTCCCTTCTTGACCGGAATCGGGTTCACCTCACAGAACAATGCGTCTACAAGCGGAATCGCATCCAGCTGAATCTTTGCGCTGCCGGCAACGTCTCCTTCAAAGAATTTCGCGCACATATCATGCGTCTGCTGCGGCGCTACATTAGAGAGAACGGAGATTACGCCGATTCCTCCAAGCGCGAGCAACGGTACGACCTGATCGTCGTTTCCGGAATACAGATCGACGCACCCGTCCGCCATGGACATGATCTTTGCAACTTGAGAAATATTACCGGACGCTTCTTTTACGCCGACAATATTTTTTACTTCCTTGCAAAGCTTTACAACCGTATCCGGCGCAATGTTGACTCCGGTGCGTCCCGGCACATTATAAAGAATCATCGGTACCGATACGGAATCCGCAATCGCCTTAAAATGATTGTATAAGCCCTTCTGCGTCGCCTTATTATAATAAGGAGTTACAACAAGAATACCGTCTACTCCTGCTTTTTCCGCTTCCTGTGAAAGGTAAATGGCAGTTTCCGTGCAGTTCGAGCCTGTGCCGCCGATCACCGGGATTCTGCCTGCCACCTGCTTTACGCAGTAACGGATCACATCGAGATGCTCCTCATGTGTCAGCGTGGACGCCTCTCCTGTCGTACCGCACACAATGATCGCATCCGTTCCGTTTGCAATCTGATATTCTACCTGTTCTGCAAACTTTTCGTAATTTACCGTTCCGTCTTCATGAAATGGTGTAACGATTGCTACGCCCGCTCCTTTAAATACTGCCATTTTCATTTCCTCCTTATTTGCTTTCTGTGTAATGTGCGCATCTGTTTTTCAATCCTTGCGGAATATTTTTATGTAACCGCGATTCCGATTACATGAAAAAGAATCCTGCTCGGAGAGCTTTTTTATCTCATAGGAACACAACTTTTGTACAAAACAAAACGGAGTAATTTCCTATGAAATAAAAAAACCGACCCATACAGAATGGGCCGGCTTATCATCCATATCTTTCGATAGCGCCCCATCCATAATCAGATGACAGTCATACACCTGTTCGATGCATGCCCAAGATAAAATACTCACGGAAACTTTATCTTTCGGCGCGCTCCCCTTTCCCTCTTCCTCGCCTGTGCCTGACACATCAGAAAAGCTACTCTTGAAACACGCAACCTCTATCTCTCTATTCCTTAACATATTCATCATAACAGACAACATAACGGCTGTCAACAATCTTTGTCGTCCGGCGTCTGCCATACTTTGAATTTCAGCATTTCGATCCGGGACACTTCGTCCGCCAGCACGCAGATCTCGTCCTCTAATTGGATTCCCGTCATAATCACTGTCGTTTCTTCCGCCTTGATCTGCAGGATTGCCTTCAAGTCTTCGCAGGTAATGATATGATTGTCAAGAAGACCGAGCACCTCGTCGAGAATCAGAAGATCGCATTCTCCCGTACGCAGTACCTTTTTTGCATAATTCAGTCCGTTCTTGATATTCTGTATCTCCTCCTGCTGACGCTCCGCAGACAGATGATTGAAATCATCCTCTGACTTTTCAAAGCGAAACAGCTTGATCTCCGGCTCCAAACGCTTTAAAAACTCGCTTTCCTCCAGTCCTTTTCCCTTCATGAACTGGATAATAACGACCTGTTTGCCCTGACTCGCCGCCAAAAGCGCCCTTCCAAGCGCCGCCGGTGATTTCCCGTGTCCGTCGCCGCTGTAAATACATATCCTGCCGTGCTCCATATCTCCTCCTGCTCGTAAATCTGTCGTTACAGAAATTATTATGAAGCATAGCACATTTACCGTTTCAGTGCAAGTTATTCCTGCAAAAGCGCTTCCGTGCTTCGGGGAACGTCCGTCTCATCCTCCACAAGTTCCAGCTTGCTGACCGACACTTCATAAGCGACTCTCTTTTCCGTCGTCTCCTCAGATATTTTTTTCATATACTCCCTGCTCTGTATCCTGCCCCATACAAGGCATCTTGAGCCGACGGTAAAGCTGCTGACATATCTGGCGTTTCTGCCCCAGCAAATGCACGGTATGTAATCGGATTTGCCGTATGGTCTGTTGACCGCAAGCAATAAATCCGCAATTTCCCTCCCAAGAGGCGTCTTACGGTAAACAGGCTCCTTGCAGATATAACCGTCCAAATAGATCTGATTTGTTTTTGCGCTTTCTTCGATCGTGTCAAGAAATTCGATTTCTCTGGCAAATACGGAAAGAATTAATTTGTTCTTTTTCTCTTCATGTCTGTTATACGAACGGAATTGTCCCGTCACGCACAAATTCTCTCCTTTATAATCTCTTTTCACATCCAAAAGACGCTCCGATACCATGACCGGAATCACATCCGAAGACTCGCTCAAACGCGCCACCTCCACATCGATCACATAGAAGCCCTCTCCGAAAATCTCATGGCTGAACGTAAAATCCCCTACGACCTCGCCCATGATCGTCACCTGATTGTTTTCAATTACCTTATCTGTCATTTTTGTTCTCCCTTCTTAATCTAAGAATTTTTTCCAGTAATGTAGTACTAATATATTTCCCCGTCATACCGATTAGAACACGGATCGGTCGCAAGTTTCGACAGAGCCGCGCGCGCAATACGACAATTCTCACAAAGACGCGTGGGGAAGCTTTCTATCTACTTGCAACTTTTATCATGTAATGCTATAATGACAGGGTTTTGAAGCTGCCCGCAGGAGGCAGCATTGGAGGAGCTTATGAAACAAACGAGAAACGATGTAAGAAATGTAGCAATTATCGCACATGTTGACCACGGTAAAACGACGCTCGTAGATGAGCTTTTAAAGCAGAGCGGCGTCTTTCGTGAAAATCAGGAAGTGGCAGAGCGTGTTATGGATTCCAACGATATTGAACGCGAAAGAGGCATTACCATTCTTTCCAAAAACACGGCTGTCATGTACAAAGGAACAAAAATCAATATTATCGATACGCCCGGTCATGCCGACTTCGGCGGCGAAGTGGAACGTGTCCTGAAAATGGTTAACGGCGTTATCCTTGTCGTCGACGCATTCGAGGGCGTTATGCCGCAGACAAGATTTGTGCTGAAAAAAGCGCTTGAGCTGAACCATCCCGTCATTGTCTGCATCAACAAAATCGACCGCCCGGAAGCGCGTCCCGAGGAGATCATCGACGAAGTGCTCGAGCTTTTTATCGACCTCGATGCCAATGAAAAACAGCTCGACTGTCCGTTTGTCTTCGCTTCCGCCAAGGAGGGCATTGCCACCCTTGATTTAGACAACGAAAACGACAATATGATTCCGCTGTTTGAAACGATTCTCAATTATATTCCGGCTCCTGTCGGCGATCCCGACGCCGGAACGCAGGTGCTGGTCAGCACAATCGATTACAACGAATACGTCGGTCGTATCGGCGTCGGCAAGGTAGATAACGGTTCGATCAGCGTAGGGCAGGAAGTCGTCATTGTCAACCATCATGACCCCGATAAACAGCAAAAAGTAAAAGTCAGCAAGCTGTATGAATTCGACGGTCTTAGCAAGGTAGAAGTAAAAGAAGCCCGGTTCGGTTCCATCGTGGCGATCTCAGGCATCGCCGATATTCATATCGGCGATACGCTCTGCTCACCCGAAAATCCGAAACCGATCCCATTCCAGAAGATTTCCGAGCCGACGATTGCGATGCAGTTCATTGTCAACGACTCTCCTCTCGCCGGACAGGAAGGCAAATATGTCACAAGCCGTCATCTGCGCGATCGTTTATTCCGTGAGCTGAATACCGACGTTTCCCTCCGTGTGGAAGAAACCGAGACGACCGAAAGCTTTAAAGTATCCGGACGCGGCGAGCTGCATCTGTCCGTTCTGATTGAAAATATGCGCCGAGAAGGCTATGAATTTGCCGTCAGCAAAGCCGAGGTGCTCTATCATACGGACGAAAACGGCAAAAAGACAGAACCTATGGAGCTTGTTTATGTCGACGTTCCAGAAGAATTTTCAGGAACCGTTATCGAAAAACTCAGTATCCGCAAAGGCGAGCTGCTGAATATGAAACCGATTAACGGCGGCTACACCCGTCTGGAGTTTTCGATTCCGGCAAGAGGACTGATTGGCTACCGCGGAGAATTCATGACCGATACAAAAGGAAACGGTATTATGAATTCCGTCTTTAACGGATACGGCCCTTATAAGGGAGATATTCAGTACCGCAAGCAAGGCTCACTGATCGCCTTTGAAGCGGGCGAAGCGATCACCTATGGTCTTTTCAATGCGCAGGAACGCGGCACCCTCTTTATCGGACCCGGAGAAAAGGTATATGCAGGTATGGTCATCGGACAGAACGGACGCGGCGAAGATATTGAGCTGAACGTCTGCAAAGCAAAGCATCTGACGAATACGCGTTCTTCGAGCGCGGATGAAGCGCTGCGCCTGACGCCGCCTAAAATCCTGAGCCTTGAACAGGCGCTTGAATTCATTGATACGGACGAACTGCTTGAGATCACTCCCCAAAGTCTCCGTATCCGCAAAAAGATTTTAGATCCGACCATGCGGAAGAGAGCTTCCATGAAGAAATAATATATGTTATAATAATTGCGGGAAGTGCGCGGATGCATTACCCGCAATTTTTTTAAAGGAGAAAACTATGACTTATATCGCAGATCAGAAACGCTACGAAACAATGCAGTACAACCGCTGTGGAAAAAGCGGACTAAAGCTTCCTGCCGTATCGCTCGGATTCTGGCACAATTTTGGTGTGCACAACGATTACGAGAATATGAAGCAAATGTGTTTTACCGCCTTTGATAACGGCATTACCCACTTTGACCTTGCAAATAACTACGGTCCTGAATACGGCAGGGCAGAACGCAATTTCGGACAGATTTTCAAGGAAGAATTTTCTTCCTACCGCGATGAGCTTATCATCAGCACAAAAGCGGGCTACGACATGTGGGACGGACCTTACGGTGACTGGGGCAGCCGCAAGTACCTGCTTGCCAGCCTTGACCAAAGTCTGAAACGCATGGGACTTGACTATGTAGACATCTTTTATCATCATAGAATGGACCCGGAAACGCCGTTGGAAGAAACGATGGGCGCGCTCGATCAGGCAGTCAAAAGCGGCAAAGCGCTGTACGCGGGTATCTCCAATTATGACGGTCCGACCATGCAGAAGGCGGCTGCAATCCTGAAAGAACTGCACTGTCCTTTTGTCATCAACCAGAACCGTTATTCCATCTTTGACCGCACGATCGAATCAAACGGTCTGAAACAGGCTGCCTCTGAGGAAGGCAAGGGCATCATCGCTTTCAGCCCTCTCGCCCAAGGACTCCTTACGGACAAATACTTACGCGGTATCCCGGCAGACAGCCGCATTGCTAAAGACGGACGGTATCTGCACGAAGACGCTCTTTCACCGAAACGCCTTGCTCAGATCAAAGAGCTGAACGACCTTGCCGCAAAACGCGGACAAACGCTCGCACAAATGGCGCTTGCATGGGTTCTTAAGGATAATGACGTCACAAGCGTCCTGATCGGCGCCTCCAGACCGCAGCAGATTACGGAAAACTTAAAAATCATCGGTCATTGTGACTTCACGGCGCAGGAGCTTGCCGAAATCGACCGTATCTCGCTTTAATCAGCCGCACTCCGGTTCCTTTCGCTTCCGGCTGTGCTCCAAACAGCTTTTTTGACGATTTCTGCACCGGCTGCCGTCTCTTCTATCCTCTCCGAACCATTCTTATCGCGTTCAAGGATGGAGAGACAGCGCCGTTTTCCTGTTGAAACTTCGAAGATCTTTCGTAGAATTCTTTTGATGAGCAAAATGAATGATTTCAGAATATCCGAATGAGTCCGTACAATTCGCCGGATGAAACGAAAAGAAATCCTGTTTCCATCAGAGCGGCTTTCCGTTCTGATGGAGTGGCTTTATTATAGCCGTCAGGATTTCTTTTGTCTATCGTCATTTTTTACAAATTTAGACGGTCCGTCCGCCCGCTCTGCGCGCAAAAAATGTCACATAGCCGCGCGTTTCCCGTATCTGAGCGGTTCGGAAATATGTACATTGAAGTATGAGATCAAAGGACCCATGCCGAATGCCGAAACAAGCGTTCCGATACCAAGAACCGCGCCGCACCCGAATCCGATCAGCGAGCAGAGCAAATCGCACGTCACGCGCACGATAAAAAATTTCCATTTTTTTCTTTCGGAGATCACAAGCGCGATCGAATCATAAGTGGACACTCCGAGATCGCCCACAAAATAAAGGGACGACGCGACGCACAAAAGCAGGACGCCGACCGCAAGCAGAACCAGCCGTGATACTACGCTGCCCGTAAAAGCCGGCCTGTTCCAAATCCAGGTGGAAAAGTCTACCATATAGCCGAGCAGAAAAATATTGATAAACGTCCCAAGCCCGATCTTACTCTTATCTACAAAAAATACGCCGATCAGCATCAGCAGGTTCAGCAGCATGTAAAACGTTCCGAACCCGATCGGCAGAAAATTCCATACGCCGTGCGCAAACACCTGAAACGGATCCATACCGAATGCGGACGCATTGAACATCCCAACCGAGAATCCGCTCATCATAACGCCGGCAATCGTCATCGCGCAGCGCCTTTTCATTTCCTTTTCCATTGTTTCCTCCATGTATCTGTACGTTTGCATCATACTCCTGTTTTTTTGATGTGATCTATGTAAAGCTTTTGACCGCTTCCACCGTTTTTTCAATATCCTCCATGCTGTGCGCCGCCGATACGAACATTGCTTCAAACTGAGAAGGCGCAACGTAAACGCCGCATTCCAGCATATGACCGAAATACGCCGCGTATGCCGCCGTGTCGGATGTGACTGCGCCGTCGTAATCGCATACCGCCTCCTTCGTAAAAAACGCGCTCAGGAGAGAACCGACCTGATTGACCGACACCCTTCCGGTTTCCCGGTAAGCCTGCGCTAAGATACCCGCCTTTTCTTCCAGCTCCGTATAAATCTCCGGATGCTCCATCAAAATCGTAAGCGTCGCGATTCCGGCAGTCGTTGCGATCGGATTACCGGACAAGGTACCCGCCTGATAAACTCTGCCGAGCGGCGCGACGCAGTCCATGATCTCTTTTTTTCCGCCATAAACCGCGAGCGGCATGCCGCCGCCGACAATCTTGCCGAGCGTCGTCATATCGGGCGTAACGCCGTAATACGCCTGCGCGCCGCCGATACCGAGACGAAATCCCGTAATGACCTCGTCAAAAATAAGCACAGTACCGTAACGCTTTGTAATATCGCGCAGAAACGTCAGAAAGCCTTCCTTTGGAAGCACAACTCCCATATTGGCCGCAACCGGTTCTACGATCAGAGCGGCGATCTGTTCTCCGTACTTTTCAAACAGCGCCTCCACGCTTTCCCTGTCATTATAAGCCGCAATCAGCGTATGCTCCGTATACGAAGCCGGTACGCCCGCGCTGTCGGGCACGCCGCCGGTCAGCGCCGCGCTGCCTGCCGCCGCAAGCAGTCCGTCGGCATGTCCGTGATAGCAGCCCCTGAATTTTATGATCTTTTCCCTTCCGGTGTAGCCCCGCGCCGCGCGGATCGCACTCATGACCGCCTCTGTGCCGGAATTGACGCACCGCAGCTTCTCCATAGACGGAACGCACCGGCGTATCAGCTCCGCGAGCACAACCTCCTTTTCCGTCGGCGCTCCGTATGTCAGTCCGTCAAGCGCAGCCGCACGCACCTTTTCTACTACCTCGGGATGGGCATGCCCCAAAATGCCGGGGCCCCATGAACAGACATAATCAATATAGGTATTGCCGTCTTCGTCGGTCAGCCGGCTTCCTTCCGCGCTCTTAATAAAAAGCGGCGTCCGTCCGACACTTCCGAATGCACGTACCGGACTATTGACCCCGCCCGGCATCAGCTCCGCCGCCTTCTGATACAACCGCTTTGATCTTTCTGTTTGCAACATGTTAAAACCTCTGTTCTTTTCAAAGAATAAGCAGGACGATAAGCCATTGAACCCTTATCGCTCCATTCAGTTTATATTACAACATTCTTACCGATTTTTCCATCCTTTCACAGGAAAAAACAATCCTCCGGCAACAAAAAATCTAAAAAGTATTGCTAATCTCAAAAAATAATGTTAGGATAGAACAACGATATTCTATGTTGAAATATGGCTATCTTTTATACCGGAACAGATCATTTATACTTCACATCCGCTTCCTGTCTTTTTCCGGTTATTTCTATGATTTTCCGGACCTTGACAATGTAATACTTTACAAGACCGCGCTTTTCCTCTACCATGTCATTAAGATAACGCTTTTACTGTATTGATATGACTTTAAAGTATATTGTTTTTCCCTGCTTCCATACAATATACCGGAGTCTGAAAAGAAAGGATGATATTTATGTCAACGAAGAGTATTCTTAAAAATATAGACATTAAAGATAAAAAACTTGGAAAATCATTGGTTATCGCGTTAGAAAATGCCGCAAAAAAGCACGCAAAGGACGTTCAGCTCAGCAGAAGCTATGAAGATGTAAAAGGAGATAAGCTGAAAAGCATCCTCGGCAAATGAGCGGCTATATCGGAATTAATCTAAAAGATATATTAAGCGATGAATCTTTGGGAGAGAGCGCAGTCAAAAGCGTTCTCTCCTCTTTTTCTTGTCCTTTAAATCCTGACGTTGAGTATTTTCTACAGCACACGGCAGTTGAATTTTCAAAACAAAGCATTTCCAACACCTACCTCATTATGGCGTCCTATCGGGAAAAATACGTACTTTGCGGTTACTTCACTCTTGCAAATAAAGTATTCTGCATTGAAAAAAACAGCTTGCCCAACAGAAACTGGAAACGCCGCATATCAAAATTCGGTCGGTTCGACCCCTCCGTTCAGCGTTATACCATTTCCGCTCCCCTGATCGGTCAGCTCGGGAAAAATTATACCGACGGTTATGATAAATTGATTACCGGAGATGAATTACTGAAATTAGCGTTAGACAAGGTCAGAGAAATGCAGCATATCGTTGGAGGCAGAATCGTTTACCTCGAATGTGAACAAAAAGAAAAGTTAATCGCTTTCTATCAAAACAACGGTTTTGTAAATTTCGGAATGCGCGAGCTGGATCGGGATGAAACCGACAAACTATCCGGCGAATCTCTTGTCCAGATGCTTCGCTATCTGTAAAACTGCCCGGCATTGGCAAAACCGGAGCGGCAACGGAATCATGCCGGAAAATTTTCAAAGAATAAGCAGGACGATAAGCCGGGTTATGTCGTGAACGATCATCTATCTAGGACTGCCGTTGCCGGCAGCCTCCAGCGACCCACCTGAAAGCAGGCCGGGCAAGCCTGTCGCTTTCGTTTCGGTCTTGCTTCGAATGGGGTTTACATGTGCCCCTGCCGTTACCGACAGGGCGGTAGTCTCTTACGCTGCCTTTCCACCCTTACCAGATATCTGGCGGTATATTTCTGTTGCACTATCCTTGGAGTCGCCTCCACCGGACGTTATCCGGCATTCTGCCCTGTGAAGCCCGGACTTTCCTCGTCTGCGGTTCTCTGAGACGGCAATGCCGCCTGAAGAAAGCCGTATCCGCGATCGTTTGTCCTACTTATTCTTTTTTCAAATTTCTATCTGATAGATTAACGGCTTTTGCCGTTTTCGTCAAGTCCCGCCGCATTTTATGATATGAGTTCGAAGCAGACGCCCTCGTTTAAAACAGATATTGTCAGGTCGGCACAAAAATTTCATTTCCTGTGCCGGAGCTTAGAATATAAGTCTTTCTATGTGTTCCGGCAATGACTACAATATGCTGACGCAACCGGCGAAGATTCGCCATCCATGGCTCAGCTTCGCCTTTTTCGGACGTCGTGTCCGAAAATTGCTACGGGCAGACGGAACACTGAGAAAGTCTAATATCCTGCGCAGGCACAGTCAACAAAACATTTTATGCCGACCTGACAACTATCATACAGTCAAGAGCATTCGCTCCCGCTTCTCATACGGCATGACGCCCTATACATGAAATACGCTGCCGCCGACAAACTCCCTGACGATCGAATTTTTCGGCAGGTCTTCGCTGCTCACGCCGAGGAAATATTCCAAAAATTTTAAAAGCCGCTTCGCCTCGTAATATTCCGGCTCGCCTTCCCTGATGCTGAAAAGCAGCGGCTCCGCGAACTGCTTTAAAACGGCGAGCTCATAAATCAGTACGGAGTTGAAGGTCGCGTCGGCGCTTTCCTGGAACGGGAAAATATTCTGCTCCTCGCCTCTTCGTACGGACTGCCACATGGCGATCGTCTGTTTCGCCGACATGCCTCTTGTTCTGGCGTCGCGCACCATGCGCCGGATCAGCCGCCCGTCCGTCGTCGGAATGCGGTTGTGCTCGTCAACGTTCAGACTCGTCAGCGCGCTGATGTAAATTTTATATTTGCTCTCGCTCGGAAGCGAAAACGACATTTTATCGTTCAATCCGTGGATGCCTTCAATGACAAGAATATCGTCCCTGCCAAGCTTTTTGAAATTGCCCTTGTATTCCCGTTTTCCCGTTTTGAAATTAAAGCTCGGCAATTCGACCACATCGCCGGCAAGCAGAGCGCTCATATCCTCGTTGAACTTTGCAATGTCGATCGCTTCCAGACATTCAAAGTCATAATTACCCTTCTGATCGCGCGGCGTCAGCTCTCTGTCCACAAAGTAATCGTCGACCGCGATCGGATGCGGTTTCATGCCGTAAGACCGGAGCTGTATTGACAGTCTGTGGGAAAACGTCGTCTTGCCTGACGAAGACGGTCCCGCGATCATAACAAACTTAACGCCTCTGCGTCCGACAATATCTTCTGCGATCTCAGCGATACGACGCTCTTGAAGCGCCTCCTGCACAAGCACAAGATCGCCGAAATTACCTTCGCAGATCCGGTCATTCAGATCTCCGACCGTGTCGATCTCCATCATCTCGCCCCATACCGTCGACTGCTGCAGCGCACGGAACAGCTTTTCACGCGGTTCAAAATAGTCGAGCGTCTTCGGCTCCTTACGATCCGGCAGCATCAGCATCAAACCGCTCTCATACGAAATGACGTTAAAATATTTCACGTATCCTGTTGACGGCAGCATATAACCGTAAAAGTAATCATAATAATCGCCCATCCGGTAGACGTTGACCGTCGAGCTGCGCCTGTATTTGAACAGCTTCTTTTTGTCTTCCATGCCGTAACGTTCAAACAGCGCAATCGCCTCTTCAATCGGATAATTCTTCTTTTCCACCGGTATGTTTTCCATGACAAGCTGCTGCATTCTCACGTTCAGACGCTCTACAAGCGTATCGTCAACCTTGACGTTTCCTTTGAGGCTGCAATAATAGCCCTGCCCGATCGCAAATTCCACCTTGATTTTTTCTATGTTTTCTCTCGGTTCCACATCATATAACGCTTTGATCAGCATCATGATCGCCGTTCGGACATATGCCTTATGCCCGGCGGAATTTTTCAAGGTAATAAACTGCAATTCACAGTCCCCTTCCGCCTTTTTCATCAGCTCTCTGATCTTTCCGTCCGCAATTACGAGCGCGATCGTATCGTCATACCGTTTCTGATATTCCTCTGCAATTTTTTCGTATGTCGTTCCTTCCTCGTACTGCTTTTCCTCCCCCGCTATCGTTACCGTTATCATATTCATACCTCCATGCTAAAGCAGTTTTCTGCAAGTATGCACGCGTAGACCCATTCCTGACCGTTACAGCACCCGGAACGGATTTTGCTCCCGCGCACGTAAAATATGCAGCCCGCTGCATTCCCGTTTCAGGAATTCCTCCATATAAGGGACGAAGATCTGTTCCAGACCGTAATGCCCCGCATCAATGATCGTCAGCCCCATCGCCACGGCGTCGATACCCGCATGATGGTCAATATCCCCCGTGATCAACACATCCGCGCCCGCCTCCGCCGCTTTTTCTATCACGCTCTTGCCGGAGCCGGGGCAGATCGCCGCCGTCCGCAGGCTTTTCCCGCCTTCTCCGAATATTTTGACAGTTTCCAGACCAAAAATGCGCTTGATCCGTCTGCCGCATTCCTCCAGCGTCTCTTCCTGCGGCAGTCTGCCTATCCTTCCGATGCCTTCCTTGGAAATTTCGTCCTCATAGGTCACATCGAGCACCTGACGCTCCAAAAGACCGATCTCATCCGCCGCCGCGTCCGCCATTCCCATCACATCAAAATTGGTGTGCATCGCATAACAGCACACATCGTTCTGAATCAGGGCAAGCAGCCGCCTGCCGATAAAATCGCCGCTGTTAACTGATTTTCTTGCAGAAAAAATGAGCGGATGATGCGTAAGAAGCAGGTCTGCGCCTTTCCGTACCGCTTCGTCCACAACGTCGTCCGTCGCGTCAAGCGCGATCATGACCGTGCCGATCTCTTTCTCATACCTGCCTGCCAGAAGACCTACATTATCCCAGCTCTCTGCAAACGAGCGGGGCGAAAGCTCCTCCAGCCTTTCAATCACTTCGCTGCATTTCATAACGCATTCCTCTTTCATTCAATATAATATGAAAACGCATATTCCCTGACACGCTCCGCCGCTAAAAGCTCTGCAATCCGCCGGGCGTTTCGATCCGGCGTCTTCCGCATACAAGACGCGTCCGTCAGGCTCTCCTGTCCGTTTTTCGCCGCGTCCGTCAGACGCTCCCCTCCGCCTTCCGTCTCAGGCGCGTCCGTCAGATTCTGAAGGATCGCATTCTCGCGTTCCTGCTCCCATACCAGAAACTGCTTCAGCACAGGGTGTCTGCACTCAAGCAGATATCCCCCGTACCGGTCGAACGCCTGCAGACGCAAAGCATCCTCTTCATCCGCCCCGCCCCCGGCACATTGTGAGACGACCGTCACCTTCATCATCGGATAATATTTTCCGTCCTCGTATACCATATCTTCCTGCACGACGCGGTATCCTTCTTCCCGCAGAAATACGCGCACAAGCGCGATGTCCGACTGCGGCTGCAGGATCAGCTCCTTCATGGAACGGACCACCGTCCGCCCCCTTGT
>JAGARW010000161.1 GCA_017621975.1 Lachnospiraceae bacterium | reverse complement strand
ATTACAGGAATCGGCGTGATATTTTTTATTATGTTTTTAGGATGTCTTATTTCTATGCTGGTAAAACCGGTTTTGGTTCAGAGATACCTTTTTTTAGGACTTGGGGTATTGTGGCTAGGAACCGCGCTTGGAATATCGCAGTGGAAAAATAAGAAGGTACAAGCAGGAATCGCCATTTTTGCACTTATCATAGGAATTCTGAATTTTCAGGCGTTTATACGGGTAGAAAATGAGGGAAGGGACGGCTGCCGTAAACTGTGGCAGACTTTAGAAGAGGTAGAAGAAGGAGATGTGATTCTATCCAATTTTGGACAGGTAAGACTGACTTTGGCATATCTGATGCCGGAAACGAAAGTATGCTATTACTGGCGTCAGCATACGGAAGATCTGTTTAAAAATATGTATGGAAATCTTGTGGATACACGGGATGAAGACGAGATCCTTTCTTATTTAACAACTGAGAATAAAATGTATTATTTTGATGTGCTTGAAATGGAAGAATTCCATTTTCAGAATGATTGCACATATGAAAATATTACTTTTAAAGAAATAGGAAAGTATTTGGTAGAAGACGTATGGGTGCAAGTATATGAAGTGACAAGGAGATAGTGGGATGTTATCAAAAAATCCGATAGAATGGTGTTATGAAAAAGGAAAGCGCATTGCGCCTCCTGTGAGATGGACGTTTGCTATGACGTTTCTGGTCGGGATACTCGTTCATTTTTACAGCATGAGCCATAAATTTTTTAATTATTTCGAGATGGGCAACATTTTTTCCTATATGCCCTTTCTGCAGGAGGACACGGTAGGACTCGGACGCTGGTTTATGCCGATCGCGACAAATCTGTTTACGAGCTTCAGCATGCCGGTGTTCAATACGCTGATCTGCCTGCTTTATATGTCGCTGGCTTCGGCACTCATCGTCGATCTGCTCGAGATACGTTCCAGAGCTTATGCCGTCATGTTCGGGCTTGTATTTGTGACATTTCCGGGACTGACGTGCGTGCTTTCGTACGGCGTCAACTGCGACGAGATCACGCTGGCGCTGCTCCTTTCGATCCTTGCGGGATATGCGTTTTATAAATGGAAGTACGGTATCGTATGGGGCGCTCTGCTTTTATGTCTGTCGCTCGGCGCGTATCAGCCGTACATGTCGGCGACGATCGGTGTCGTTTATATGATGCTGTTCATGAAAGCGTTCCGGGAGAAAAATAGCTGGAAAGAATTTAGTTTGTCCGCTATCAGAGCGGTCGTTATGCTGGCGGCGGGCTTTCTTCTTTATTACATCATTTTACAGATCACGATCGCGGTCACGGGCGCGCAGCTCAGCGATTATCACGGCGTGGACAACATGACCTCGTTTACGCCGAAAGGACTTGCCAAAGGGCTTGTTTATACGTACGGTTATTTCCTTTCGTACTTTTTTACGACGGCTTATACGTATACGGTCGATCGTATCGTCTGCAATGTGATCGGCGCGGCCGCTTTTATGGCGGCGCTAGTCAGACGGCTGCGGACGCCGAGGGACGGCGGAGAAGCGGCGTGTACGGACGGCTGTTCCAATATCCTGCTTGTCCTTCTGCTGTGCTTTCTGCCGCTCGGCGTGAACGCGGCGCCGTTTCTGATGGCGGACCGCGTCGGAGCGGGCGTGGACCGGTACATGATTTTTTCGCTCATGTTTCTCTGGGCGCTTCTGCTCGCCATGTTGGATGCGTGCAGAACTGAAAAACTGACGTTTATGTCGGAAAAAAGGGGCAATCTGGTACAGTGGGCGGGCGCGCTCGCCGTATCGGCGTCGATCCTGTCGGGCTTTCTGATCTGCAATCAGGCTTATCACCGTATGGAGGCGATGACGGAAACGACGGGAGCGCTTTTGAACCGGATCGCGGCGCGGATGGAGGAAACGCCCGAATGGAACAAAGACATGCCGGTCTATTTTGTCAACTGCCGCGCGCTTGTCAACGAAAAGTATGAGGTGGAGATTCCGGAATATGAGGCGATACGCAATATGCCCGGTACGTTCCTCCGGTCTTCCTACAGCGAAGAGGCGATCGTAGATTATCTGGAGGTTTACCTGCATTTCCCCGTGCGGGAAGCGACGCAGGAGCAGCGGGAAGCGGTTGAGAAAACGCCGGAATTTGCGCGGATGGAGAGCTATCCGGCGCAAAGCTCGGTACAGGTCATAGACGGCGTTATGGTAGTAAAGATCAGTGAAGGAGAAGAATATTGATGCAGAGCTTGTCGATGAAAGAACTGTTTGTCGGACAGAAGGCGGAAAAAGAATTTCTTGTGACGCAGGAAACCGGGATCGCATATGCGGAGGTGTCCCAGGATAAGAATCCGCTTCATCTGGATGCGGAATATGCAAAAAAAACGAGATTCGGAAAGAAAATAGCGCATGGTATGCTGATGGGCGGGTATATTTCCAGCCTGATCGGTATGGAGCTTCCGGGAGAAGGCTCTATCTATATGAAACAGGAACTGACTTTCCTGCGCCCGGTTTATTACGGAGATACGGTACGGGTAGAGATAGCGGTCATCGAGCTGCAAGAGGAAAAAAAGCGTGCAGTCCTGTCTACGAACTGTTATAATCAAAAAGGTGAGCAGGTAATCGCCGGCAGCGCGCTGGTGAAGCCGAAGGAGGAACAGTAATGCCAGTATTATCTTATATGGACAATATTTTTAAGCTGAGCCACTGCTTTGTCAAAAGAGATTACAGCAGTATCAGAGACGATATTTTTGCGATGAAAGAGGAACTGAATTACCGCTATGAGGAAGGCGGAGAAGTGTGGGGCTATCAGATTTCCAAAAACGTGCCGGTTTCCCGACTGTATGAATTTGAGGCGTACGTCGTGAGATTTTATTTTACAACGATCGACACGCTCCATAACGCGCATCAGGAAGAGATCATGGAAAAAGTGTTCGCTGCGCTGAAGCACGAGATGGAAGTATGCAAAGGCTATTATAATCTGCGCCTGCCCGCGCATGTCGTCGATGTGATCAAGGGCTTTAACAAATATTTGCCGGGCGGTATTTTCTGCGGCGGTACGGTTGAACAGGTCGTGAGCGGCAGAGAAGCGGAAATTCCTAAGAGAGACGGCATCCGCGTATTTTTTGCCGAGCGCGAATATCTGAAGGAGCATCGGGAACAGCTTCTTGCAATGACGTATTCTTCGTTTGCGTCGTATCAGGGGCAGTACCATATTTCTTCCGTGACCGACGAAAAAGCGGGCGTGATCTATGAAAATTGGATCGAAAGCTACTTTGAGAACTTTGAAGACAACCGTATCTTTGTTGTCGAATATCAAAATGAGCCGATCGGCTTCTGCACGATCGGGGAAGACGAACATGTTGTGGAAGGGCAGCTTTCCGCTATTTCGTCCGATCACAGAAAACTCGGAGGCTATCGGACGCTCATTTCTTCTTTGATTAATTATGCTTATAAAAACGGCAAGAGCTTTACGGCAAGCACGCAGTTTGATAATTATATTGTACAGGGGACGTGGAATTCCCTTGGCATGAAGCCGTATTTTTCATTTTATAATTTCCATTTTGATAATCGGTAACGCAGTTTATCAAGCGTCAAAATAGTCTGCCGATTGGCAGTGCGGCTTGACGCGTGAGAATAGAAGGAGAGCTCGCGGTATGAGCAGTACATTATACCTTGTCCTGCCTTGCTATAATGAGGAAGAAGCGCTTCCGGCGACGGCGGAGACTTTGGAGGAAAAATACAGGACGCTGATGTCTGAGGGAAAGATCAGCTCCGAGAGTAAGATTATGTTTGTCAACGACGGTTCAAAAGACAGAACGTGGAGCATCATTACGGAGCTGTTCCATAAAAATCCTGTTTTCTGCGGCGTGAACCTATCCCGCAACAGAGGACACCAGAATGCAGTTCTGGCGGGACTGCTGACGGCAAAGGAAAAGGCGGACGTTGTGATCTCGATCGACGCCGATCTGCAGCAGGATATTGCTGCGATCGATCTGATGCTGGAAAAATATGAGAGCGGCTGCGACGTCGTTTACGGCGTGCGCAACGCAAGGGATACGGACGGCTTCGTCAAGAAAAATACCGCGCTTGCGTTTTATAAGCTGATGCAGTTTATGGGCTGCGAAGTCATTACGAATCATGCGGATTACCGGCTGATGTCAAAACGGGTGATCGAAAGTCTGTCGGAATACGGGGAAGTGAATTTGTTTTTGCGGGGACTGATCCCAACGATCGGCTATCCTTCCGATATTGTTTATTTCGACGTGCATGAGCGCAAGGCGGGATCGTCCAAATATACGATGAAAAAGATGCTTTCCTTTGCGGCGGACGGGATTACCTCGTTCAGTATCAAGCCTCTTCAGTTCATTTCGCTGCTTGGATTTCTGATGCTGCTTGTCAGCATTGCGATGATCCTTGTCACATTTTATGATTATTACACCGGACATACGGTGCCGGGGTTTGCGTCAAGCTATTGCTCGACATGGTTTATCGGCAGTGTCCAGCTTCTGTCTTTGGGAATTAT